>NZ_ANOH01000407.1 GCF_000346505.1 Aporhodopirellula sallentina SM41
GCCAAGACTTTCGGCGATCACCACCCCCTGCCGAAACTCTCGGCGAGTTTCGCTACCTCTGTAAATCCTGAAACGGGACGCGTCCGATCCACGTAGCTGAATTCGTCAGAATCCCGGCCACCGAAAGACTGGCGACCTCATCCTGAAAAACGATCTAACAAGCAAAACGCCTACGGCGACAAACGCAGACGAGGCAGTCGCTGATTGAGCGAATGCCTCGTGAGTTGAGATTGTTTCAAAGACAGCCGGAAACTAGGCGGCCTTGAGTGGCCGATGCTCGGAGGCGTATTCCACCCACTCGGTGACTTCTTCGAGGTCAGGCAGTTTGCCGCCGCGAGCGATACGTTTGCCTTCACTCGAATGTGCGATCGATTCCACGATTGCGAACAACGAAACCGGATCACTCACCGCGAGTTCTTCGGCAGTCGTAACGCCGGCCGCGACGAGGAACTGAGCGTCGTGGCCACGCATCATCGGAACGCGGCATACAAGGGTCGCTTGCTGTTGCCATTCAATCACGGTCGACGCATCAACTCGGCGATGCGCCAATCCGGCGACCACTTCATCCGCGTCGGCTTTCAACAAGTCATCCACGGTGTAGATGCCGATCTTGTTCAATCGTTCCGCCATCCGCGGTCCGATCGAAGGTGCATCGACAACGTCGCTGGACCGTTCGAGATAGAACTTCAACACGCGTTCAGTCGATTCGGTCGTTTCACTCGACCGTGCACTGCCGCTTCCGCTGCCGCTTCCGTGAGCACTGCTGAGGTAACTCTCACGCTCACTCGAGGAACTGCGATAGCTCGCTCCACGATCCGTTCGGTTTCCATCTGACGCGAGGGTTCGAACCTCGCTTCGTCGCGATTCGCGTCCGCTGGATTCGCTCCGACGACTCGAACGGCTGTCCCGTTCACCTCGGCTGGAACGTTCACTTCGTCCTTCCCGTTCGCTGCGTCCTTCCCGCTCGCTGCGGCTTGATCGGTCACGATCCGAATAGGTGCGTCCCGAATCTCGCTCACTGCGACTGCGTGAGGATTGACCTCGTTCGGATTGACGACTCGATCGCGAGGCACGCTCGCCACTACGTCGCGACGACCGCGATGAGCTGCTCGAACGCGATGAAGACGACAGGCTCGATCGACCGGATCGACTCGAGCGTGAATTGCGATCGTAGTCGCCGTCATACTCGCGAGCCAACTCGTCAATTTCGTTCGCGAGACGATCGGCACGTCGCTCGACTTCCACTTCATACCGTTCCTGATCGAAATCGTCATCAGTCAGGTAGACGTCGTTGTTTTCCACATAACGTTTACCGGATCCGTTTTGGCTAACGGTTTCGTAGGTCAAATCGCCGTCTTCGCGGACCACTCGGGTGCGAACACGCCGTCCGTCAACGGTGCGCGATCGTGTGTAAGTGTGGACGCTGCGGTTTGCCGATGCGATCCAACTGGTGATACGCGACAACTCGTAGCTCGTCCCGGAAAGAAGAATCCGTTGCCCGCGTTCGGTTGCGAGGAAAGTCTTCACGCGATCGAGCAGATCGGTGGGATGAATCGCAGCCAATTGAGCGGGATCGGTGACTCCGCAGCCGACGAGAACCCGAGCATCGAAACCACGCAACTGTGGCACGCGGCACATCAACCGGCACTCAGCCTGCCAGCGACGAACCGTCTTGGCGTCCACGCCGGCCAATCCGAGCGTGTCGGCGAGCCGGTTGCTGTCTTGGTTCATCAGGTGGGTAATGTGCGAAATTCCGATCCGGCGGAGACGCTGTGCGGCGACCGCGTCGATCGAAGGAGCAGCATCGATGGGGCTGTCGACGGCCAAAAAGAACGGCACGTCGACGTTCTCGCCTTCACCATCGGAGTGATGTCGCGAGGCGAGACTTTGCGAAACCAACGTTCCTGGTTGAACGTTGTGCGTCTCGGCAACCTCGTTCGCTACGGGGTATGTTGAACTTTGATCGACGTAGTAATACCCGTCACGGTACGCTGCACCTGCGGCAGGAGCATCCGTCGCGGTGGCACAGTACGATGCCTCATCCCGCAACCCGGCGGTTTCTCGCCAAGCACGATCAAACTCGCGGTTCGCCGAACCAGCGTCGGTCCAATCCATTTCATTTCGCCGACCGCTGGCCGGAAGACCGTCCACGTTGATCGTGTGCGGTCCGGTGTAGCGATCATGCCGTTCACCATCTCGCCACATCGGGCGGTGCGGGTGGACAATGCGTTGGGTGTGTAGAGCGAAGGAGCGTGCTCCCGATCGCTTCAGTACATCGGCGAGTGGAGCATGCTCGGTCAAAACCAATAGCTGGCGGCCCGCCGCGGCATAGTCCGCGAGTGCCGACGCGATAGTGTCGCCGTAGATTCCTTCCCGCGTCCAGTGCTGATACGCCTCCGGTGCAGTCGCGTGATACTTGCCAGCGATTGAGTAGGCATCCCGTCCGGCAAACAGCTCCGAGTGGGTTTCCATGACCAACGGGATCGCCTGCCCCATCCGGCCGAGCAATTCGCCGGCGGCCATTCGAACGGCCAAACAAGCAACCGCTCGTGTGGCCGCAGTCACGTTTCGTTCGTCAACGTCATCGATAACGACGGCGACGCGGCGTCCTTCGGTGCGGTTGTCCGCGACGAAGTCGGCGTGCTGACCATTCGCCTCGAGCGTTGTGTAAGGATCCGTCGTGGCCGGCGTCACGGTCCACCGGATCACGCGGTGGCGTCCGCCTGACAGACGAACGAGCCAACGACTCGCCAATTCTGCGAGCGACGATTCCCGACGAGCGATCGGACGGAAACGGTTCAACTCAGTAACGATTTCATCGCGCCGACGGTTCAAACGAGCGAGCTCTTCGTTGGGAACACGCACATGCACGGGACGAGCACGCAAAGTTCGGATCTGCACATCGAGTGCACTCAAACGTTCATTGCAACGAGCAATTTCCTCGTCGAATGAGAAGACCTCTGAACGCAGTGACTCCGTTCGCAACGAATCCGCTTGAGCCGACGCAACAGCCCCGTAAGGTGCCGCTGCCGTGTAGTCGACACCGGCTCCACGCATCCCGATCGGATAAACCGGATCGACGATCGGAAGGTGGCGTTGCGAGTGACGCAGCGACGCGGTCTGATCCAACACACGACGCAATTCGTTTTCAATTCCAGCGAGTTCTTCGTTGGCGGCCCGTCGTTCGGCTGACCAATCGAGTTCACGACTCGAGACGCCCGCAAAATCTCGCTGCCAATTGTTATGCCGCGATGCGAGCATTTCGACCACGCGATGCCGATGCGACATCAGATAGTCGAGTGAACGAGTCAACTCGGCAATCGTGGCATCCAAACTCGACGCGTTGAGGTAGTCACGCTGACGCAGTTGCGAACGAACACGACGCAGCGACTCTTCCATCACACCGCCGCGTTGATTTTCGTAAATCCATGTGTAGGGCTCATCCAAACGTGACGCATCGGCCGAACCAGATGCATCAAATCGGGACAACAACCAATCGAGGTGACGAGTCGTCGCTTCAACTCGCATCGCCAGATCATCAACCGGACGCAGTGGTTGGTAGGCACGGTTGTAGAAGTCGCCCCAAGGACGATCGCTGCGATAACGGTCGATCTCGCGAACGAAGTAGTCGTATCGACGGCCTTGCATCCAAGAGTCATCGAGCCATTCGTACGAATTCACATACGGAATGTCTTGGCGAACCGACGAAGCCAACAAATCACGCAGACCACGCACGTCGCCCAAGACACGTCGCAGCGAAACGATCTCACGATCGGCCTGACGAATACGGCTTTGCAATTGTTCTGCCGAAGTGTCTTGCCAGTGACGAGGCAACGGGTATTCGAACGAGTGCACCTCTCCGCTGCGATAGGGCGAATGCCCGAGCGAAGCATTCGCGAACGACTTCGAATCCAGTTCGGCAATCCAGCGTTGCAATTCAGCAGCACGCGATCGCAGCACATCGGCACGCTGATGAAGGATACGCAAACGAGACGTGTTCGCCTCCCACGAGGCTGCCGACGCGGCGGGATAGCGGGCGTCGATCGGTCCCCACGAACTCGCATAAGGAACCACGGGAGCGTGGTAGCGACCGCGGGCACGGATGGACTCTTCTCGCCGGACAACGAGCGAGTCACGCCGCCGCAGTGTGTCCTGACGCTCGCGTGTCAGGTTAGCGATTTCAGCATCAACCGACGTGTCACGCTGAGGCTCGGCACAGTAACGTTCTTCATATGAATTCAACTTGGCGATTTCCGCCTCGACATCCGCCAACTCGCTTCGCAACTCACGGCGACGACGTTCATCACGGTCGCGGTACGCTTCACCCGCAAAGCCGTTCTCGGCGTAGTGAGCAGTCTCGTTTTCGAAAGGCAGTCGTGCCAGATCTTCACGATCGAGTCCCGCTGACACGCACGACGCGACCACGCGAGACACGCTGCTGACCGTCGTGTCGACCATCACGCCGTCAACGATGGATTCGGGAATCCGGATCCCGCTAAGAGTCCGATTGGCGAGCGATGCCCGGTAGTTCGACGCGGTATGATTGACGGCATCGGTTCGGTACCCCGAGTCGCGATGCAGCGATTGAACGTGCGGTCCGTCGAACCAACCGTCGGTGTATCCGTCCCAGATCCCCGCGGTTTCGCTTCGCGGTTCGAACTCGACCGTTCGGCGTCCACCGGGAGTGCCGTCTTGTTCGCGGCGACAGTGAATCCAGCCGTTTTGATTGACCCACACGACACGCCCGGCCGATCCGCTCAGCATCCCGCGAGGGTATTCGCGATCGATCAGGGAGTCACGGATGAAGCGGCAGATCGCGGTCTTTCCTGAACCGGGTGCCCCCAAGAGAACGTTCAGGTGATGCGACAGCGGGCCCAGTTCCACTCGGCTCAACGGGCCATGGCTGTCGATTTCGATTCGATCCAACAACATCGTGCTTACGCTCCATTCCTTGGGTGCGAGCGGCCGACGATTCAAACGGTCGACCAACTGTGGCGAAGGTTCTGAGCAGTCCTGCTCAGAGCGGGTTCCCGCGCCGGGATTATTTCCAGCGAGAACTTTAGTCGAATTAGCGATTTTCCCGAAAGACCTAATTCGTGAAACTGAAATCGAGGGTCCGCCACGGCAATTTCACGCTCTGACTGCGGAAAACGCGACACTTTTCGCGACGAGGCCGTGCGTTTCCCCCGGAGAGGCAGGTGAACAAAAATGAATTTTTTCGGAGTTTCCTGCCCGAGCCTCAACCAAACAACGACCGAGATTGCCTATCCCATCAGCCAGTTCTTCGCCGCCACCACATCGCTCGATTCAAAATGCTTGATCTCGGCCGAAACGAAGTGACCTGCAAGATGCTCCGCGAAATCCCCGATTTTGGAATCCGTCACGATCGCCACTTTGCCGATCTGTTTGTGGTGATCGCGAACGAAACGAAAGTGTGCGACCATCGCTCCGAGATCCTTCCATCCGGGGAACGACGGTGCGTCGATGAACAGACCGCGAAGCCCACCGCCCGTTTCGATAAACGGATCGACCACCTCCGACAACGTCTCAAAATCGCGTTCCTCGAGAGCACCCTCGGGACGCACGAACAAAAGAGCGGATTCCGCATCAAGTTCGAAATCGATCATCAAATCCACCTGCTAACTAGAAGGACGTCGACACACCAGTCAAAACTGACCAGCCTCAACGTCTAGCATAACGCAAACGAAACATCGGTGATCCAACGAAACATCGCCTCATCCAGATGCAGCGTTTCTTCCGTGCTAGCAGTCCGCCACACACCTCCCGAAAACTCATCAGCCGATCGGCCTTAGCCGCGGTTTGCATGGAACAACCGAAGCAAACGCCCACCGGCTAAAAGGCATATCAAGGTTTTCGGATGAGCTCCTAGCAGCAGACGCTCAGCGATGTCTTACAGATGCAGGATGTCATTTGCGAAGACAAAGATCATCAACGCCAACAAAGCAAGCACACCGGCGAAGGTGAGCCGCATTTCCAACGCCTCATCGAGCTTCTTGCCGCGAATGGCTTCGGCGATCAGGAACAACATGTGACCTCCGTCGAGAGCCGGGATGGGCAGGAAGTTCAAGATCGCCAAGTTCATGCTCAGCATCGTCAAGAACAGCAACTGGGCCGAGATGCCTCGTTCGGCTTCGTAGCTGGCCATTTGAGCGATTCGAATCGGACCGCCGAGGAATTTGGCTTGGACTTTGCCTGAAACCAGCATCCCAAGGAAACGTCCGACGTTCTCCAGCCCACGAATTCCTTCACGCAACCCCAAGGCGAGAGCGTTGCCCACCGAGTCGGCGGTTTGAATCATCTCCACGTCGCTGAAGTTCATACCACGCTCGTACCAATTGCGGTCGGAGGTCTGGACCTTCAATGTTGCTTCGATCACCGATCCTTCTGGCGGACGTGTCGCCTTGACGAGCACTTCGCTGCCGACCGGCAAAACCTGAACGGTTTCCATCAACACGCCGAGAGGCATCGTCGCGCCGAGCTCCCATCCTTCGGTTAGCTTTTTCATCGTCGGCTCGCCGAGTTGGGCGGCCAACGCGTCACGTGCCGATTGATCGGGGAAGCGAATCCGTACTTCTTTGACTTCGTCTCCCGATTGCAGCGGACTGTCACTGCTGGTAACCGATTCCACAATGGTCGTCGGGTTGTACGCCAATCCGAGTGGCGTGCTGGCCATCGTTTCACCGAGTTCTGAAACCGGCGGTTTGGTTTGGAAACCTTCGTCAGGAACGACCGTCAGGGTCTCCGTCGTTGCATCGTCCCCGGCGCCACGCCGCACGGTAATTTCGACCGGTTCGCCGGCGGGCCAGGACTGCAACAAGAACGTGTAAGCGTCGACCGACTCGTCACCATTGACGGCAACGATTTGATCACCAACCTGCATCCCGGCGGCTTCGGCAGGTCCGTCCTTCATCAAGGAAGTGATCTCACCGATTCGGAAACGAACACCAAACTCTTTCTCAGGCTGCGGCGGCAACTCAACGGTGCGCTCGGTTCCGTCTTGACGAAGCAACGTCAACGAAATCGTCTTCGATGGCTGCCCGTAGATTTGATTGAGCAGCGGTGCAATCGGCATCATCGAATCACGATCAGCCCGCGTTCCGTTCCAACCAACGATTTCAGCACCGGCGTCGTCATCGGTCAGGACCTTCGACGCAACCGAGCCCGGCATCGCGTAGATCGACGGCAGCAACTTGCCACTGATCGGTCCGTGAATTCCGATCATCCGCAGGCTCGGTTCGAGCGGATGCGGTTTCGGCATCAGCGAGTATTCGCGTGAATCGCTGCCGTAGGAGAACCGAACATCGATCGGCTCGTCGGGATTATCCATCCCCTCGGTCATGATCGCCGTTTGCATCTTGCTGAAATGCATCTGCGTGTCTTCATCCGAGTGGGCGATCGATGTGACCAACCCACCGGGCTGCACGCCTGCCGTCCAAGCCGCACCGCCGGGCGTCACGCCACCGACGATTGCCGGTGTGTACGGCACGCCATAGAAGAACGCGATCGCGGCGAACAGAATGCCGGTGATGACATTCATTACGACACCCGCGCTGATGATGATCATCCGCTGCCACACGGTTTTGGCCGGATAGCTTCGGGGATCGAGCTTTTCGGGCTCGCCGTTCTCGCCGCTTTCTCGAATCCGCTTGGCCTCCTCTTCCGCTTTGCGCGGATCGTCATCCTGGCCCAGCATTTTGACGTAGCCGCCCAGGGGAATGATTCCGATCCCGTACTCGGTCTCGCCGTAGGTGAATTTGCCGAGCGTGCGTGGGAACTTGATCGGCCCGATCTGCAGCGGCACATCGAACCCAACGTAGAACTTCTCGCACTTCACGCCGAACAGCTTGGCTGCCAAAAAGTGCCCGAGTTCGTGCACGAAAATGACCAATCCGATGCCCACGAGGACTTTGGTCCACAACCACGTTCCGCTCAAAAAGGAGGCGAAAAAACCGGGTTCGTCGGTCGCCGCCAAGAGCGTGGCGAAGAATGAAAGATCAGACAGCAATGACATAAGGTGAGGCTACGGCAAAAATCGGAGGGGCGAAAAAGCCAGAGGCGGAGAGTTTAAAGACGCAACATGTTCGCAATTATAGGTTTCGGCGAACACTCTATCGGAAATTCTTACTATCGGAAATTCCAGACAATCCACGGCCTGTTCCCCCGGCGGGCAGGTCGAGAGACGGTCCGATCCAACGATCGCAGGTCAAATCACGGCAAATGGATTACGGCTATGCCACGGAAATGGTTTCGGCGAGTTCCGCCGCTCGGCGGCGCGACCAGGTATCGAGTTCGAGCAACCGGTCCAGCGACGGTG
Source organism: Aporhodopirellula sallentina SM41 (assembly GCF_000346505.1). Classification (GTDB taxonomy): domain Bacteria; phylum Planctomycetota; class Planctomycetia; order Pirellulales; family Pirellulaceae; genus Rhodopirellula; species Rhodopirellula sallentina. Next base: position 8,336 of record NZ_ANOH01000407.1, read on the forward strand.
CGGACTCGTGATGGTGGTCGTCCAGCGTCTGTTTGCACAAACGCGCGATGTCAGTAAAGCGAATTTTGCCACTCAGGAACAGAGGAACCGCGGTTTCATTGGCTCCGTTGAGCACCACGCCGGCCGTTCCGCCAACCCGCGCGACCTCAAACCCGAGCTGAAGAGCCGGAAATCGCTCGTGATCGACCGGGATCAAACTCATGTCCCACCGCTGCGTCCGCTCCAGAGGCGGGGCTGGGCAAGGCAGGCGATGCGGGTAAGTCAATGCGTACTGAATCGGCAATCGCATGTCGGGCGGGCTGAGCTGCGCGATCACGCTGCCGTCTTCAAATTCGACGAGCGAATGGATAATCGACTGCGGATGAACGACCACCTCAATTCGGTCCGCAGGAACATCAAACAACCACTTCGCCTCGATAATTTCGAGTGATTTATTCATCATCGTGGCCGAATCGATCGTGATTTTCTGTCCCATGTCCCATGTCGGGTGGTTGAGAGCCTCGGCAGGCGTCGCGGCTTCCATCTCGTCAAACGATGCGTTGAGAAACGGCCCGCCGCTGGCTGTCAAAATCAGTCTCCGCACGCCAGGGAGTTTGTGCCCCGGCGAGCCGAACTCGCACTGCCCGTTGAAGCCAGGCTGGCTGTTTATCCCGGGCAGGCTGTTTACGCTGGGCTGCTGACTCACGCTAGATTGCCCGCTAACGCCCGACAGACTGCTTGGCGGCGTTTTGACTGCCGCGTTTTCCCGTGCCTCGGCCAGGCATTGGTAAATCGCGGAATGTTCGCTGTCGATCGGCAACAGTTCCGAACCGCTCTTTTCCGCCGCCGCAGTCACGACCGGCCCGGCGATGACGAGTGTTTCTTTATTGGCCAACCCGACACGTTTGCCGGCACGGACCGCCTCAAGAGTCGACTCCAACCCGGCACGTCCCACGATCCCCGCGACCACAGTGTCCACGTCCGGCGAGATCGCTGCCCGAACCAATGCTTCCGGTCCCACGTCGAGACGACACCGCTCGGCGAGCTCGGCTTTCGCGATTAGATCGCTCGCACATCTGGCGTTTTGTTCATCCGACACCACGATGGTTTGGGGAACCGGCGACGCTTTTTGCGCCGATTCGATCAATTGGTCGATCCGACGATGCCCCGAAACCGATGCGACGCACCAACCCGCGTCAGGGGCGTACTTCTGAAGGTTTGCGATGACATCGAGCGTGGCGGCACCGATGCTGCCGGTCGCTCCTAGAATCGCGACCCGGCGTCCGTCCGTCATCTTTTCACCTTCTTTATTTCTAACAAAAACCTTGAGTGGCCCGTATGATGCACAAGCAGCACCGGAATCACAATCCGGATAACCGATCCAGTCTCGCGGCGGACGAAGACAGGACGGTTGCGAAACGGTACTCGATAGCCAAAAACCACGCGTACCAGTTAACTTTGATCTTTTCGTCCCTGGGCCTTTTCAAGCATTTCGAATGAGCGACAACCCGAAATCTTCACGTGGATCTTCCGAGCATCGCGGCAGCGGCAACATTTGGTTTGTCCTGATCGTGATTACCATTGCCGTGCTGGTCAGCGCGTTTCTGGTCTCTGACAACCGAAAACGTCTGGCCTACCCCGCCCTGAAGTCGCTGCTCGCCCAGACTGCCGAACTCCATGAGGCCGTACACCAGCAACCTTCGGCACCACAGAACACCGCCGCGAACGATGACACCACATCAAACGATGCCCAGGTGTCTGCGTCTTCACAAACCACAACCGACACCGACGGTTCCGCCGCCGATCAACAGGACTCCCAATCGGAAACATCCGCTGAATCGTCGACGAGCATCGTGCGACGTAACGGGAAACCCGTCGCGCGAATCATCGTCCCCGGTGAAGACGGAAAGGTGTCCTATGAATTCAGCAACCCCAGCGACATTCGCGTCGCCGACGACCGGATCACCGGGAAAGTCGACTACCGCGTTCTTCTCGGCCGCCCCGGTGACGCCAATGTTCAACCTACCCGAGTCGACTTTCTGACGATCCGCGGTTACCCCAACGACGCGATCGCCGCTGATTTCATCGCTCTGTTGGAACGGTCCGGAGTGTCATGGGACAACGATCGGCCGAGCCGTTTCCTGGAAAATCACTGGCCCGAACTGCTGATGATCGGAGTGCTGATCGCACTCGGCATCGTCATGTTGCGGCGGATGGGTGGCGTCGGATCGCCGATGTCGTTCTCACGCAGCCGCGGCAAACTTTACAGCGAAGACGACTTGCCGACCACGTTCGAAGACGTCGCTGGGATTGAAGAAGCCGTCGACGAAGTCCGCGAGGTCGTCGACTTCCTCCGCAACAGCGAAAAGTATCAATCGCTCGGCGGCCGTATCCCCAAAGGCGTTCTGCTGGTCGGACCTCCCGGTACCGGTAAAACGTTGCTCGCCCGAGCGATCGCCGGTGAGGCAGGTGTGCCGTTCTTCAGCCTCTCGGGCAGCGACTTTGTCGAGATGTTCGTCGGCGTCGGTGCCGCCCGTGTTCGGGACATGTTCACCCAAGCCACTAACCGCGCCCCGTGCATCATCTTCATCGACGAACTCGACGCGCTCGGAAAGAGCCGCAGCGGAACGACGGTCGGTGGACATGACGAACGCGAACAAACGCTCAACGCGTTATTGGTGGAAATGGACGGCTTCGGTTCCAATTCCGGAGTGATCGTCGTTGCCGCAACCAACCGTCCCGAAACGCTCGACCCCGCCCTGCTGCGTCCCGGCCGTTTCGACCGCCACGTGTTGGTCGATCGTCCCGACGTCGCCGGACGTGAACAGATCCTGTCGGTGCACGTGAAAAACGTGAAGCTCGATGAGTCCGTCGACCTTCGCAGCATCGCATCGATCACCAGCGGGTTTGTGGGTGCGGACCTGGCGAACCTAGTCAACGAAGCCGCCCTTTTGGCCGCCCGCAACGAACGTCCCGCCGTTGGCATGGAGGAATTCAACGACGCCGTCGAACGAGTGACCGCGGGTCTGGAAAAGAAAAACCGTGTGATGAACGAGGACGAAAAGATCCGCGTTGCTTATCACGAATCGGGACACGCACTTGTTGCCGCAGCGTTGCCGAACACCGACCCGGTTCACAAAGTCAGCATCATCCCTCGCGGCCTCGCGGCGCTGGGCTACATGATGCAGCGTCCCGAATCGGAACGCTTCCTGATGACCAAGAGCGAACTCGAGAGCCAAATGAAAGTTATGCTGGCCGGAACACTCGCTGAAGAAATGATTTTCCAAGACATCAGCACCGGCGCTCAAAACGACCTCGAACGCTGCACCGAAACGGCACGCGGTATGGTCATGGACTACGGCATGAGTCGACTCGGACGCATCAACCTGCGTCGCAGCACACGATCACCGTTTCTCAACAACGGCGGCATGGGCGAGTACCAAGTCGTGCACAGTGAAGAGATGGCCAAGATGATCGACAAGGAAGTTTCGCGGATCGTCGATGACATGCTCGTGCAAACCCGCGAGATCCTTCAACAACGTCGCGAAGTCCTCGAAGCCGTCACGCAGCGATTGCTCGAAGTCGAATCGATCGACAGCGATGAATTGATGCGGCTCATTCGCGAACACAGCGCGGGTCCGTGGCTCGTCCCCGGCACGGTCAACGAAAAACCGAAAGCCAAAATCGTGCCACGCAAGAGCGATGATAACGTGCAGTCGAAGTAACGTGGCAACGCCCGCGTTGCCGTACATCCGGCGGCCTGATTCCTAGCGAACCTAGCGACAGGGATCAGGCCCGGCAGACTTCAAAATACTCGACCGCGATTGCCCGCGAAGCCGGCAACAGTCCTCGCAAATTACCAGCGGCTCATACGACCTTGAACTTGACCGTTTGACTGACGTGGTCGTCCGATTCGAGCGAGCGGACCACTGCGGTCGCCTGATGGGAGCCAGCCCGGATCTCCGGAATCTCCCAAAGATGGTATCGATCTACCAATTGGCCGCCCATTTTCTTGCCGCCGCGGCGTTCGACAACACGTGGCTGCACCGGTTCGCCGTCGACCGTGAGAGAAACAAACTCCGCGAGCGGAGCCTTTAACTGTCCCCGGGCCGCGTTGCGATGAGCACACCGAACGCGGAGGTTGACGCCCATTTCAGGTTGGCCCGCTTCGTATCGATCTTCCGATCGAATGACTACGAGAGAAACCGGCGGACGCGAGATTGTGGGGTTGTCCCACCAACGCCACGCGTTCTGTTGCTTCATAACCATGTCGGCAACGAACTGTGATCCCGGATGCATCCGCAATCGATTTTCGGTCACCTCGTCGCGCCGCACCGGTGCCGTCCAACAGTTCTGTAGCGCCGTCAGCCATCCTTGCCAGGTCGGTTCTTTGGCGAGAAACAACGTCCGGAATCCGCTCGTCTTGTCCGCAAACCACCACGGCTCGATCCCGTGTGCGTCCTGCAACGCAATGAACGGCAACTGACCGGCGTAGCGTTTCAAGAAAGGCTCGCTGTTGGTGAAGTCAGGGTTGCCGAAATGGAACGTGCTGATCGCTGCGAAACCACCCTGCTGCATTGAGTCATCGAGAAAGAGACGCGTGAGTTCTTCGTTCTCACCGAATTGCCAAATCAATCGGCCATCGTTCCTATTCAGTCGCGACACCCGTCGTTGCCGGAATTCGGGCCACGGAAGCTCACCCTGATCGGCGAGCGATTCGCCCATGTCTCCGTCGGCCGGCGCGATCACGTCGCTCGTGTGACTGTACGTCCCCAAACCGGGCACATCGACCCACGTCCCGTACTCTTCGTTGGCACGAAAAAACGTTACCTGTACCTTTTGTTGATCGGCAATCTTCTGTGCCGCTTCGAGCCATCCGGGCTCTGAATTCTTGGCACCCCACAAATGTATTTTCAAACTCTCGGCGAGACGAACGACGTCGGCAGGACTTCCCTGCCCATGCGCTTCCACCTGGCATGAAAACACTTTGAGATCCTGCGGCGGTTTGACAACAACGGTTTGCGATGCCGCCTCACAGGTAAGTGGCTGATCCAGCGCGCCGAGTTCTTTCAATGCGTCGATGGCATAGAACGTCGCGACCGGATTGCTTCGCCAACCGGGCCGATCACCAAAACCTCCGTCCTCGTTGAAGCAAGAATGAATCCAACCGATTAACGCCTCCGGGTCCGCCGGCTGACTTCGCAGGATCGACAACCCACGCACCGCTGCCCAGCAATACGCGATGTCCTCTTGATTGGCAAACGGTGGCTCGGGGCACCATCGAAAACCACCGCTCGGTCCCTGGCACGATTGAATCCACTCAGCGGTCTCCTCGCGTTTTTCATCCTCGCGGCCGAGCAACTCAAGTGCCTCCAGTCCCCAAAGCGTGTTCAGCACATGACCTTCGCCTCCCTGACTGGCCGGTGTGTTGTTGAAGCCACCGTTTTCGCGTCGACGCCCATCGAGATAGGCGATCCATTCGGGCGAGAGATCATCCAACGACATGCCCAATAAGGCGCGGCACGTGAACACTTTGAGTTGAAAGCGAAAGACCGGGTAGCGGTGTTTTTCGTACTGCGGCAAATAAGGCACCGGCGAGGTCCACTCACTCACAACGTCGACGAAGTCGGAAACATCCGCACCCAGCCAACGCAGCGACTGGATCTGCTGAAACTCGAAATCACGATGCTCTTGTTCGAGTCTTTTCCACGCGGCCGGATGATGGGTGCGAACAAAACTTTCGAGATATTCCGTATCGCTCGGCAACGCTCCCAAGTGATGCAAACACCCAATCACAGCATGCGTCGGCGTCAAATGCGACTCCTGTTGATCCTGCCATCCATAGCCGTGGTCCGGCCGAGCATGACCCGCCAAATAGGCCTCAACTCGCGAATGCCAACTATCAACGTCCGACTCACTCCCGTGCACCCCAGAACAGGTCGCGATAGATGCCCCCAAGGCGACGCCCTGACGAAACAATTCCCTTCGATTCAACCCGGTGGAACGATGGTCCATAAAAGTGACTTATGAGAAGGTTTTGAAATTGACCGACAAAAATTTGACAAACCAACTTGGAATGCCAAGCCGATGATGCAGACCACATCCCGCAGCGGGCAAAGCCGAGCTATGGCGTGGAAGGAATCTGCCAGACATCGGAATGCGTGCGTTCCGATTGAAGGAAAGACTCGAACTTCTCGACGAGTTCAGGATGCTCGGAAGCAACGTCATTGTCCTCATGCACATCCGATGGTAAATCGTAAAGTTCGAGCGGCTTGCCGACGCCATTGCGAACGGCTTTCCAATCACCAATCCGCGCCGCCTGCGTGAACCCACGCTCGTGAAATTCCCAGTACATGGGTGGATGCTCGACGATTTTGTTTTCGAGCAACGCAGGCAATATCGAAACGCCGTCAGTCGGCGTTTCGCACGATTGCCCGGTCAAGTCGGCCATCGTCGGCATCATGTCCCAAAACGACCAGACCTGTTCGCTCACCGTGCCGGCAGCAATCTTTCCTGGCCACCGCGCAATGCTGGGCGAGCGGATGCCTCCCTCGTACATCGAACGTTTTCGTCCTCGCAAGGGTCCGGAGTGGTTGAAGCGGGGAAACTGGTGAACGGCACCGTTGTCACTGGTGAAAAACACCAACGTTTGATCGTCAATCTTCAGTTCCTTCAGAACATCCATCAGCCGACCGACGTCAGAATCCATTCTAGAAATCATCGCGGCACAGATCTTTTCATTTTCCGACCATGGTTTATCAGCATACGCACCGAGCGATGGCACCTGCAGTTTCTTGTGCGGAATGGTGAATGCCAAATACAAGAAGAACGGCGACTGATGATTCCTCCGCACAAAACCCAACGCTTCCTCCGCCATCACGTCATGCGAATAAGTGTTCGGATCGAGTGGAACCTTCTCTTCGTTTCGCCAGAGGTATTCAGGGTAATAACTGTGTGCGTTTCGCTGGCAATTGTAGCCGTAGAAATACTCAAACCCCATGGTGCCGGGAGTGCTATGCGAACCCGGATACCCGAGCCCCCATTTCCCGATCAACCCGGTTCGATACCCTGCGTTCTGCATCATATGAGCCAACGTCTTGGTATCCGCAGGCATTGGCAATTGTCCGACCGGATCGATCTTATGATTGCCGCGAACGAAACAATGTCCCGTATGCAATCCTGTCATCAAGGTGCATCGAGACGGGGCACAAACGGTGGCCCCCGCGTACGCTTGCGTGAAACGCATCCCCTCGGACGCGATCCGATCAATGCAGGGCGTTTGGATGTGCTCCTGGCCGAAACAGCCGAGTTCGCCATACCCCAAATCATCCGCCAAGATGAAAATCACATTGGGGTGATCAGCCGAGTAAACGTTCGGTCCTACCGACGCGGCACCCAAACCAATCCACACGAGGAGGAAGAATCGCACCAGAGGGGACACCCATCGTTTGCTTGGAAAACCGATTGCATTCACCTGTTTCTGAAATTGGGGCGGGGAGGAAAGCGAGTTCGTTCGCAACGTTCGATCGAGATTCATATTCAACGATTGTCCGCCAAGACGTTTTTCTTTTCCGGAGCTCCGACCAACTCGATCAGCAGATCGTCATTGCCGTCACTGGAAATGGATGCGGTCAAACCGGATTCGTCAACAATCCCATAGGTGGCCGGAATCATCGATTGCTCGGAATGATAAATCGGCGGTAGGACCTGGGGGTTGTCGGGGTTCTCTTGCAATTCAATGTCCAATTTCGTGACCGTCACGTTGTACTCTCCGGCGACTGCTCCGTCGCCGTCGTCAAACGTGGTCAGATAGAACTCGCCGTTCGCCTCAGTCCGGCCGAACGCAGCATAATTCCCTTCGACTGGTCGGAACGTGACCACCGCGCCTTCAAGCGGCGTGCCGTTGAACGTCGCAACTCCGGATGCATCCACCAAAGGCGGGCGAGCGTCTTTCCATCGGTCCGAACCGCCTGAGCAACCGGACAGGATCAAACTACTCGACAATACCGTGCACGACAAACACACGGCCAGCAGACCGCTGCCTTTGCAATTCACATCAACTCTCATCACGCTTCTCTCATACATATTAGGTAAATTCAGAACGCCCCATCAAATAAATCAGTCAACTAAAAAACACTGTCAACTAAAAAGCGCTGTCAATTGACACGGTCCGATTCGTCCACGGAAGAAAACTGACTTCACGTGATAGCACTGCGACGAGTGTTGCAAATCCGAGGATCAAAGATGTCACTCCCGGTGCCCCCCGCGCGTCCCTTCGGACTCGGGCGATCGTTCAATCACCGAGAAACCATCCGGTCGGCCCGTCGAAGCGTTACGGCATCGACAGACCGACCAACACCAGTCGCAATCCACAAACTTCGCGATGTGGTTAACGAACTCAGATAGGATCGAGAACTTCGGATCCGGCCCGCGAACCGAGAGCGCCCCAGACACCGAACGGACTCTTCCCAGGCGAGTCACTCAAATCGGCATCAACCGATTGGTTGCCGCTATCGATCGAGTCGGTAATGAAATGAACCGACGCGTCCGCAAAGAGGACATAACATCCGCCAACATGAAGGCTCCCGGCGGTATGGAAACCGAATGTGTTGGCACTGCTACTTTTGACACACGACGGAGAGTTCGGAGGCAGAATCGTGTTAAACCCACTGACTCCCATCGAGCCATCAACCCAGTTCACACCGACAAAGTCTTGCGCGTTTGAGGGAGTGAAGTATTGATTTGTCGCATTGTTGAACTCGCCACGGCAATTCGTTGGAATCGATCCGGCACTGCTGTTTCCCGTCAGCACATGCCCCAAGTCCGCCTTGGATAACGGCAATCGACGTTCTGCCATCAAGATCGTATTCGATGTACCGTCGAGACAATCGCGGAACTTCAGATAGCTGTACTTGCTGAACATCCCGCGGAACTCCGCGGGGCTGGCATCGATCGAATCTCCCATGCAGTACATGTAGTTGTTTCGTTTCTTATCACCGAGCCAACCACTGACGTCTCCGTCCTTGATGTGGCTTGGTTGTGACGGACACAGAAAGGTTGCGACACCCTTTTTGTAGGGTTCGAATCCCGAGTCCCAAGGCTTTGGTCCGAACGGCGGGTACGGACTCGCAGGATGACCGATCTGCTCATAGAGGGCTGTCTCTTCCAAGAACGGGAGCAAGCCAACATGACCGCTTTGGTATCCATAGTTGCCGCCACGCAGCGCGACAAACGCACGATTCATGTCGTGGTAGTTGTGCAATGCCAAACCAAACTGCTTCATGTTGTTGGAACACTGCATACGGCGAGCGGCCTCGCGTGCCGATTGCACGGCGGGCAGTAGCAACCCGACCAAGATGCCGATGATCGCGATGACGACCAACAACTCGATTAGCGTAAAGCCACGGCGGGCTAAAACTTTTGACTTCATCATTTCTGTTCCTGTGATCTGTTGTGTGTGACCTTTTACAATCCGACTGCCAACGTGGGGGAACCTATGGAGACATCCGGATGTTCAATTTGCGCCCGAAAGATATCGCTCGAACTCGACTCATCAACCGCGAAAACGAGCCGAAGAGGAAAAGCACACACGACATTCACCGGGCCTTAACGTTGGCGATTCGCCGGCAGAACTAGCGGTTCGCCCACCGCCACTAACGCCCTGGAAGGGGACACACCACATTTCGCCAACACTCCTTCGCATATGCGAAGCGACCACTCGACTTACTATGCAACTCGCCCCCCGGCCCAAATTTGCAACGTCTGGACGCGTCTGATCAAAACTTTTCTTTCGATAGCGGAGTCCGATTCCCACTCGAAGAACCCAAGAAGAAGGCCAATCTCTGCGGATAACCGAAACGCATGTCACGAAGAGCCAAAAGGTGACACGCATATCCTCTGAAGCGGAACGCGCGTTCGGATGTGACGATGAGTGAACGCCGATAGATGAAGCTCTCGCGAAGATTTCATCGAACAGGCAACGAGCACCTTTGCCAAAACAGCGAGATACTTACGATGTGCCGCTTCGAATCAATAGACACAAACCAGAGAGAGTGCTTCACGTGACGTTTCGTATGTTCGGGTTGATGGTGGCCGTGTGTTCTTGCTTGAGCGCGACCACGCCTAAGGCAGCAGCAGAGGTATCTTCGAAGAATTCGTTTGTCTCCTGCAAACCTTTTGCGAGTCAGGCAGACGGCACCCAAACCTGCAATGTCACCGTCGCTGTGCGACACGCAGATGGCACGATCGCACCTGGTAAAACAGTAACCCTCACATCCAACCGTGCAGACGCCGACACGATTACCCCCGCAGCGGTGACCACTGACGACGATGGAGTTGCCCGATTTGAGGTACGCTCGACCGAACCGGGCAACTCGACTCTCGCGGCAACATGCGATGGCGTCCGTATCGATCGCGGCATCATCCTGGACGGTGCCGTCGGCATCTACACTTTCGACGGGATCCAAGCCGACAACGTGGTTCGAGACCTTTCCCTCCATGCAAACCATGGCGAGATTTTCGGCTCGCCCGAATTCGTGGATGGGCATTTCGGCCGAGCGATCTCACTCGATGGCGAGAGCCAATACATCGAAATCCCCGACTCACCCAGCATGAACGGAAGCGACGCGAACTACATCGAAGCCTGGGTTCGTGTTGCCGCTGACGTCGACGACCGAGAGCTTCAAATCGTCGCTCAGAAGTCATACTCCAACCGCGGCGACTACGCCCTGTCGATCGATCAGGGGCGCATTGCCTATCACTATCGCTCGGCACAACGCGCCAAAGACCAACGCGAAGACGCTCTTTCGCTGGGGAAAGTCTTCCACCCCGACAGGTGGATGCATACCGCCGGTTTCTGGGAGGGCTCAGACATTGCTGAACGTGTGCGTCACCACGGATATGTTCGCGGATACGTCAGCGAAAACGAGTTCGACCCTCAGCCAAAATCACAGCAGGTCGAAGGGATTTGGAAAGGACGCACCTCGGGCGAACCGTTCAGTATCGGACGAAGTGGCGACGACTCCGCCTACTTCCACGGCGTGATCGACGAACTTCGCGTTTATGACCGTGCTCTGTACGACGAAGAAATGCGGCGAAACCATTCAGGCGACACAACGATCACGTTTGGCCTCGAGTGCCCCAACGAGTTCAGCGCAGACGACAAGAAACTTCCCGAATGCGTTGTGCTGTCCTGGGAACTTTGCGGTCCCCATGTCACAACCTATGAGATCTACCGCAGTGAACAACCTGACGTCGCTGTCTGCCCTGAAAATCTGCTGATCGTTGTCCCCCACGGCCGCGACCACTTCCGCGACTACAACGTCGAGTTTGACAAATCCTATCACTACCGCCTTCTCGCGAAATCCTTTACCAACGCGAGTGAACCTTCGGAGGTTGTTTCCGCAACCCCGTATCGCGCTGAGGACGAACCCAGGTGGTATCTCGGCGACGGACACTTTCACACTTACACGCATGATATTTTCGCGGAAGACTTCACACCGGAGATGACTCTCGCCGAAGCCAAAAAACTGGACTTCGATTTTGTCCTGGTGACCGAACACAACAGTTTGGGTTCGTACTTCCGAGCCGAAGACCAAGCGACAAAGGACTTCATCGTTTTCGGCAACGGGCAGGAAATCTCCGATGGAGGCAAGCACCGCACCGGCGCCTTCCTAAAACACTTCGTCCCCACGACCGACCAAACGATTCAGGAACAGAATGCGATGGCGTTGTCGATGGGCGCAGAGGTTGGCCCCAACCACAGTGACTATTTCGACGGCCCCAACAACATCACGCTCTTTGAATTGGTCAACAACCGCGATTGGTACTCGTTCGAGGCGTGGGACAATCAGTATCTCAAAAAAGGCATCCCCGTCATCGCGAAAGGTGGCAGCGATGCTCACGGCAGATGGTCCGTCAAACGAGGAATCCGATGGTGCGTGTGGGCCGAACGCCATTCCTACATGGCCATCAAAGAAGCCATCCACCAAGGCAGAACCCTAGCGGTCGATGGCAAAGGGCTGTTGTGCATGCTGCGTGTCAACGATTCCATGATCGGCGATCGTTTGACCGTCAGCCCCGGCACCTCTCCCGAAATTCAAATCAACGCGACCGCGGAAGAAGGAACCATCACCGCCGTGCGACTGGTACGCCACGGGGAGATCATCCAATCGTGGGAACCCAACGCGAAGCAATTCGACATCAACTGGACCGACAACAACTTCAGTGGCGGACCGACCTACTATCGATTGGAAGTTGAATCAAAAGACCCGAATCTTCAAGCGGTGTCCTCAGCGATCTTTGTCGACGAACCTTCCTGATCGCCCCGTCAATCAAACAGGACGAATCTCGACTTGAACTTGGACGTCTCCGATCCCCATCGCGGACTTCGCCGAAGTCCAGCGAAATCAGCTAGCAGGTAGGCGGTAGTGGATCTTGTTAAAGATCCTCATGCAGCAGGATCTTTAACAAGATCCACTACAAGAAAATAGCGTTGACTAGCACTCTACTCGGCCAACGTCAGGCAAATCACCGGGATCGCCCATTCAGGCCGGTTGTCCGGCAGACGAATCGTCGTTCGGTCGCCGATCGAGTTCACCTCCAGGCTAGCGTTTATATCCATGCCGAGGATTCTTGCATCTTCGATAGTCCCTGGAATGGCCGGCAAACTTAGTTCGCCGGCTGGCCACTCGAAAAGATGAACGTAGATCTTTCCGGGTTTGGTCGTTGCTCTCCAAGGCAATTTGCCGACAACGCGAGTCTTGCCGCTTTTGTCCTTCACCTTCTTTCCCAACTCGTCGCCAAACGGGGTTGGACCGCAACCGTAAATGGCTTCACCGTTGACATCCATCCAGTCGCCGATGGCAACAAGACGCTGCACACTCGGTTCAGGAATAACACCCTCACCGGTCGGACCGACGTTCAACAAAAAGTTCCCACCTTTGCTGACGATGTCCACGAGACTGCGGACCATCGACTCCGGACTCTTCCAGTTATCGTCCGCTTTGTTGTATCCCCAATGCCCGTTCATCGTGATGCATGACTCCCACGGGTCATACGAACCGTCTGCAGGGATCTCTTGCTCGGAGACTTTGTAGTCGCCCAGGTTATGGCCAATCCGTTGATTAATAACGCATTCGGGCTGCAGCTCACGGATCAACGCCTTCAGTTCGAGTGATTGCTCTTTCGTTATCAACCCGTAGGTGTCGAACCACATGATTCCGATGGGGCCGTACCCGGTGAGTAGCTCACGCACCTGCGGTTTGACTTTTCGTTCGAAGTAAAGGGAAAAGTCTTTTTCGCTCTCGTTCGGATAGTCGATTAGGTTGCTGCGAAAGCCGACTTTGTCGCCGCGTCCAGTTGGCACATCGGGGTCTTCCCAATCACGACCGAGTGAGTAGTAGACACAGAAATGAACGCCGTGTTCGTGACAGGCATCCGCCAGCTCCTTCAACGGATCACGATTGAACTGCGTCAGATCGGCGATGTCGTGATCACTGCTCGGGGAGTCGTACATCGCGAACCCGTCATGATGTTTCGACGTGATCACCAAATACTTCATCCCGGCGTCCTTCGCGATCTTCACCCATTGATCGGCGTCAAACCGCGTTGGATTGAATGACTTCGCGAACTCGGTGTATTCGGCGAGCGGGATTTTTGCAGTCAGTTGCAACCACTCGTGATGGTTGGTTTCTCCGTTCCATTCGCCACCCGCCTGCGAATAGGCTCCCCAGTGAATGAACATGCCAAACTTCGCATCGCGAAACCACTGCATTCGGGTCTGCTGATCAACCACCTTGTTCGGAGACCTTGGTTCGTCCGCGAAGGACGGCTTGAACACCAGAGCAAGAAGCAAAACGATGGCGGGGAATCGGAACATTTATTCAGACGCTTCATTCAGGAACGCGGGACAACACAGCACGAAGCCACGCGAAGCGAACGAAAGGGGGAGGATCCGTCCGCAACGCGTGTCTATGGACTGCGTTTGTACCACCTGACTTGCGTGAACGAAATGGACCACGCGAGTACGGAGCCTCGCATGCGACAAAACGCTGCCATCTCGAGCACTGCGACGCGCCATCGCAACCGAACTTCGTCCCACATGGCCGGATCGGCTCCGTTCGGGTGGCCATACCGTGCCCGTGTTCATTTGGCCGCGCTACTGCGTCCGGGCGAGGCTATCCGCACTGGCGTATCGGGGCAGGGTCTTCAGTCCCGCGATTCTAGAATTCGGCAGAAACGACTTCGCGTGAAGCCCGTGTGCCCAGGCTTCCCCACAACCCGTATGGGCTCGCCGAACCAGGCGCGGCATCTCCGGTTGCTTTGAACCGGACCATCGGTGCCCGGCTATTGCCCGCGTCGATCGACTCGGTGATAAACTTCACCGCACCGTCGCCCATCAGCACATGCGCGCCGCCTTGGTGACGGCTGCTAACGGTCGGATTGCCTGGCGATTCCTGTCCGCTGCCGAAACCCACCATCTCGCTGTTGGGCGGCAACACCGTGCAGACTTCGGTGTGCATCGGAGTCGCGAACGCCCACTTGTAGCCTCGACGCTCCGATGTGCCCGGGTTGATGACCGCCGGCGTGCATCCGGTCGCACCACTGACACACCAATACTGAGGCCGGCTCGGATCGATGACGCCATCGTCAACGGCGATACGTGGATTGGTGAAGATGCCTCCTTGAACCGGGTTGGCGTAGTAGTCGACCACGCCGGCGCCGTCATGCATGGTCGTGGTAATGTCGTTGTCACCGAGGTCGGTGTTGATCTCGCCCATCATGATGGTGTTGGACAGGCCGTCGAACACGTTATGAAACCCCAACGCAACTCGATAAGTAAACATCCCGCGACTCGACGCGCGATCCTTCTCGGCTTGCCCGGAATCCATCTTCCAAACGTTGCTCTGCACGCGAAACACAGAGTCGGTAATAAAGTCGGCACTGTCGCCCATGCAGGCGGCATAGTTCGTCCGTCCCATCGCGGGCAGTCCGACGCCCGGATCGCTCGGACAGCGAATCGCGGGGATCTCTGTCATCCACGGTTTGTATGCGATCTGTTTGGCACGCGGCCCCATCGCAGGCCACGTGTGATTGCCGGTGAGCGTTCCGGTCGTCGTTTCCCGGCTCGGGTTGCTGATCTGTTCCCACAAGGCCTGCTGCTCAAGGAACGGCAAGATTGGCACCAACATGCTCAACGCACAACCGTTGTTACCACCCCCGGTCGTTGCCGATCCATCATCCCCATACGAACCATTGATGTATGTCCCCGTTCCTTGCTTTGGCAGGACGTTGTAGGCAGCATGATAGTTGTGAATGGCCAGACCGAGTTGTTTGACATTGTTGCCGCAGCTCATCCGTCTCGCCGCTTCCCGTGCCGCTTGAACCGCCGGCAATAGCAAACCGACCAGCACACCAATAATGGCGATCACAACCAACAACTCCACCAACGTAAACGCAGGTCGCTTCTTCGGCGTTTCAAAATCGCGCATCATTATTCAATTACTCAAAAAGAAAAGTATCCGACCAGCCCATTCAGGCTACGCGTCACAGAAAACGCTTGGGACGCTCCGTCCGAACGACGTACTCACAAAACAGCGTTAAGCACTCATCGCTCCGCTGCTTGCTCCACCGCCAGCGCCCGAGACGTTCAAAACAATCCTGCAACGCAAGCCATGCTAGACCAATCGCGTATTGCAACAATTCGCTCGATCGAGCGATTTCCGCCATAATCACGCGAATTGTTCGCAATAGAAGAGCCCCCACATTGGCCCCAGAAACCTGATTTTGCCCGACCGGGCGATTCGCCGTGACCTTCCGCCAGCGACGCCCACCAATGAAATCCGCTGCCTAGATTTTAAGGATGCCCTTTGCGTATCCCACCGAGACGGCCCCGGCGCGGTCCTGCACATCAAATTTGGCCAGGATGCCTTTGATGTACGTTTTGATGGTGTGAATACTCAGGTGCAATTCCGCCGCGATTTGTTTGTTGTTGTGCCCCAACGCCACCAACCGCAACACTTCGATTTCGCGTGGGGAAAGGTGATCATGCCCGACCCCGGTTGCTTGGTAGAGCGGATGTTCGATGACCTCGCCGGAATGCACCCGCCGGATCGTGTCCGCCAACGTGATCGGAGGCGCGGACTTGGTAACGAACGCCGCTGCCCCAAACTTCAACGACTGAGTCACCTCGTCTTCGAGTTCGGCGGTACTGAGCATCACCACTTTCGCATCGGGCTGGATCGTCCGGATCTGCCCGAGAGCTTCGATGCCATCCAAAACCGGCATCCGTACATCGAGGATCGACACGTCAGGTTGAAACTCCCCGAACATAGCCACCGCCTGCTCGCCATTGTCTGCCTCCGCAACGACGTCAAAATCCTCTTCGTTGGAAAGCATCGAATAGAGACCGACACGCAGCAGCGAATGGTCGTCGGCAATCAAGATTCGTATCGACATGAAGCAAACAGTGAAACTCGCGTAGCGAAAGTCGTCGTCAGTCTGTTGATTTACTAGCCCGATGCGCTAGCGAGGGATCACAAACAACCACTCGCTTGCCGAGCTGTTGATTTATCCGTTTAACGGGTAGCCAAAGGCGACCTACTTGCCACCGCGCGTCGCCTACGGCTACCGGTTAAACGAAAACAGGTTGACTCTTGATTCAATCGACAAACCGAGTCGCGTCGGGCGAGTAGCTCAACAGCCGTCGTCACGATTATGGGGCCCCCTGCGTCAGGGTTCAACCTTATCACCCGTCACCTATCGCCTGTCACCCACGAATCGCCTGTCACCCACGAACCGATACCGTAACGCGCGTTCCTTCGTTGGGCGAACTCTCCACGGACAACTCTCCGCCGATTCGAATCGCACGTTCTTTGATTCCCGTTAACCCGAAGTGCCCCTGCAACGCTCCGGCAACGCGGTCAGAGTCAAATCCACAACCGTTGTCGGTCACACTCACGCAAACTGAATCGGGTTCATAATCGACCGAGACACGTATTTCGGTTGGACGAGCATGCTTGAGTGCGTTGGTCATCGCCTCCTTGGCGATCATCAGCAGGTTGTCGGTCGTCAACACACCGAGTTTCCGTTCCACGCCACGTCCATCCACGGTCGCCGAAATTTTGGTCTGCGAGAAAATCGACTCGCACGCCTTCTTCAACTCCTCACGCAGCTTCGCTCCTTCTTCATCGGTCATCCGCAGGTTCCACACGCTGCGCCGGAGATCCTCGCGGGACTGAGCCAGAATCTGCCCAGCGAGCGACAAGTTGCGTTGAGCGAGTTCGTCAGAGCCCGCCGTCTCGATCGCTCGAAGTTGCAACGCCACGCCAGCGAGCGACTGTTCGAGCGTGTCATGCAGGTCCGCTGCAACACGGGTTCGTTCACGTTTCGTCGTTTCGGTAACCAACTCGAGCGAGTCTTTGGCGCGGATCGCCTCGGCCAACTGTTGACCACGCTGCGAAATACGGTGACGCATCCAAAGGATCACCAAAATCGCACCGACCAATAAAACACCTGCCCAGACGAGCAGATACAACAAACGTGCCGCAGTCCACCACGATGCCGCTGCCACCACGGAAACGTCCAACGGCGACCGCAGCAGAATCTCAAATGATTCCGCTTCGAGTGCACGATTCCTTTCCGGTCGGTTCGTTGTTCGTATGGAACAAATCCCGGTCACCTCGATCGTGCTGCCGAGCCGGATCTCACGCAAATATCGTGGCGGTTGGAACGAAGCCAGAATGACGGGGACGATCGAACCGTCAGAATCCAAGATGATTTGAAACGGCTTTTCCACCCGGTCTTCGATCGCGACGAGTTCGCCTGAGATACGAATCAACGCAGCCTCATAGTCAGGCTGGCGTGAATTGGGCAGCGGGAGTTGCAACGACAACACCGACTCGGGAGTCACCCGCGCCGGTGCAGGCGGCTCTCCCATTCCCAAACTGCGAATGACCGAGGTTCGCAACACCGGGAAATTGGACTGCATGCCGAGAAACCCGGCACACTGAATCTTTTCGCCGATCGCATACGGCTGCGTCACCTGGGGAATCACTCGCAGATTGTGAACCCCGTCGGTAATAAAAACCTGCTGCCCCGGCTGACACGCCGTGACGGTCCCCTCGACCACCTTGCGATGGATCGGGCTCCATTCCGGGCTGAACTCAAACAGATTTTCGAGCGACACCTCGGGGCAATGAAATGGACTTTCGCTCGCTTCCTTAGTGACCACCAATCCGCCAACGACGCACGACATGATGTCCGAATCGAGGATCTCTCCTCGGTTATTGAATCGGGGCATGCAAACACCGGTAATCGAGATTTCCGCATCGATCACATCCTGCATCTTTTCCGGCGGCAACGCGGTCGTGTTGAAGATCAACTCCCCGCCAAAGGTCGAAACGACGATGCTCGTTCCCGGCATGCCCAGAAAATTGCCCCGAGTCGCTTTGATGCCCACGCCATCAATGGTCACCCACTGACAATCCAGCGTGCCCGCTTGCAGTTCCGCCAACGTAGACTCGCGAGGCCGTGGCAATTCATCCTCACCGACAATCCCAACTCGACTGCAATCGATCACCGGCGCGCTGTGACCTCGATTGGTATTTCCCTGAATCTCCACAACCATCCCGGCGTCGAGTTCGGTTTGCTTTTCTCCGTCGGGCGTCCAGGGTTTGCTACACCAAATCGACGATTCACCGTCATGAAAGATAAAACTCGACGGCGATGCAAACAGAACCACGCCGCGCATCTCGATCGGGTATTGCTGATTCGCCTCCGCATCGCTCAACCGGCGAACCGAAGCGACGTCTTGCAACAAAGGCAGCGGGTCGCGTGCATGGACGCTTCGCTGAGCGGAGACGAATAGTGTCACCAACGCAGCAACGCATGAAAGAAAACTCAAATACAAAACGGATCTCGACCGCGGCAGTAAACCAAATTCGCTGGCAATCACCTCACCAGCCTACCACTCTATCGCGTGCACAATCGAAGCGGAATGAGCAGATCGCAAGGACGTCCAGCGGGCCAGCCAACGAGCACACCATTCCATTCCCTATTCCAAAGCCCCAAATTCGACGCCACGTTGGCTGCAAAACGGTTTAAAACCCATCGTTGCGATGCGTTCTTGAGTACAAACGCTCCATACCGAGCGTTGTTTTCGTCCGAGCGTCATTGCAGGCGATACGGAATCTTCTCATTTTTCACGCTGCTTTTCCGTCTCGTCGAAACCGCAGTGACTTTCAATACGATTGCCAATGCCCCCAATTCGGACATTCGCCATACCGATTGCTGCGACGATGATATTCCTTGCCGGAAATGCTTGGTCGTTGGACCAAGCGACCGGCGGAAATGCTCAATCGTTTTTGCAAAAACACTGCATTCGCTGCCATGGCCCCGATCGGGAAGAGGGCGGCCTCCGCATCGACCGACTCCGTTGGGATTTGAATCATCTCAGCAGCGTGGACGAACTACAGAATATCCTCGACGAGATCGTTGTCGATTCGATGCCGCCGGAGGGCGAGCCCCGTCCGCCCGAAAACGAATTGAAGGAAGTCAGCGAGCTGCTTGTCGAGCACATTGCCGCTGCAAAAGCCGGCCACAGTTCAGGTGGCGGCAGGCCGGTTCGTCGCCTGACACGGGTCGAGTACGTCAACACTCTCTATGATTTACTCGGGGGCCGCGTCGCCATCGACGATCTTCCCCAGGATGGCAATATCGGCAGCTTCGACACCGAGGCGACCGACCTCTACACCACCGACATGCACATCGAGCAGAGCCTCACGGTGGCTCGAGACGCTGCCCGGCGTTTCATCGCCAGCCGAAACAGCAAACCCGGACGGCGAACGCTGAAAACGACTCCAACGCCCCCAACAAAGAAAGGCTCGTATCAAATCAGGGCAAACGATGTGCCTCCCGCCGGATACCAAATCGCACGTTTAGTATGTTGGCAGAAAAATCCAAACCCATCGGAACCTTCATTCATCGGCCCGCGTCGGACACCCACCGTTGAAATCACCGGAACGCCTGAATCTCCCCAACAAATCGACCGGAAGTTTTTCAAATCGACCACGCAAGCATGGGCACCCCATCCCAACGTTTTCGTCAAAGAAATCGAAGCGTTCCAGGTGGTCAATCCGCAACCTTTTGAATTCTTCGAATCCGTCCGCACGCGTTACGGCGATCGAGTCCCGGACGCAGTCGCACGTCAATTGATCGCGGATTTTGTCGAGCTGATGAATCGCGGTCGTCGCGTTGACAAGAGCTTCGTGCGGGATCTGGTCGCCAACTTTCGATTGGGACGTCAGCAAGGCGAAACGTTTTGGGAGGCGATGGTGGAACCGATGGCGTTGTCGATGTGTTCGATCGAAGCCATGTTCCACTTCGAAACACGAGGCGGACCGAAGTCATCCCAATACGTCAGCCCGGTCGAAATGGTCAACCGCGTTGCCTTCTTTCTATGGCGATCCGCTCCCGATGAAGAACTCATTCGTTTGGCCCAGTCCGGGAAGTGGTACGATCCCAAGATTCGGTTACGCCAGTTTCGCAGGATGGTTGAGCACGAGAAGTTCGATCGATTCCTAAGAGACTTCACCGTCCAGTGGCTCGAACTCGACCGACAGGACGAGATCGCCGTCGACGAACGTATCTTTCGCGACTTCAACAGCAACGCGAAGGAGTCGATCAAGGAGGAAACGATTCAGTTCGTTTCGCATCTCGTTCGCGAAAACTTGCCACTTCGCAACCTGATCGATTCCGATTTCATGCTCGTCAATAATCTCATGGCGTAGCACTACGGGCTGCCACGAGTGCCGGGAGACGACTTTCGTGTGATGCCGGTACCGGATGGTTCCAACCGTGGAGGGATTCTCTCTCACGCGGGAATCATGATGCAAACGGGGACAGGCGATCGGACGTCCATCGTCGAACGCGGTGCGTTTGTTGCTCGAAAACTGCTTAACGATCCCCCGGGAACACCACCGCCTCTCGTCGGAGAACTCCCGAGCACAGGAAAGGCGGCTGCGACTATGACGGGCGCGCAGCTCGTCGCATTGCACCGCAAGGCCCCGCAATGCGCCTCCTGCCACAACAAGATCGATCCCATCGGCATCGGCCTCGAAGACCTTGATGCGGTCGGCCGATTCCGCACGGTGGACAAACGAATCAATCCCAACATCGACAAACTGACCCGGCGGCAACGAAGGAACGTCAACAACCTGACCATCGAAGTACCGCTGGAGACAAAGGGCCGAATCCAGGGGCGACGCGTCAGCGGCGTGGCAGAAGTAAAAAGAGCCTTGTTGAGTCAAGATCAAAAACTGGCCGAAGCGTATATCGAAGCCTTGCTCACGATGGCCAACGGCAGGAAGACCGGCGTCGCGGACAAAGCTATCGTCGATGGCATCATCGAGAACGCAAGAAAATCTGACCTACCGGCACTCTCGATCTTGGTAGCCGTCTTGAACTCGGACGCATTTAAAACTCACTAATCCAGCGTGATCAGGGACATCAGATGAATTTTATCAACCGACGTCGAATGCTGCTCTCCGGAGCAACCGCTCTGATGCTGCCGAATCTGGAATCGACTGCGACCGCCGCGCCGTCGTCTTCGGCCATCCCGAAGAGACTCGTATTCCTCACGATGGGATATGGGGTCAATGCGGCAAATTGGTTTCCGCCGAGCAATCAAACGGGGACAGACTATCGGTTGCCACCATTGTTGAAATCGTTCGCTGATTTGAAATCGGATTTTTCGATTATTCAAAACCTGACCAATCGAAGCATGCCGAATCCTCATGCGGGATCGCAGAACTTTCTGACCTGCGCCGATTTGGGAAAGGACAATGAGAGAAACACCGTCTCGGTCGACCAACTCGCCGCGAAGGTGCTCGGGGAAAACACTCGGCACAGTTCGCTTGCAATCGCCGGCGCCCCCCAACGAGCCGACGGGCACGGCAGCTACGCGTCGTGGGGACCGGACGGAAAACCCGTGGGACTCTATCGCAAACTGACAGACGTCTACGCGGCACTGTTCGGCACCGGCGGCAAAGCACACGAAATCCAAGCCAAACTCGCTCGACAGCAAAGCGGACTTGATGCGATTCTGGGCAACGCCAAACGTTTGAACGGGCAAATCAGCACGTCCGATCGACACCGCGTCGATGAATACTTTACCTCAATTCGCAACATCGAACGGCGTCTCAGTAAAGCGCAAGACTGGATCCAAACACCTTACCCCGACGCGCCCTTTCCAAGCCCCAGTGATCGGATCGGAGGCAACGATGAAATCGAATTGGTGTTGGACATGATGGTCACGGCAATGCAGTCGGACTCGACTCGCGTGATGACTTATATGATGCCAACCGGTCGCGTGCTTCAAGCACTGAACTCGCGGCTGAATCCTCACAAAATGAGCCATCGTGCCTCCGGTGAACTCGATCCGGAGGCGATCCACCAACGCCGCGATCGCATGTTGGCTGAACTCGTATCCGGATTCCTACGAAAGCTCAAGAACACCAAGGAAGCCGACGGGAGTTCGTTGTTGGATCACTCCCTAATCGCCTACGGCTCCACGCTTCGCCAAGGGCATAACGCGACCAACTTGCCGATGTTGCTCGCCGGTCACGGGGGCGGCGGATTGAAGCAAGGACAGAACGTCGTTTACCAGCCGAACCAAACTCCACTGGCTAACCTCTGGTTATCGATGCTTCGCCACGTTGGAGCGAACACAACTCAGTTCGCCAACAGCAACCGCATCCTGACCGAAATGGGGTTCAGTTAGGACGCCTTAGTCATGATGCAGCCGACGTCGCCAAACCTCGGTGACCTGAATTTTGGCGAATCCAGCTACAGGAATCAGACACGCCAAATTTCGAAATGCCCCAAGTCGATCCACTACGCGTGTTCGCATCCACCTGCTACTCGGTGGATAAATTCACTACAGCGTGCCGGAGCACCTTGCGAAGATCGCACCACGCGTCAACTCTCGTGTGGAACCAAACGTAGTTCGGCTCGGCGTTGTTTGGCGAGTATCTCGTCCATGATTTCTAGCTCGGTGTAATACATCGCGCTGGGGTCGATGCCCTTTTCGTCGAGCCATTGCAGGTGCTGACGCATTTTCGGCTGCCGAGCGTAGGCGGGCAGCAAAACCAACCACACGATCGACAGCACCGCGATCACGAGCGAAAAGGAAGCCGCCCGAAGAAATCGTGCCCGCCATCTCATGGGGTCACCACGTCCGCAAAGACCACTTTGAACATCAGATATGCGACAACCAAAGTCAAACAAATATTGAGCGACTGGCCGCAAACATACAGAACGAGCGGCTTGCCACCTTTGAGCTGAGGTAGCAATTCGCGGAAGTTGGTTTCCAACCCGATACTGACGAACGCAAGACAGAAGAACCAACCACGCAGCGTCTTCGTGGAACCGCCGATCATCGCACCGACCAATTCCGGGCCGCCGACCAATGTCGAGTAGAGGATGGAAAACAAGATCGACATCGATACAAACCCGAGCACGAATTTCGGGAAGCGATACCAAATTTCAGACAACCCGATCTTTGGTCCTGAGGAGTCACGCTCCACAAACGTCACCCAGTAGATCGCGACGCAGAACGCCGTCACACCGATCAAGATGTTCTGAATCATCTTGACCGTCGCGGCGACCTCCAAGGCTTCGTCGCCCAGCACCGCACCGGCGGCGGCCACCGCCCCGGTCGAATCGATCGTGCCTCCCAACCACGCTCCGCCGAGAATCGGATCGATCCCCAACGCGGTGATGACCATCGGCATCACCGCCATCATGATCACCGTGAAACCGAGGGACAAACCGATCGATAGGGACAACTCTTCCTTCTTCGCCTTGCACGCCGCCGCGGTCGCGATCGCCGCGGAGACACCACACACCGACATGTCAGCCGAGATCACCATGTTGAGCGACTTCGATTGAATCTTCAGCACTTTCTGACCGAAAATATACGTCGTGATCAACACGACCGGGGTCACCAACCAAGCCACAAACACACCGGGCAGTCCCAACGCGAGCAAACGGCTCATCAGCACTTCAGCACCGAGCAGCACCAACCCGGTTTTAATGAAAAACTCCGTCAACGCGGCGCTGCGTAGAAACGACGGCGTCCCCACGGTGTTGCTGATGATCAAACCGACCAACAACGCCCACAATGCGTACTCCAGGTTGTACGCCTTCACGACACTCTGGCCGGCCAAAATGTAAGCCAGCGTCGCCAGTGCGAACACGATCGGAAAACCAGCCAGGAACGCTATCCCCGACTTGCCACGAAACTGATTGGCGACGGTGAACAGCAAACCGATGATAACGAATGAGCCCACGATTCCCTGCCACTTCGACGCGATCGAATCAACCGGGTTGGAGTCCCACTTGCCTGGTTTCGCGATCCATTCTTTCAAAGGGCTGACAACCTCCACCGGCGACTGAGCGGCGATGCTCTCGCTCAGGTTTTCCGGCTGTCCGAACCATACGGCGGCAAACGCAAGGGCAAGCAAAATACCGGCACACCAAATTGCCCACCAATCCTCACTGGTCGTCATGTCTCGCCACAAACTAGGACGCTCTGTTGGCAGAGAAACGGTCGCAGCGTTTTCCTCGTCCTTCTCAGGATCGAGTTGATTCGGGTCAGCAGGATGGTTCGTTTTTGTCATGGCGGGACTCGGTAGGTGGGAAGGACAGGGTGGGAAGAAGAGGAAGGCGGGCTGAAGGTGAGAGGGAAAGCGGAAAGTAAGATTGGAGACAGGAAAAACGCCCTGATATCAACGGAAGGGCGAAGGCACGACCTACAAACCGGAGCTAGACAACGATTCGCTGGTACGTCGTTCGACGGCTTTGTTCATGCCAACGCGGACACGTTCTAACAATCGAATGAGTTCCTTTTGTTCTTTGCGTTTGAGT
The DNA here is from genome assembly GCF_000346505.1 of Aporhodopirellula sallentina SM41. GTDB lineage: Bacteria > Planctomycetota > Planctomycetia > Pirellulales > Pirellulaceae > Rhodopirellula > Rhodopirellula sallentina. Next base: position 33,242 of record NZ_ANOH01000407.1, read on the forward strand.
TCACTCATCACTTCGCGTTCGAGTTCACGGAGATGTTCGATCACCGGCGTGACTAGCTTCCGACCTTCTTTTGTGATCGCAACATACACGGCTCGTCGATCGGTCTCGGATCGCTTCCGCGTCACCAATTCGCGTTTGAGCAGGCGGTCGACCAGCGACGTGACTGCGGGAACAACCTGAACCAATCGTTCACCGATCTCACTGCACGTTAGAGGGCGATCTTCCATGTCCAGAATTCGCAGCAGGTTGTACTGAGAGAACGTCAGATCGTGTCGCCGAAAGAAGCGAGCCAAGTAGTTGTCGAGTTGGTCACCGGTACGGACCAGACTCAGCACCGCTTCTTGGTTGACGCTCGCGAACGGTTGGCATCGATGGAGTTCTTCTGACAGGTTAGTCATCGACTTAACCAAAGGTGGGTTGGGGGTGGGGCAATGAACTCAGTTTCAGTTGACGCAGCAATACTTTACCGATAAAGTATTTGCGTATCAAGCTCTGACGCGTTCAGTTTCGAATGCCAATTGAGTCTGATATCCCGCCCCACGCGAACTTCCCCTGTCTAGGAAACTCCGCTCCTTTGCCATCTCTTGTGATGCAGATTTTCTGCGTCCAGAAATCGCAAAGAATGCAACCGAACGTTGCACAGTCGGTTTCCTACACTCCCGCCTCGCTACTTGGTTCTCCTTCATGCCAACGACTGCCATCATCGGTGGCGGATTCAGCGGAACGCTGGCCGCCGTCAACCTTGCTCGATTAGCCAAGACTCCTCATCGAGTTGTTGTGATCAACTCGGGACGACCATTCGGCCGCGGCACCGCCTATGGAACGACGCGCAACGAACACTTGTTGAACGTCGCGGCGCGAAACATGTCCGCGTTTCCCGACCACCCGTCACACTTCTTCGAATGGCTTCGATCTCGCTGTGATTTTGACGCGGTGGATGACGCGACTCTCAGAGAAACGTTCATTCCACGACGGATCTATGGCGACTACGTTCGCGGTTTGGCAGCGCATTACCTAGGCCCCGCCGACCCTCGTTCGAACGTGCAATGTGAAGTGATCGAGGATGTCGCGATCGATATCGAACCACGCGGAGCGAGCCAGACCGCTCAACCAGACGGCGGTAAGGGCGGGATCGTCACGTTGGAAAACGGCGAACCGATCGAAGCAGAATCGATCGTGCTCGCGACAGGCAATCAGCCTCCCGCTGGACTACCGGGTGCGAACAGATTGGCCAACGACAGTCGGTATTGCGGCAACCCTTGGATGAACTGGCACGAAAACCTACCCGCCGATGACAAACACATTGTCATCCTTGGAACGGGCCTGACGGCGGTGGATGTGATCGTGACGCTGCGTCACAAAGGCTGGTGCGGCAAGGTCACTGCGATCTCGCGCAACGGCATGTTGCCTCAACGTCATTTCCGTGGGATCGAATGGCCGCACGCGGTGCCTGATGACGGGCAGTCTCGATCACTGAAGGAGTTGGCTCAATTGATCCAACAAGACTGCCAGCGTCTTCGCGGAGCCAGCCAAAACCCCGCGATCGCGGTCGACAAACTTCGTAGCCGCACGCAGCAACTTTGGAAGGCGTTGACGCTCGACGAACGCAAGCTGTTCTTGAAGAAATACGCTGCGGATTGGAATGTGATCCGCCACCGAATCGCCGGACCGATTCACGACGCGATCACGGATGCCTTGGATTGCGGTCAACTGACGATTCGTCCCGCGACGATTCAATCGTTGACCGCCGGCGAGGATGGCATCGAGATTCACTTGGTCGGACGCGAGGGACAGGAAAAAATGATCGAAGGCGATTTGGTCATCAACTGCACCGGACCAAAGTCACGTTTCTCCGATTCGAATCTGCCGCTGTATCGAAACTTGTTCGAACGTGGTCTCGCCAAACCGGATGAGATGGATATGGGAATCGCAGTTTCCGACGATTTTGAAGTGTTGGACGCGAATGATCAGGCATCACCGTTCATGCATGCGATTGGCCCGATCTTGAAAGGCACGCTATGGGAGAGCATCGCAGTGCCTGAACTTCGCCAACAGTCCTTTCACGTCGCTCAATCGATCTTGCACCAGGAACCGGTTGAGATCCCGACAAAGGACACCCTCGAATATTGCATCTGAGTTCCCAAAAGAGGGCCGGTGTCATCGAATCCCCCCAGACGTCAAATTGGATCACGCGAATTCGTCAACTTCCCGAGGGAACGTTTGCGATTTCATTGTTTTCGTTTCTGACGGCGGCTTCGTATGTGGTCACGCGAGCCGTTGGCGTGGGGTTGTTCTTGTCACGCATTGGTACGGAACGATTGCCTTACGCACTCACCGGCGCGGCGTTGGTGGTGATCGTGTTGTCGGCGTTGACCCGCATCGTGGTTCGGTGGACGTCACCCCGTGCCGCTCTCGGCTTCACTTGGTCGGTACTCGCGGGATTTTCCGCGTTGCTCGCCGTCATGATTCGCCAGTCGCCGGACTCATTGCTGTGGCTGGGAACGCTGTTTGTCTTGGCGGAGGTTCGCGGCTGTTTGAATTCGGTATATCTGACCACGCTCAGCAATGACGCCTTCGGAAACGCGGGTTCCAAACGGCCCTATGTCTGGGTAGCCACCGGAGCGACGTTAGCCGGCGTGGTCATTGGTGGCATGCTCTCGATCGAAGCATCCAAAGTTCCCGGAGAGCTGTTCATGATCGCGGCGGTCGGATTGGATGCGTTGGCAATCAGCGTCATTCGATGGTTGCCTCGAACGAATGAACGTGACATGGTCTCATCGTCGCAACCCGAGAGAGACCCGCACGCCGAAACGATGAAGACGCGTTACCGCCGTGTACGCCACTATCGCTGGGCACTCGGTGCGTTGATGGCCGCGCAAGTCGTTGCGTTGACATTCATGGGGTACCAATGGAACGTCGTGGTCACCGAATACCACGCCGGCTACGAGCAAGGGATCATCGCATACTTCGGCGCGTTTTACGCGATCAATGACGGGTTGATTTTGCTGATGCAAGTCACCGCGGCGGGACGCCTGCTCGACCGTCTCGGAATCGGTTGGGTTTTGCTGTTGTATCCCCTCGCGTTGATGTGCGTTGCTCTGGCAATGCTCGCTTCGCCGCAGGTCGCGTACCTGTTCATAGTGGTTTCAATCGGCAGCGGCCTGAACGTGGTCCGCCGATCACTACACGATCCCGGTCTCGCATCGGCTTACGCGATCATGCGTCAGGACGTCCGTCGCGAAACGATCGTTGTTGTTCGCGGCATGATCAAACCATTCGTAGAAGCCGCCTCTGCGATTCTACTGCTGTGGCTCGCACCGCAACTCAGCCTGAGCAACATCACATTGATATGGATTTTGGTGCTCACACCGTGGCTCGTCTGCGCCCTCGTCGTGGTCAGCATCCACCACACAGGCGAACCCGACGTCGTCGCCCAAACACGCGACACCCAACGCGGGATCCTGACCACCGGATAGAACAGTTCTTTCGCGAGCGGGGATTGAAGAAATCGATGCGCGCGTTTCTGATGTGACGTCATTTCACGTTTCTTGCTTCAACAGTCTCTTGCTCCAACAATCTCTTGGTTAGTCCCGCGATGACGAAGATCTACCACAACCCACGTTGCACGAAATCACGCCAAGCCCTTCAGCTACTGGAATCTCGCGGCGTGGAAGCGGAAGTCATCAAGTATCTCGAAACGCCACCGACGAAAAAGGAACTCGGCGAAATCATCAAGATGCTGGGGATCCCGGCGGAATCGCTGGTCCGCAAAAAGGAAGCCCTCTACAAAGAACTCGGACTGGCCGACAAGAAGCTGACCAACCAGCAATGGATCGCAACGATGGTCGAACACCCGAAACTCATCGAACGCCCCATCGTGGTTCACAACGGCCAAGCCGCGATCGGCCGTCCGACCGAAAACATCACTGAGATCCTGGATACCTAGCGGCAGTTAACCGATGACGCGAACGGTTCCTCGATTGATCGTATTCGATCTCGATTTCACGCTATGGGATTGCGGTGGCACGTGGTGCGATTGTTTAACGCCGCCTTTCCGACAATCCGACGCTCGGTTGCTCGATTGTGGCGATCGACACATCCGGCTGTACGATGACGTTCTGTGGATCCTCGACCACTGCGACCAGCACAGCATCACGATGGCAGTGGCATCACGAACCGAGCAACCGCCATGGGCTCGCGAATTGATCGGCTTGCTCGGGATTACCGAGCGGTTCGCGCACGCGGAGATTTACCCCTCGTCCAAACTAAAACACTTCGCATCCCTCAGCCAACAAAGCGGCGTGGCGTACGACGAGATGTTGTTCTTCGATGATGAGATGCGAAACATACGTGAAGTCAGCTCGTTGGGTGTTACGAGTGTGTTCGTCGAAACCGGCATGTCACGAAAGCTGTTCGAACACGGCATGGCTCGCTTTGCCCAACCATGACCGCGTGGGCAACGACGATCGACAACGGGCTACAACTTCTTGATGCGAATGTTTCGAAACCAAGCAGGGTGGCCCCAATCTTGCAAACCGATCTTGCCCGAGGTCGGCACGGTCTTGCCGATCTTCACGTAATCCAGATCAACGACTTGCTCGCCATTGAGCTCCACCTGAACTGACTGCCCTTTGCACGTGATGATCATGCGATTCCACTGGCCAGCAGGCTTCGCCATGTTCTTGCTAGGAGGGATGACCTTTTGCACCGCGCCGCAGTCGTTCGTCGTCAGCGCCCCTTCCTTGCCGTGGGAATCGGAAAGTTCGATTTCGATAAACCCAGCTAGCGACTGGGAACGCAAAAACACGCTACTGTCGCCTCCTTCATCGAGCTTGAACTCGAAGTCGAGTTGGAAGTCACGAAACGAATACTTCGTCCAAAGAAACAACCGGTAGCTAAAGATTCCGCGTTTGCCTGGCTTCGGCTTCAGTGCCAACACGCCATCCTCTTCGACCAACCAAGTGCCGGCGGTCTCCCAGTGTGTCAGATCCTTTCCGTTGAACAGCGGCTTAAAGCCATCACCGTCTGCATCGCCAGCCCGCAGGTCATGCGAACAGACCAATGAGGCAGCCACTACAATGACTTTCAAACAAGCGGCACTTCGTGAGAACATCACGTTCCTTCCAGGCGAGATACGAATTAACGGTTGCTTGGCCCCAACAGCCCTCGGGCTGTCAGCCTCGATGAGTCATGTAAACAATGAACATACGTCACCACAGCAACCACACCATTTGGGGCAGGTGTATGTACTATGTTTGGAGAGACTCCGATTGTCCAACCATCGCCGCAAAACAATCGTCGACTTTCTCGCCAAAACGGAGGCTCGGACGACTCGGCAGATACTCAAACGCAAACGCAGAAACTAACGTTAGCATCGGAGACTCCAACCGCGGTATGCCCTCCCGAGGTGTTTGCGTGCTTGTATCTGAGATACCCAAGCTCCATCGCTTCCGGTTGCGGAGCAAACATTGAGCAGCTTTTGCGAGCTCTATTTTCCGGTAGTGGATCTCGTTAAAGATCCTGCTGCATGAGGATCTCTAACAAGATCCACTTCCACCTGCTCAAGAACCAAGCTGCGCCGGAATTCAGGCCCACCGAAGTTTAGTGACATCGGCTACATCAGTTTTAGATACGCTTTAAACACTCAGTGGATTGCCGGTGAGATAATGGCCGGTCAGCGCGATGGCCATCGCGTCGGCGACGTCGTTGGGCTCGGGGACCCTTTCGAGGCCGAGCTGTAACTTGACCGCTTGTTGCATTTGCGTTTTGCTGGCGCGGCCGTTTCCCGTCATGATCTTTTTGACACGGGTCGGCTCGAAACTGGATATCGGCAAACCTGCCTCGCCGGCGGCCAAACAAATCACACCGCGAGCGTGGCCCATGAGGATCGCAGTTCGCGGTCGCTCATAGTGCGAAAACAACTGCTCCAGCGCGACCGCGTCGACGGGATGAGCCGCGATGACTTCGCGAACGCCATCGCTGAGTTCTTTAAGCCGCTCGCCCAACGGATCGCGGGCACGACTGCGGACGACTCCCGCTTCCAACAGGAGCAACGTTCCGCCGCTGCGGCGGATCACGGCATAACCGGTCGTGTTCAGCCCCGGGTCGATGCCCAGAATACACTGGGCCGCGTCGGGGCGATCGACTACGAGCTGCGTTCCCAAGAGGTGCCTTCTTTCTTATCGAGCAACGCGACGCCGAGTTCGGAGAGCCGATCACGGATCGCATCGCCGGTCGCATAGTCTTTTCGCTCGCGAGCTTCTTTGCGGAGATCGATCAACAGGTTCACGACGCCGTCGAGCAACTCGGCGGCCGAGTCATCACCGCCTGCGGCAATCGGTGGTTTAATAAACAGACCGAGAACGCGAGCCAACTCTGCGATCACTTTCGTCGCGGTAACCAATCGTTGCACCGCCGGCGAATCCGCATCCGCTCCGGGCGCGAGTTTCTCTGAATCGATGAACCGGTTGAGCGTTCGCAGTGAGTCAAACAACACACTGATCGCGAGACCGGTGTTGAAGTCGTCGTCCATCGCATCGAGGAACTTCGTGCGAATGGAATTGATCGCGTTGAGCAACGGATCTTTGCCGGGATCGAACTCACTTTCGCTGCGCAGCCGGGGCGTTTCGAGGGAATAAAACGACTGCCCGGTGATCTCGGCGAAACGGTCGAAGTAGCGGTAGAACGCCTCGAGCGAAGTGCCCGCTTCGGCAAGGGTTTCCTCGTTGTAAACGATCGTGCTGCGGTAGTGGGTTCGCAACAGGAAGAACCGAATCCGTTCGCCGGTCTGCGTCCGGATCAACTCGGCCAACCCGCCCGCACCTTTGCTGCGGCTGATTTTGCCCGAGGCTGCTTCCTCCACCGATTCGGCGGACTCGGCGGCGGCGTTTTCGCGATCGCTCTTGCCTCCAATTTTGCCTTTCTCACCGGCACGCATCAAACCGTTGTGCATCCAATACTTCACCATCGGTGCGTCGTGGCAGCAGGTGCTCTGGGCACGTTCATTTTCGTGGTGGGGGAACATCAGGTCCAACCCGCCGCCGTGGATGTCAAACGTTTCGCCGAGAATCTCATGACTCATGGCTGAACATTCGATGTGCCAACCCGGCCGGCCGTCGCCCCACGGGCTCTCCCAGCTCGGCTCGCCCGGTCGTGCGGACTTCCAAAGGGCGAAGTCGCCAGGGTTGCGTTTCTTGGCGGCCGCGCCACCACCTTCGCCTTGTTGCGATTCGACGCTGCGGTTGGAGAGCTGTCCGTACCCGGCATCTTTGGTGACGTCAAAGAACACGTCCCCATCGATCGCATAGGCGAACCCTTTCTCCTCGAGCGAACCGATGAACGCAATGATTTGGTTCATGTGGTCGGTGGCGCGAGGCAGATGATTGATTTGGTTGACGCCGAGCTCTTTGAGGTTGGCCAGGTAATCGGCGGTCATCTCCGTCGCGATTTGGCTCATCGGGATGCCACGTTCCTTGCTCTTGTTGATCAGCTTGTCGTCAACGTCGGTGATGTTGACGACGAAGGTGACGTCGTAGCCGCAGTAGGTGAGGTACCGTTTGATCGTGTCGAAAATCACGGGGCCCACCATGTGACCGATGTGCGATTCGGCATAGACCGTCGGTCCGCACAGGTACATTCCCACGCGAGGCGGACGCAGCGGCGAGAACGGTTCCTTGGTCTTGCTGAGCGTGTTGTAGACCCGAATCGAGGGTCGCGTTTCCACGTTTTGGTCAGCCAGAGCGGGGGAGGTCACGGTCGAACTCATTTGTCACAAGAGAAAATAGAGGGAAAGTCGTGGGGCAAGCGAGTGCGGGAGTATAGGAAACATCGGCACCCCAGGGCGAGTCCATCTTTTCGGCGGTGATGATCCTTTTCGCTCGCGTGGGGCTCTTCGGACGGCAAGGGGCGGCCGGAACGAGCGGATCTGAATCAATCGCTGCCGAAATGGTTCCACCGCGGCGGATGTGGGCAAAATGCGGTTTTGGCGGTAGCGTGCGCAGAGCAAAATCACCTCTCCCGCGAACCTGATCGCCTCCGATGGGGCTCTTTTCGTTTAAACGGCGTCCACCGGCCGCCTGGGTTGCCTTCGAATCGGGTGCCCGGGATCTGATCGGCCCGGAAGCGGCTGGGTTCCCACGGAAACGCCCCCCCGGGAAGGCTAACCGGCAGGATCAGCCGACCGTCCACCCCCGTCCACGTGGCCGCATCGATTTTGCCGTGCCGATTTACTGCCGCCCTTGACCGCCCACGCTGACCGCCCTCCCTGACCGCCGACCCTGACCGCCCACCCGGGTACGTCCGTCAATCGACCGCTAAAGCTACCCTTGGCAGCGATGGGCGACAAAATTATCATGCCGCTCCAATTCGTCGCGCCCCACATCCTCTTTTACAGCTCGCAAGCTGTGTTTTTGCGTCATGGCCAACTCGAACTACCGTCACCTCCTCTCGGCACTCGTACAGAACGTGCCCGGGGTGTTGGCTCATATTTCCGGAATGCTCGCATCGCGTGGATTCAACATCGACTCCCTCGCCGTCGGCGAAACGGAGGATCCGGCACTTTCCCGGATGACTTTCGTTGTCGTCGGTGACGAACGAGTCCTCGAACAGGTCCGCAAACAACTCGAAAAGATCGTGACGGTCGTCCGCGTGCTGGACATCAGTTCCAACGACTTCGTTGAACGAGACCTCTTGTTGGTCAAAATCAGTGCACCGGCCGGCAGCGTCCGAACCGAAGTCCGCGAATTGGTCGATATTTTCCGCGGTCAGATCGTCGACGTCGGCCCGGACGAAGTGATGATCGAAATCAGCGGCCGCGAAAGCAAGGTGCAGGCGTTCATCGAGCGTGTTCGCCCCTACGGCATTCGCGAATTGGTCCGTACCGGTCGCATCGCGATGGTCCGCAGCGACAGCATGTCGACATCTTCCAACGCCCCCGGCGCCGAGGCGGTTCACGCGTAAGCCTATCTCTCGCATCCCCCCCGCCACTCGCACGGTCGACTCGCGAGTGGTCGGCCGCGATCCGATGGCAGAGCACCGACAGAAAAGTCATATAGCAAAGGCAATCTGGGCAAAGGCACTCAGGGAAGCGGCGTTTTCGCAACGCCAACGTTCACAAGGCCGACGCCGCTCGGATCATCGCATCGCAAAATCTCGACAAAACTAATTCCCATACCTCAATCTCCCCCGTACCCTTCGAAGGTTTCGACACTGATGGCTGCAACGATTTACTATGACAACGACGCTGATCTTTCCCATTTGAAAGGAAAGAAAGTTGCGATTTTGGGTTACGGATCCCAAGGTCACGCCCAGGCACAAAACCTTCGCGACAGCGGATGCGAAGTGATCATCGGCCAACGCCCTGGTTCGGCAAACTACGACCTCGCGGTCTCGCACAAGTTTGACCCGATGCCAATCGCCGAAGCGACCAAGGCAGCCGACGTCATCAACATTTTGCTTCCCGATGAAGTCCAAGGCGACATTTATCGCGACCACATTCGCGACAACCTTTCGCCGGGCAACGTTCTGATGTGCTCGCACGGGTTCAACATTCACTTCGGTCAAATCGAACCACCGAAGGGGATCGACACCCTGTTGGTCGCACCGAAAGGCCCCGGCCACTTGGTCCGCAGCGAATACGAAAAGGGCGGCGGCGTGCCAGCCCTGATCGCCCTGGGCGATGGAGCTTCGGAAACGACCAAGCAAATCGGATTGGCCTACGCAAAGGGCATCGGCGGAACCCGCGGCGGTGTGATCGAAACCACATTCGCGGAAGAAACCGAAACGGACCTCTTCGGCGAACAAGTCGTTCTCTGCGGTGGAGTCAGCGAATTGGTGAAAGCCGGTTTCGAAACGCTCGTGGAAGCCGGCTACCAACCGGAAATGGCTTACTTCGAGTGCATGCACGAACTCAAACTGATCGTCGACTTGATCTACCAGGGCGGTTTGAGCTACATGCGTTACAGCATCAGCAACACCGCTGAGTACGGCGACTACGTCTCGGGCCCTCGCGTCATCACGCCAGAAACCAAGGCTGAAATGAAAAAGATTCTCGAAGAGATCCAGTGTGGCGAGTTCGCTCGCAAGTGGATCAGCGAGAACCGCGCCGGTGCCCCGTTCTTCAAGTCAACACGTCGTCGCGAACGTCTCCATGAAGTCGAGCAGGTCGGTATGGGCCTCCGTCGCATGATGAGCTGGATCGACGAGAAAGAGGTTTGATCGAGTGACCCAATTCCCTCCGGTATCTGAACTGACGCGGTTGCAAATCGACTGCGTCGAAAAGTGGCACAACGAACCGATCTCGAATCCGTATTCGGGAATCGAGGAGTTGGTCTGCCGCCAGCACGAATTCAATTATCGTCTTTGGCACGAGGAAGACATCGCTCGTAGTCCCGATGCCACCGATGAACGAATCGCCGGAGTGAAACGGTCGATTGACAAGCTGAACCAGCAGCGAAACGACATGATCGAAAAGCTCGATGACGCGATCACGGAGATGCTCTCCGAATCCGGTGTCGGTGACACGTCGGCGCTGCCGATTAACACCGAAACCCCGGGCAGCGCCATCGATCGACTCTCGATCATGTCATTGCGTCTGTACCACTACGCCGAACAACGCGACCGCGACGACGCAACAGATGATCACCGACAAAAGGTGAACGACCGAATCGTGTTGTGCGAGGTCCAGCATGCAGACCTGTCCAACAGCCTGCAAACTTTGTTGGACGATTTGTTCGCCGGACGGAAGCAGCACAAGACGTATCGCCAGATGAAGATGTACAATGATCCGTCGTTGAATCCCGAAATTTATCGGGCGAAAGGCTAAACGCCGTAGGCGGATCGTTGTCCCGGCGGGATTGGTTTTCTGCTATTTCTTGAAATCGGACCTGCAGTTGTCATGGCATACGTTACGTCCACCATCAACGGCACACCGTCGGACCAATTTGAACTCGACCGCGACGAAATGAGGATCGGCCGGCATCCCGAGTGCGACATCGTCGTGGACGCCGGTGCGGTCAGTCGCTACCACGCGAAGCTCAACCACGTTGGCGGCGCGTGGATTGTCGAAGACCTCGGCAGCCGTAACGGGACGTTCGTCAACGGGCAGTTGCTCACACGCCCCCACTCGCTCGCCCAAGGCGACCGGATCCGCATCAGCGAAGTCGAGCTGCTCTTTCATAGCGACGAGATCCCGGAATTCGCCCGGGGCGGCACCAGCGAAATGACTTTCGACGGTACGAACTTCGGCATCCAAATGGTTGACGAAGCGGACACCGAAAGGATCGCGAGTTCGAAGATCGAATTCCGCAGCAGCGACCAGGGTCTGAAAATGACCGCGACGCCCGAGGCGAAACTCGGCGCGTTGATCGCCATCAATCGCAACCTCACCGGCGCGATTTCGCTCGACGAAGTCCTGCCCAAAGTGCTCACGAGTTTGTTCGAGGTGTTCCCGTCGGCGGACCGCGGATTCGTTGTGATGGAATCACCCGACGGGTCACTCGTCCCGCGTTGGGTGAAGACGCGTGCCAAGAACGACGAAACCGAAACGGTTCGCATCAGCCGCACGATCATTCGCAAAACGATGGAAAGCGGCGAGACGATTTTGTCGCTCGACGCGATGGATGACAGCCGGTTCGACAGCAGTGAATCGATCGCCGACTTTTCAATCCGATCGATGATGTGCGCCCCCTTGCACAACGCGGACGGGGAAGCGATCGGTGCGTTGCAAATCGATTCGACCCAGGGACGCGGCCAGTTCCGCGATGAGGACATTGACCTGCTCACCGGTGTGGCCGCACAGGCCAGCGTTGTGATTAACAACGCGCAACTGCACGAACAATCGTTGCGACAAAAGGAAGTCGAAACGGACCTCAAACTCGCAACGGAAGTACAGCACGCTTTCCTGCCGTCGCGGCAACCGGAAGTGCCGACCTATCGGCTCGAGAGCTACTACCAAGCCGCCAACCATATCGGCGGTGATTACTTCGACTATGTCGAACTACCCGACGGACGCGTTGCCGTCGTCGTCGCAGACGTGGTCGGACACGGGGTCGCGGCGGCGATGTACATGGCCAAACTCGCCGCGGAAACTCGGTTCTGCCTCGCCAGCGAACCCAACTTGGCTCGTGCGGTCGAGCGACTCAATGACTTGATGAGTGGCTTGCACGTCGAACGCTTCGTGACCTACCTGCTCGTGGTTATCGATCCGAACAGCAACTCCATTTCAATCGTCAACGCGGGGCACATGCCGCCCATCATCCGCGTCGCGGCAACCGGAGAGATCGCGGAACCCGGCGATGAAGAATCCGGTCTTCCGATTGCAATCGACGAAGGCATGGATTACGAAGTGACCACGTTCCCGTTCGAGGAAGGTGACCTGGCGGTGATGTACACCGACGGGATTAATGAAGCCATGAACGGCGAAGACGAAGAATGGGGCACTGATCCGCTTCGTCAAATCGTTCGGGAAGCCATGGTGGTCCCGGGCAGTGATGACATCGCCGCGTCAATCGTCAAACAACGGATCATCGAAAGCGTCTTTGACCACATGGGCGACGCCGTTCAATTCGATGATATGTGCATGGTGATCATCGAACGCACCGAAGCCCCGAAAAAGACACTCAGTTCCAACGAGACCGTCGAAGAAGACCTCGAACAAACAGAGAGCGATCTTTCGGGTATTGAGGATACTCCCATATCGCAACCATCGAGAGACCTGAATGACACAGTCGACAAATAGCCCAAGTCACGTCCGTTGGGGCATCATCGGCGCCGCCCAAATCGCTCGTAAGAATTGGAAAGCGATCCGGATGAGCGGCAACGGTGTCGTCTCCGCAGTGGCCAGTCGCGATCTCTCTCGCGCCGAAGCGTTCATTCATGACTGCTGCATGGAGGTCCCGCCGGTCACATTCGATGCGTCCGGGCAAGCCACCCTCGCGCGTCCGGTGGCGGTCGACGATTACCAACAACTCATCGACCGCGATGACGTTGACGCGGTCTACATCGCACTGCCGACTTCGCTGCGCAAACGATGGGTAGTCGCGGCGGCGAATGCCGGCAAACATGTGCTGTGCGAAAAACCAATGGCGGTCCACGCTGACGATGCCGAAGAGATGATCGGCGCATGCCGCGCCAACAACGTCACGTTCATGGACGGTGTGATGTTCGATCATTCCCAACGCCTGCCTGCGATGAAGCAGGTGTTGGCGGAGCCAGGCAAGGTTGGCACCCTCCGCCGAGTCCAAACGCATTTCTCGTTCTGCGCCGACGACTCGTTTCAATCGGACAACATCCGGGCGAACGCAGATCTAGAACCGCACGGATGTCTGGGCGACCTCGGCTGGTACTGCATCCGGTTCACCCTCTGGGCGGCGGACGATCGTTTGCCCACTGCCGTTTCAGGTCGTGCGATCACATCATACGAAGGCGGGAATGTACCGGCAGAATTCCAAGGCGAACTGAAATTTGACGACGATTTGTCAGCCGGATTCTTTTGCTCGTTCCGGTGCGTTAACCAACAAACAGCAACGATCACGGGCGACCTCGGCTACGTCACGGTCGATGACTTCGTACTGCCCTTCGTCGATGCAGAATCGAAGTGGCAACTGCATCAACACGAACTGCAGGTCGACAACTGTCGGTGGAACTTTGGACGTCACTCCGTCGGCGACGCCGTGCGAGAACATGCGTCTGGAGAAGCCGATTCGCAGGAAGTCCGCATGATCCGAAGCTTCGGCGAATCGGTCCTCAGCGGAACCCCGGATGCTCGTGCCGCTGATATCGCGATGAAGACTCAACGCGTGCTCGACGCCCTTCGACGCAGTGATGCAGAGAAGGGAGCATGGGTCACGTTGTAGTCGCGGTTAGCTGCGACGTTTCCACTGACCTGATCCGAAGTCTGACTACTCCGGCTACGTTTCTTCTTCCTACTCTTAATTAGTTCAAACAATGCCTGCTCAGAAATCGGGTGCCAAAAACGTCCTTGGAACGGAACTCGCCGTCTGCAGCACCGACCCGATGACGGGGTTCTATCGCGATGGATGTTGCAACACCGGCGGTCAAGACGTCGGGCTGCATGTCGTCTGTTGCGAGGTGACGGCGGAGTTTCTGCAGTTCAGTCGCGAGCGTGGCAACGACCTCTCGACACCGATGCCGATGTATCAATTCCCAGGCCTCAAACCCGGCGATCGTTGGTGCCTATGCGCGGCGAGATGGAAAGAGGCCTACGATGCAGGCAGAGCCCCTCAGGTGCATCTCGAGGCAACTCACATCTCCGCACTTGAGTATGCCAGTCTCGAGGAACTGAAAGAGCATCAAATTTGATTGACGGTTGACGTTGCCACCGAGACCGATACCGAGACCGAAATCAAAAGCCTGAACGACGCCACCAAAACCTCACGATTTCGGCTACCCTCTCGCCGTCGATCGGATCACCGATCGAAAGCTCATCGGCGAGTGCCGCAACCGCGGGCCACACGGGTGGTTCGGCGATCAATCGTTTCAGCCGGGAAATCGCGTCACCGAGAATACGACGCTGCCGTTCGGGCTGGGCATGCATCGTTCGCACGCACTGTTCGGCTTGCTGCCAATCGAGATGCCAACTCGTGACGTCAATCTCGTCGGCGTCTTCTTCACGGTACAACCATTCGGCAATCGGGCCGGCGAGGATCGTCAGCAACTCGCGTTGTTGTTGCCAGGGATGGTTCGGGTCGACGCGGCCCCAGTTCACGAGGCAGTCACCAAACCGCCTCGGTAAATCATCTTCGAGGTCATCATAGACGGACGCCTGTGAAAGCATCACGTGATCGATCTGTGCACCCAAAGCGCAACCGACCACAGCATGCCCGGCTTCGTGATATGCCGTGTACGTTTCGTCCTCGTCGGATTCCCAATCCCAATCCATGTTCGCCTTTGTGGCTTGTTGGCTTTCTTGAAATAATGTCGCCGACGTCGCTAGAGTTCGGGGGAGTCGGGGGACTGAATCCTGGCGGATCCAGCTACGAGGAGCGGATTCGTTGCATCTGCAAATGCGCTAACGCCGCGCGTCAGCGTGAGGCCTCGACGGCTCGGGATGGGTTACCGAGCACGACGAGGCTATCGCATAATCGCCGTGACGTGACGGACGCCTACGGCTGGGGCAGCTCGTTTTCGCTCGGGTCATTTTGACCGGCTGCGATGCGATCGATCGCGTTCAAGATCGCCAGGATCGTGCTCTCGACGCTATCGGTGCTGACACCGACGCCACGATAGCTGCGTCCTTTGTGCTCGACCTCGATGTTGACTTCGCCGATCGCGTCACGCCCTAACGTCGCGCTGCGGACCCGGAAATCCTTGCACACCAACTCGATCCCCGTAATCTTCTCGACCGCCCAGAAGGCGGCGTCGATCGGTCCGTCTCCCTGTTCGATCTGCTCGGTGAACTCTTGATCGCCGTGGCCGAGAGTCACACGGACGCGCGGGGTCTTGTCGCGTGAACTGGTCACTTCGTAATCGAGCAGAGTCCACTGAGTCGCCGACGTTCCGCTGATTTGCTGCTGCACCAACGCAACGATGTCGCCGTCGTAGATTTCTTTCTTCTTGTCGGCCAGCACTTTGAAACGATCAAACACCGACTGCAACTGTTCGCCGTTGAGCGTGAAGCCGAGTTGTTTCGCGCGATCGGCCAACGCCGCCCGGCCGCTGTGTTTACCCAACACCAAGTCGGTTTTCGAGAACCCGACTTCCTCGGGCGACATGATCTCGTACGTGCTGCGTTCCTTCAGCATGCCGTCTTGGTGAATCCCTGATTCGTGTGCGAACGCGTTGCGACCAACGATGGCCTTGTTGCGTTGCACGCTGATACCGGTCGTCTTGCTGACCAAACGGCTGACCGGAACGAGTCGTTTGGAATCGATTCCCGTGGTCAAGTTGAAATAGTCTTGGCGGGTTTTGATCGCCATCACGATCTCTTCCAACGCGGCATTGCCTGCTCGTTCGCCGATCCCGTTGATTGTGCATTCGATCTGACCGGCACCACCGGCGACCGCCGCCATGGAATTTGCGACCGCCATCCCCAAATCGTTGTGGCAGTGCGTGCTCAGCACGGCTTTGTCCATGTTCGGCACACGGTCACACAGCATTTTGAACCGGTCAAAAACCTCGCCGGGCGTGGCATAGCCGACCGTGTCAGGAACGTTGATCGTGGTGGCTCCCGCGTCGATAGCGGCTTCGACGACACGACAGAGGAAATCATGTTCGGTGCGGCACGCATCTTCGGGTGAAAACTCGACATCGTCGCAGTAGGCAGCAGCCCGTTTCACTCCGGCGATCGCTCGTTCGACGATTTCGTCAGTCGTCATCCGCAGTTTGAATTGCCGGTGGATCGCGCTGGTCGCCAGGAAGACGTGGATCCGTGCACTCGAGGCGACTTTCAACGCTTCCCACGCACGATCGATATCCTTCTCGTTGCATCGCGCCAAACCGCAGATCGTTGACCCGCGTACGGTTTGAGCGATTTGCCGTACCGCCTCAAAGTCGCCTGGCGATGCGATCGGAAATCCGGCTTCGATCACATCAACGCCCATATCGGATAGCGCCGCGGCAACCTCGAGCTTCTCCGACAGGTTCATGCTCGCACCGGGCGACTGTTCGCCGTCGCGGAGAGTGGTGTCGAAGATACGGATGTGACGCGGTGATGACTCAGGCGTCGGCTCGGCGGTCGGCTGATCCGATACAGATGTGGTTTCAGACATGAGAATTCAAGGAACGCAAGGGTTGTGACGGACGGTAAAGGAATGGGGGAAAGGGGAAATGGTCGGGCGGGGCCAGAACGGCCACCGCTCCGATCCACGAAATAGCCAAATCACAAAAAAAAGCCCGAGTCGCACAGCAAAGGCGGCTCGGGCTAATTCGTTTGATCGGTGGTCAGGAAAGCGATGCTCTACGTACCCACGACGAATCGGCTCGAGCTGCCTGGAAGCAGTCCGAGGTCGATAATAAGTCGTAGAGCTAGTCGGTTTCGCATGGCTTCAAAATAAACAGCGGGTCCAGACTTGGTCAAGCCTACCGAAAAAGGTTTTCGACACGACCGAGACGCAAAAAGAGCTTTCCTGTCTGAGAAACGCCGTCGAATACGCCGTAGTGGATCTTGTGAAAGCCGCTGCATGAGGATCCTTCACGAGATCCACTACCCGCAAATCGAGCTGACGGAACGACCAGGCCGCAAATTCAACCACTTCAGCCCCGGTCGCCGCCACGCGAAAAATACAAGCCGAATTGACCCCACGGGGGTGGGACCTTAGACTTTTCCGCTTTTCTTTCCCGGCAATTCTAAATGAATCAAGCGATCGCAAAAGCGGACACTCTCATCGAAGCGATGGGATGGATCCGCCGATTTCGTGGCAAAACGACGGTGATCAAACTCGGTGGCAGTTTGCTCGAAGATCGAACCGCGATGCACCATTTGCTGTTGGACGTGGTCTTCATGGAAACCGTGGGGCTGCGTCCCGTGGTGGTTCACGGTGGAGGTAAAGCGATCACGAAGGCCATGGCGGACGCAGGAATCGCCGCACAGTTCATTCGCGGACGACGAGTGACCGACGAAGCATCGTTGAAAGTGGTCGAACAAGTCCTCGCCGGTGAGCTAAACGTCGAATTGACCGAGACAATGGAACGGCTCGGCGGCCGGGCGATGAACCTATCGCCGCGAACGACCTGCGTGCTGCACGGAAAAAAGATGCTTGATCCCGATGGTGAGGATCTCGGTTTCGTCGGCGAAGTCACTTCGGTCGATCGAGACGTGATCGAAAGCCTCGCGTACACCGATCAGGTTCCCGTGATCCCGTCGCTCTGTTACGACGACGAGGGGCAACTCTATAACGTCAACGCGGATACCGCTGCGATGGCCGTGGCTCAGTCACTCGGCGCAGACAAATTGGTGTTCCTTTCTGACGTCAACGGCGTGCGAAAGGACGAGACCGACCCGAAATCGATCATTCCGGCCATGTCAGCGGAAACGGCGCGGGAGTTGATTGCCAGCGGCGTGATCCGTGGTGGCATGATTCCGAAGGTGGAGGCGTGCTTGCAAACGCTCGACCGAGGCGTCCAAAAAGTACACATCATCGATGGGCGGCTGCGTCATTCGCTGCTGCTGGAAATTTTCACCACCGATGGTGTCGGTACTGAGATCCACGCATGAACCAATCTCCTAGCGGCGATCGTGAGATTGATGCTCTCGCGGGTCGGGTTTCGCCGACCGGCACCGGTGATTTTCTGGCCGACGCGATCGCCTCGTGGGCGCACCAAAATTGGCCGAGCGGACTCGACGCACCACAGTTGACGTCCGGCGAGGACGGTTCGGCGGGTTGGCAAAACCGGCTCGCCGAGCGTTTGCGCGACGTGACCGGACTCGACTCCGCATCGATCGCGACCTGCCTGCCGGCCGGTTCGGTGGAAGAACTGTTGCAGTGGGCGATCGTGCTTTGTCGACGGCTGCACTTGTCGAAAAACGCCACGACCGACGAATCCGCATCCTCCGGAGACGGGGATGCGATCCGAGGGCGAATCCTGTGCGGCAGTCGGCGGTGACCAGTCGGGCCGGGGCGTGGTCGGTCGCATGGCGAGCGGACGAGCCGATCTGCGAGAAACCGCTTCGCCACTCGTTCCCGGATTCGTTCACTCACCGCTAGACGGACTGGCGCAGCGGATCGATGGCTCGATCGCGATGGTGTTGCTCTCGCCGGTTGATCTGTTTGACCAAGTGCGAGCGGTCTCGGCCGAACAATTCGCCGAGATTCGCGCAGCCTGCGACCAACACGGCGTCGCCTTGGTCATCGATCACCAAAGCATTCCTCCGATGGGCGGCGGTTACTTCTGGGTTCATGATTCGATCACGTCGGTGAATGCGGACGCGGTCATCATGGCAGCGGGGCTAACGGGCGGATTCGGTGGCGGCGTGCTCGCGTTGAACGCGGAGCTCTCCGAACAACTCATGGCACCGACGTTCGAACATTCGGACATGCCGATCCATATCCCCACCGCAGTCCTCGTCGATGCGACCCTGCGACAATGGTCTGAACAATCCTGGCAAAGCCGCGAACTCGACTCGTTCGCAACGTCACTCGCCGAACGGTTGGCGAAACGAGAAAGCGTCCGCGATTTGCACGTGATGGGCCGTTGCTTTGGAATCGAATTGGATCTCCCGGCGGCGCAGTGGCATGAGTACGCGGACCGCTTTGGTCTCCGAGTCGCAACGGCCGGTGAGTTTGCCGTGCGGATGCAATTGCCGCTGATTATCGACGACGAAGCAGAAACCGAATTGCTCGATCGAATGGATCGCGTCTTCGACGAAATCGAGGAACACGAACGGAAGTCTGCCGAGCCAACTAGCAACGCTGACCTCGAGACCGATCAAGACACCTCGGAAACCCCCGACGCTGACGATACCGACAGCGAAGAACCAAACGAGCAGCCTCCGGTTTCACCCAACGACGCTGCGGACTTCGACAATGCTGCGAACTTCGACAATGCTGGGGATTTCGACGACGCAGGGGATGATGCCCCCGACGACGAAACGGATGACGAGTTTGAAGAAGAGGACGAAGCCGACGAAGAATCGTTCGATGAAGACGATTCCGACGCCGATGAAGTCGAAGAGAGTGACGTCGATGACAGCGAAGTCAAAGACGATGATTTCGAAGAAGAAAACGAACTCGACGAAGATGGAGACGAGGATGCACTCGAACAAGAGTTCGAAGACAAATCGGACGATGAAGAGTCAGACTTCGATGAGCTAGACGATGACGAGTCCGGCGATGATTCGGATGACGAGGAAACAGACGACGATAATTTTGACGAAGACGTCGACGCGAATGATGACGACGACGATGAAGTAAAACGATCCCAATTCGACGGTGAAATCGCTGAGCGCGAAACCGAAGATTCGGATTCGAAAACCGATCCGGAGAACCAATCATGAGACATTTGTTGACCCTGTTCGATCTCACCCCAGACGAACTGAAATCAATATTGGCAACGGCGAATTACCTCAAAGCAGAACTGCGCGCCGGTAAACGCCCGCCCATCCTGGATCGGTACACGTTGGCTCTGTTGTTCGAGAAACCGAGCCTTCGAACCCGCGTCAGTTTCGAGACGGGGATGACCCAACTCGGCGGGAACAGTTTGTTCCTCGGCGAAGACGTCGGATGGGGCAAACGCGAAGCTCCCTCGGACTTCACCAACGTGCTCGGACAGTTCGTCGACGCGGTGGCGTGTCGCGCCAAACAGCACGATCGGGTCGAACAGCTCGCGAGCTTTGACGCAATGCCGGTGATCAACAGCCTCACGGATCTGTCGCACCCGTGCCAAGCGATCGCGGACGTCCTGACGATCCAAGAAGCGTTCGGATCGCTCGATAATCGCCACTTGGTCTTTGTCGGCGACGGCAATAACGTTTCACGTTCGCTCGCGTTAGCGTGTGCGATGCTCGACCTGCGTTTCACGCTCGCTTGCCCGAAAGGCTACGAACTCGACGACGAGTGGCTCGGCCGAATCAAGGAGCGATACCCCAACGCAAAGATCCAGCAGATATCGGATCCCAAAGAGGCCGTTCGTGATGCCGACGCGATCTACACGGATGTTTGGACCAGCATGGGACAAGAGGCCGAATCCAAGATCCGCCGCAAAGCGTTCGCGAACTACCAAATCAACGACGACCTGATGGAGGCCGCACCGTCGACCGCACGTGTGCTGCACTGCCTACCGGCCGTCCGCGGTGAAGAGATTACTGACGATGTGATTGACGGACCACAGAGCGATGTGATCAATCAAGCAGGCAACCGGATGCACGCACAAAAAGCTCTGTTGGTGTTCTTGCTGCGTCCTGAGTGGATTCAAAAGAACATCACGTAAGCATCGCCCCGACCGGTCGAGCGGATGTCAACGAATCACTGCGATGATGCAGAGTCGACTCCTTCGTGAAAGACGAGCCCCTCGGATTCGTCTTCGTTGTCGGCGTCGACTTGGCTCACCCACTTGATCGGTTCACTCAGTACTTCGTCGATGCCCGCGACATTCACCTCGGCACCGGATGACTCGTTCGTGGCAAGGGCGGACTCGGATGCCGCCGCAGTTGGCTCTCCACTCGGTGCGGACTCGGCGTCTCTCTCGTTGAGATAGTTGATCACCCGCAGAGCGTCTAACGCCGAAACAACACCGTCGTTGGTGACATCGATCTTGCTGCCGTTGGTCTCGCTCCACGAAAGCGAACGGGCTCCGTTAAGATTGAGATCGTTGATGACCTGCAGCGCATCGAGTGCCGTGACGGCGCCGTCTTGGCTGACATCAAAGGGGTCATCGGTATTAAAACGAGGGCTGTCGATGATGGTTGCCGCCAAGACAACAGGTTCACCGGACGCCGGATCGAACTGAATCGTTTCGAAACCATAGGTGACTTGATCGGCTACCGCGGTAACCCGGTATTGGCCGGCAGGCAGATCGTCGATCGAGAAACTGCCAAACGCGTCTGTATTCCACGTCCCGCTGATCCCGGTGCGAATTCCGGAGAGTCCGACTTTCGAATTCGCGTGGCCCACGACACGAATTTCAACGATCGAACTGGTCGGGTCACTCAGGCGCAGTGTTTGTGATTCACCGAAGCCAAGAATGCCGTCGTCATCGTTGGCCGTGTTGGTTGTCGCCCGCGCGACCAGGTTCCCCTGTGCATCAAACGCCTCCAACCGGGCATACGCGACACCATCGGATTCCAACCCGACAACGTCCACTTCGACAAAACCGGTCGGTTCCTCAAACGCAGCTTCGATGGTGACGCGGTCGGCCAGTTGTGGCGTCCAGAATCGCAACTGAGGATCGAAAACATGCAGCAGCGGCAGATCATCAAGCGCCGCGTATTCCCGCACCTCCACGTTGGACTCCAGCGAAGTCACATCGCCCGTGACCGTGATGCCATCGACCGTGTCGAGCGTGGTGTTTTGGGTTTGATCTGCGGCAATCAATTGCCCCGATGGCAGCGGACTGCCATCGGCGGATTGCAGGGTCAGCGATATATCACCGAGCAGTGACTCACCTTCGGAAATCGTTCCGCTCGAATCGGCATCGAGAAACGCGTACCCGGTAAAGCGAGATCCGTCCGAGAGCAAAGGTGTCGTCCGGGTCGCCGAGAGCGTCTCGCTAGTGAGGCCGGTCTGGGCGTCGACAACTCGCAGATCGATCGTTGCAAAATCCGAGGGCACGCTGATGCCGAGATCAAACGACGCGGTGTACGCGTCCGGTTCGGCGACGGTCTGCCACGGCCCGTCGTCGATCGAAACCTCCAAACGGCTGACTCGGTTGAGCGTAATATCGCTCTGGTGTCCGGATGAATTCTGATTCGTCAGCACACCGACCGATGCTTCGCCGACGAACTCGAACTGCGACGTCAACGGATTGAAACTACCGGCACCGGTCAGGTTCAACGGCACGTCGAGGACGTCGAAGATTCCATCACCGTCGCTGTCTTGCCATCCGACCTGAGCCAACGTTGATTCCGCGGACGTCTTCGATACGAACGAAGCGACGAGGCTGTCATAGCCCGCCATGATGCTGTCTTCTTGCTCGAATCCAGGTGTCGGGTTGTCCCACGCGTTGAGGTTTTGTGAGTTGTAGTAACCGCGGCTGTTGGCATACGTTCCGCCGCCTGCGTACTCATCCATCGCCCAAAAAATGTGCCCCATCTCGTGAGCAATCGTGCTGCTCGGCCGCGTCGACGGCGTCACCATGTACAAACCGCCGGGGAACGCGAACGCTCCTCGGAACGTTCCCTCGTGCGGGAAGAAACCGTCCGTGTCATCGGACGAGTCAGCGACAAAGATCGAGAACGCCCAGTCGGTACCGAACTTCTCTCGCTGCGAATTGTTGAACGCGAACATGCCCTCATCGAGCTGCAACGATGCGTCGATTTGGGCGTAGTCGAGGAAGTCGCCGACGTAGTTGTTGTAGTTGTTGCTCGTCCGATCGATCGGTTCATAACCGGTTTCGACTGGGTCACGGGCATAGGTATCGTCGATCACGAACTCGAGTGAGTGAACCGTATCGAGTTCGTCCAGAGCGTCGGACCACCAATTCACGCCCTCGCTGATCTTCGCCAGGACGGAATCAATTTCTTCGGTCGTCCAGTCCTGCGTCTCGGTGTCGATCGAACCGTCCGATTCCAAAAAGATCGGCGTGACCGTGACCGTCCCGAGCAGAAACTCGGCGGTATCCTCCATCGTCGCCCCAAACGGCAACTCAGCCGCCATCACCCGCCGGTTCTCGAGGACCTCGAGTCTCGGGCGACGAGAAAGGCTCCGATTTCGGTAAGGAGGCAGCACAGGCGGAATCGCAAGGAGAGAAGAAAAGTAGCCAAGGCGCAACGACGATCGCTCTGTCACCACCCATCGACGCATTTTAGACGCGAGAAACACGATAAGAGTTTCATTGAATCTGAAAATGCACGATCACAGCATCCGCATCACCCTCCTGAAGGGGGAGAAAAAAGCAGGGGGCTGCTGCGTCTTGGTGGCCGTCAAATGGGCTCCGGATTCCGCGTTCGCGTTCACCAGAAGCCCATTTTGGATCGTCGACTACTCTTCTAGTTTGATTCGCTCCCTCCTCAGATCACCCCAACTCGGCGAAAAAATCATCGAGCACGGAGTTTTCATCATCGGATTGCGACGATTGTGCATCCTGACGGTCCTGAGCGAGAGCGTCGACGATGCCGTCGAGCCCGATCGTCGCGGCAGAATCAAACACGCTCGTCTTGGCCGATTCGCTGAGGGATTCGTCGAGCGACGGTGACTCACCGGCTACCGGCACCGGCAAAGGCTCGCCCGAAGGCGTTGCCGTTGTCGTAGTGGTCGCAGGTGCCAGAGTCGGATCGAACTGGATCGTCGAATTCGTCGCCAAGACTCCGTCGGCAACCGGCGAGTACGCAACCGATTGGGTCGCCGCGCTGCTGAGCGGTTCGGAACTCGGGATGACTTCGCCTGGTCGGTTGTTGGCGTTGAGGTAGTTGATCACGCGAAGTGCGTCGACCGCGCTGACCATGCCATCGCCGTTGACGTCCGGGTATTCCGGCAACGTGATGCCGGCCGGAACGTTGTCGAGGTCGACCGACCCATCATTGGCGTTGATCACGTTGATGATCAACAAGGCGTCCAGTGGAGTGACCGCACCGCTGTCATTGACGTCTTCGACAATGGTCGTCGCAGTGAATGGGTTGTTGATGACGGTGAAGACATAATCTTCCACCTCACCCGCGTTGGTCGCACCGAGTGGTCCCAAGTCGGCTTCGTAGCTCAATCGGAATCGTGCTTGCACGTCGCCGAGTTGTGCCGTCGAAGGAACGTCCACCGTCAGCGTGTTGATCAGGAACGGAGTGTTCGCGGCGAACGTGTACCGGTCAACTTCACCGGCGGCTTCCTCGAACACACCATCGCCATCCCAATCGAACCAGACATCGAGATAACTGGTGCTCGAAGGCGAAGGTGCTCCTTGACGCTGGTTGATCGAAACTTCGAAATCGCTACTGAACCCTGGCTGCAGGGTTCCGAGCTGGATAACTCCGTCGTCGATATCGAGGTCATCGTTGGTGCCGTTGACGTCGGCCGTGACCGAACTGCCGAGGAACAACGCGTCGTCGTCATTGTCGACGATCGTATGGCTCGGGCCGCCCGCTTGGATCGTGGTCGGATAGTTCTGACCGTTGCCAAACGTCAGGGAAGCGTCGCCGTAATCGGACAACTGTCCGACCAGAATCTCAACGCGGGATCCCACTTGCTCGCTGGCCGGTTGCAGACGGTTGCCTGCTTGGTCAGCGATGAACTCGGTCACCACAGCGTCACCGCGTGGGGTGGTTTCGGTCTTCAACAGCACACGGTTGTCGATCTGTTGCACGTCGGTACCGTCGACGCCGCCCAGGCCGGCAGCGAGTGCCGCATCACCGAAGGCTTCGGCGACCGTATTGGAATCGTCGTTGTAACGAATCACGACGGCTTGCGATGCCGGATCACCCGGCGAACCGACTTGTTCGATCACCGTGCCTGCGGTGTTCAAACGAATGTCGTCATCACCACCGAGCGTGATTGTGCCGCCACCGTGGTTGATCGGTGTCAACGATGGGAAGACCGCTGAGACCGCCGAAACGATCGCGTTGGCGAGGGCATCCGGCGAACCGCCAAAGCCTCCACCGAAGACCGTCACAGGAATCGCACCGGTGGTGGACGTCGTACCGTCGAAATCGATCTCGAAAGTGACCGGCGTTGCTAGGCCGCTCGCGATTGTGAACGTCTGACCGTCTTGAACCGCCTCTGACATCTCGCCGGCGATCGTCGGAATCTGCATTCCAAACCCGAGCGCGACGCCGATGTCGCTGTTGCCGGTAACCGACGCACCGCCGGATTCAGCCGACAACGAGATCGGTCCATCGGTTCCGCGAACTCGGAACACGCCCGAGGCACCGGATGCTTGCAACTCGAGCCCTTCGTCTTGGAACCCTTGCAACAATGCCTGAACCAACTCACGCAGCGAAGCGTCCTCGGCGACCGGCAACACGACACGATCGACGTTTGGATCCACCGCGTCAATGATTCCGTCGGTGTCAAATTCGAACGCGACCTCACGGGTGCCATCAAACACAACGATTGTTTCGTTGTAGTTCGACAAACGCGTTCCATCAGTGTCGATCGTGATATCGGGCAGCAATTGAACGTCGAGTTCTTGGTTCACCTGACGGAAGATCGAATCATCGTCGAAGCTCACGTAGGCAAGGTTGCTGGTAGCGTGAGTTCCGAGCAGTTGCATGCGGCCCGTCGTCGAGGTTCCGTCGTCTTCGAGATAGACGGCTTCGATGTTGAGCACGCTCGGTTGCGACTGCACCAACTCGTTGATCGCGTTGGTGAGCAACAGTGCCACACGTTGTGCGGTTGCCGTCGATGGCAATCGGATCGCGTAGTTACCTGACGACGTCACAATGCCGTCGACGACTTCCTCGGTGATGTCCGTGACGAATTCAAACGTTACTTCGGAATTGATTCCGTCGAAGACCGTAATCGTTTGCCCGCCGAGCACTGATGATGTCAGACCGGTAAGGTCATCAACCTCGGTAAGCTCTGAGGCCAATACAGACAACTGAATACCGAGTTCGGTTTCGAGGACTTGTCCGTCGATGAACGTCTTCTCGCCATCCGCGTATTCGGTTCCGCTTTCGGCTTTGAGGACAGCGTTGAAACCGTCCGCACTGCCCATTTCGGTTCCGAGGAACTCGACGGTGTAGACCGCATTGTCGGCCCAGATACCTGCGATCGGAGTGATCCGGATCATGTTGTCGGCAGGTTCGTAGGAGAACGTGTAGTCCTGACCTTCCTCGAGCAGTTCGACTTCGGTGCTGCCGACGACCAAGCGTGTGACCAGGATATTTTCGCTGGTCACGGTGTTGTCGTTGACACCAACGCCGTTGCCGGTATCGGCCGGGATGATGCCGTCGATCAGTTGGATCTCGAACGCGTCATAGATCGTCCCCTGCGTGATCGAACGTCCGAAGAGTTCTCGGGTTTGATCGAAGATCAGGTCTTGCCCGCGAGGTGACGAGAGCACGAATCGCGGACCTTCGTTGTCAGTCCGCTCTTCGGCACCGCGATCAACAAATCCGCTCAGCCCGACACCGAACGAAGTATCAAACGTCGGGTCGTCGACGCGGAGTTGTCCGTTCGCGTCAAACGTCGGAGCAAAGATTGGGCTCTCCGGCAGGCCGAGCGAGTTACGCAGCGAGATCAGCGACGCACGGTCTTCGAGCGATGCGATACCGCTGTCGATGATCGGTGTGCGTGATTGCGGTGTGAAGATCAGGTTCAACGGGTCGACGAACACCGACTCGCTGGAGTCGATGAATTGAGCCGACTGCCCGAAACCTTCAACTCCCGCAATCGCGGACGCTAGCGTGTTGCGATAGTAGGTCGTGCCACCGATCACCGTGAGGTCGGCCGACACATCGACCAAACCGCTGCCAGCATCCGGTGTTGGCGACACCGAAACGCCGACATCGAAGTTGCTGACGACGTTGTTGAGCAGTGTCGGTGCCGAGTTATCGGCGACCTGAATACCGGTTTGACCGGCGATGAATTGATCACGTGGCACCGTCGAGATCGCACCGATTGCATCGATGTCAGCACCACCAGGACCGAAGTTGTTCGTTCCCGAAGGCGACAGGTCGGTCAATCGCACGTACGAGAATCGGTCACTGAGTCCGAACCCGAACGCGTCGAGGTCGATCGTGTTTTCGAGCCCGAAGATCTCACCGACGTTGAAGTACGTGATGCCGTCGCGGCTGATTTCGACCCGAACCCGTTCAGGGATTCCGGTTTCGAAGATCACCAAGTCATCAATTCCATCTCCGACTCCCATGACCGCATCCGGGTTGCTCGAGCTACCCGTCAACAAGTTGTCGTCGAAGGCGAACACGGCACTTCCGCCCGAACCGAGCGAGAAGGTAAACAGTCCGTTTTCGGGATCGGTATCCGACACGCCGTAGCAATCCGGCGAACCCAGGGCCGCTTCGCTGTCGGTGAACGAGGCTTCCACATCGGGGCCAAACACCGTTTCACTGTCGACAACACTGTCGGCGAATGAAATCGCACCGAGCGGGAAGAAGATCGATTCGAAGATCTGCGAACCGAGGCCAACGGTTTGCTCGATCGTTCCACCCATCAACGTGTTGTTGAGAATACGGTCGAATCCGACAGGGTTCTGCGACGCCAGTCCGCCGTTTTCCAACCCGCTGATGTCGATGCCGACTTCTTCGTTGAACGCGAAGGTGTTGTTTCGAACGACGACACCGGGAACGAGGTTCTCCGTGTTGAGTTCGAGGAAGTTTCGAGCGTAGGTCACCAATGATGGTGTCGAATCGGTCTCTTCGTTGGAGATCACCGACTCTTCGGCGTCACGCGAGATCTGCAGACCAGCGTCTTCGTTGTAGATGAAGCGACTGTTCTCGATCATGATCACACCTTGTTCGATGCGATCACGGTTGGTGTCCCCGCGAAGATCGTCAGTGCTCGTTGATACAAACGCGGTCGCGCCAATCGCATTGGTGCGAATCGAGGACGCACCGGAAAGGTTGATACGGCTATCGGGCACACTGCCTGACGTATTGATACGGGTCAGGTTGCCACGCGTCGCTGTCACGCCGAGCAGCGTGCTGACCTGCTGCGAGTTGATTCGCGAGATAATCGTGTCGGCGACTTCTTCCGCCGTCGCGTCTGCGGCAACTTGGACCAGCACACGGTTCGCGTTCTGTGCAAAGCCGTTGCTGTTGCCCGCCGCGTCGAGAACGTCGAATTCGAACGTCACGCGGTTGTTCGCTCCGGCGATCGTGAACGTCGAACCGTCCAAGATCTCCGACGCCGATTTCGTCGTCAGGGAAACGCTCGAGGACACCAACCGGTCGTTCGTGTCGAATGCCCGGAAGCGAGCGTCGACCAAGTTCGGTGCGTCTTCGAGAACAGCTCCCGAGGCGATGTATTCAGATGCGTCACGAATCTCGAGCTGGTAAGAGCCCGACGACGTCGGACGTGGCGTTTCGGCGGGCGATGTCAGCGACAGCTCTCCCGAATCGACGAACGCTTCGTCGGCATCGATCGGCGTCGCGGACGTCACCATTTCACCACGCTCGGCAAAGCCGATGATGATGTCGTCGATATACGCACCCTCGAACGCGTTGTCCGATGCACCGGCCTGATAGTCGCCGCCGAATTGATCGCCATAACGCTGAGCGGTCGAAACAAACGGGCCGAGCAGGTCGGTATCGACATTGAGGTTTGGCAGACGAACCGCCGTTCCCGCGACCGGGACTAAGTCCGTGTTGCCGTCGGCGAATCGTTCCGCCACCGCAGATTGCAACGCCAACGCGACGTCCGCAGCGGTGTCATCACGATTGACTCGGATCGGTGTCCCAACCAGTTCGGTCTGGTTGCTGACGGCCAATCCGTCGGCGGCACCATCGGTGACCTCCGCAGTGCCGACACTCACCAATCCGGCACCGTTGAATTCAACACTCGCACCGGAGGCGGTGATGTTCATGTCGGTTTGGATCACCACGGTCGCGGCGTAGCCACCGGTCTGTGCGGCGTCGGCGGTTCCCGAGATGCGTGGGTCGTAGGTGGAGTTTTCCGGACCGCTGATGCCGATGTAGTACAACCCGTCGCTCGGGACAACGACCGAGACGGTTCCGTCGGAGATGTTCTCAACAGCGAGCAAACCGCCACCATCGGCCAACAACTCGATACCGTCTTCGTCGAAGAAGCGAATGTTGTTTTCGACGCCCGGCTGATCGGATGTCACGCTCACGCTGATCGTGGTTCCCGCCAACACGTTATCGACACTGACCATGTCAATGTCACCGCGATTGGTGATCAAGGATGGCGTGATCGTACCGAGCGTCCCGCGGCCGTTGACCACCAAGTTGCCGCCGCTGTAGCTGATCGGGGTCGCTTGGTAGGTCAGATCGTTGCGGCCGAGTTCTCCGGCCGGGTTCGTGTTACCGAACGGATCGGTCGGATCGGATGGATCGCTAAAGTCGAACTGGTCGATCGATGCGTAGGACGGCGTTTGCACGCCGGTATTGCTCTCGACGACCGACTGCAATTCGCCGGCAATGTCGGCCTGTGACACGTCCGTGCCCAGCGGCACCGAAACTTGATTCACACCGACCGTTCGCAAACCGTCGTTGAGGACATATCCGACATCGTCGATCGTCACAACAAACGTCACGTCTGCATCGGCGTAGTAGTTATCAAGGATCCCGGCGGATGGAACGAGTTGATCGTAGTCGACCGCGAAATCGGTTTCGCCGATCAGCGTTCCGATCACAAATGCCACATCGTCATCAGACAGATCATCGAGCGATGTCGCGTCGGTTCCGTCGACCGACAGGAGCTGGAAGGTTTCGAACACGTCCACCTGTCTCGGGAAGGTGAACAGGTCGTTGTTGAATTCGAGCGTCAGGTCACTTCGCTGAGTGTCTCCGTCGAGCAGAACGAACTCGGTACCGTTGAGATACACCGTAAACAGTTTATCCGGATTGTCCGCGTAGTACTCATCAGGATCGGCACCGATCGGAATCGGGTTGGCATCATAGAACTGCTCGATCTCGGTACCCGATGGCAACACACGACTGAGATCGACTTGTCGTTCAAATCCCTCGGCAACCGTGCGTGCAATATCAGCCGCAGTCAGGCTATCGAGCGTTGCTCCGGCCGGTTGATCGGCCAGGAGGTCGATCGAAATCACGCCAGCAGGTACGACCCGGGTTCCGTCGTTGAGGAGATAAGTCTGCCCATCGACCGTGAACGTCGAGGTCGCGTTCGGGTCCTGATAGAACTCGGCCAGCGATGTTCCCGAAGAGAACGTCACGACAGGAGCCATGTCGATCGAGAACGTTTCGCCGTTGATCACGAGCGTTTCGCCGTCGATCAGTTCGCTCGCCGCAACCGTTCGAATCTCGTTAGTCAGCGTCGACGTCGTTCCGGCTGTCGCAAATTCGATCCGCAGTGACAGTCCACTCTGGCCGGCGAATTCGCTCAGCGACACACGAGCTTGACGCCACGTTCCGGTGTTGTCGTAGAGTTGCTGCACATCGACATCGATGTCGTCGTCATAGATACCGAATTCCGCCGGATCGTCGAACTCATCGTCGTTGAAGAGATCACGTCGCAATTCGTTGTTGGTCGCAACGAGGTGTTCGACACCATTTTGGTCGACGACGTAAACCCGCAGCGAATCCTGGTCTTCGTCGAACAGGTTGGTGTCGTCCTCGGTTTCTTCGTCGACACCATCGGTTTCCAAGAAGTAGTTGAAGTACATCGTCGGCAGGTCGTCCGCCGAGTAGCCGGCCAACGAGAAGGCGTTGGACTGCACCGATCCGTGAGCACCGCCGGGGAAGTTGTACGTCCCCTCGACGTCCTGTCCGTCTTGACGCACGTTCTGGGCAGCGGTGCCGAGTCCCTGCACGGGTTCTTCGCCATCCGTGTAGTTGTTGTTGAACGCGGCCGCGGTGTAGTTGAACACGAGCGAGTTGTTGGCATCACCTTGATCAGGACGTGCCCCATGGAAGGCATCGTTGATTCCGTGCCCTTCGTCGGTATCCCGCGCGTCGGTGACGTGCCACAGGTTGAAGTCCAACGTTGCGAAGTCGAGACCTTGTGCTCCGAAGATTCCCGTACTGATCGAGGTGCGTCCGCCTGCAAAGACAGGCAACAATTCACCTTCGAGGTTGAACGCGTGAATTTCCCCGGAGTTCGTGATCCCGAACAGGATTTCACGCCCCTGGTCATCGCGGAGGCTGTTGGGCCCCGTACGCAGACCGGAGAACTGAATACCGATCAGGTCGGTTGACGAGGCAACGTATTGGCCGACGTCATTGTTTCCGTTTCCGTTGAGCGAACCAGCAGATACGAAGTACAGGCCACCGGCGTCGGACACGGCATACAACGCGTTTCCGACCATCTCGATCCCGGTGATGGATCCGCCGTTGGCAAACCCGCCGAGACGAAGGTTACCGCCCGTGGAGTTGGCACTGACAACGACACCGGTCACTTGCACAGCATGGCCGAGTGATGTTCCGATGACGGTCGGCAGTGCACCGCTCGCGTTTTGCGTTGCGATCGCCTGGACGATTCGGTTGGCAATCGTTTCTGCCGAATCGGTTGGCAACAACGTGATCGGCACGTTGCCAGACTGAACCAGGTTACTGCCGTTGAGCGTCAAGCCCGTTGTTGGGTTTGCGTTCGGTGATGTCAGGGCAACCGAGGTCGCGGTCGGGAACGCCAACTGCGTTCCTTCGAACGAGACCGGAATGTCCGGAGCTTCTGCACGAATCGCGGCGGCGAGTTGTTCGATAAAGACCGTGTTGCTCGCCGTTCGATCGATGTTCACGATCACATTGCCCGGCGTGGTCGGGTCTTGAGCATTGGTCAGCTCGAAGATCACCGGTGATCGACCTGGCAGAGTGATCGACAAAGTCGTGCCATTGGCGATGCTCGCCGGGTCCGACGATATCAGCGTGTAACCCTGATTGAGTTCGAACGTGACGAACTGCGTTCCGTTGGTCACGGTGAAGCTATCACCATCGAACAACTGAGGCACCGCAACTCCGGCGGAGTTGATTGCGGTCGCCGAGGAGACGCCGATCACGTTGGCGTCGTCCGGTTGGCCGTCGTCGGGATCTTCGCTCGTGTCGATCTGGCCGACTTCGCGGATATTGGTTCCCGCACCCGCGTTAGCGAGCGTGAGATCAAACTCAGGGCCGGTTGCGGCCCCGGTCTCCTCATCGAACGCGTAAAGGATGTTGGTCGTGTAACCCTGACGATTGAAATTGAAACCAGACGTCAGACCTTGACGGACGATTGGCCGATCGGCGACGAAGAAGCCGGTCTCTTCGCCAGCCCGATCACGAATCGTGATCCCTTCGACGATCAAACCGTCATCGCTATCCTCGTCGAGCACCTGCACGGCGTCTTCTTCGATTTCCAAATCATGCGACGTTTCGATGCCGGTGTTTTCGAGCGGCGTGATCGTCGCATCGACCGTATCGATTCGGGCGTATGTGTAACTGCCGTCGTCGAGTTCTTCCGGAATGGTGTAACCGAACAACTCGCCGTTGGCGGTGAACGCGATGTCACGGATGGTCGTTCCGAATTCACCGAGTTCCGCATAAGTCTCGCCGGTGAACGGATTGACCAAGTACAGATCGCTGCCGGTGTTGACGTACAACAGCACGTCATCGAGCGTGTAATCAATGATCGAATCGTTGTCGAACAGAACCGGAACCACTGGCCCCTCGGCGACCTGCGAGTAGGTCGACGGGTTCCCGAAGTTCTCGAAACCTTCCTCGGCGATCCGGCGAGTGCTGTCGACCGGTTCGAGGCGGATCAGCGGGTTGGTCGGATTACGCGAGGTGAATTGATCGAGTTGGGCAGGTGCCTGATACTTGTTCGAGATCGCAACGTAATACGTTCCCTCAGGCAGTTCGGCGGATCCAATGTACGGGTCGGCGGTACCATACGAACCGCGTTCGAGATCCGACGTCGTTGTGCCGCCCGATGACGTGATATCGTCAGCGATGTTCGAATCGCCACCGATCAAGACCAAGTTGCCCGCTGCGTCAAAGACGTACAGCGAGAGGTCAGCACGGGATGCCCCGTCGGCGTAATCGATGTCGAACACCGTAGCGAGATACATCGCCGCAGCGTCGCGGGTGAGTTGTTGGTATTCGATCTCGAATTCGAACCAATCGACGTCGTCGGTTCCATCGATGAAGCCCGACACGTTCTTGGCCAAACGATCCGACGAGAGCGGACCGGCACCATTGTTGAGTTCCACATCGACACGGTCTTCGGTGGCCGTATCGCGTGACACCAAGATGGAACCATCGGGCAACACCACGGTTCCCGCATCGAGTGCTGGATCGCCGGTGAACTGCGTGTCGTAGAGGCCGAGACGTTGTGCGTTGGCAAAGGTGTCGTTGTCACCAGCCGTTTCGAAGTCTTCCCCGGTCAACGGGCTGTGCATCGGACCACCGATGACCTGCACACCGTTATCGGCGTACATCACATCGCTGTAACGGATCTGGGTCCCTGGCGAGACGTCGGACTCTTCGATGCGAATCTGCAACTGGTACGAACCTTGGGTCAGGCCCATCCGCAGACCGCCGTCTTGATCGGTTGTCGATTCGTTGTCGAACACGTTGCTCGTGTCGCCGACCACCATCGGGTTCTTCCCGTCGCTGGTCAGGTTTTCCTTCGAACTGGTCGAAACGGCACTACGGACGCGGACGTGATAGAGCGTCGTTTGGCCAACAACACCAGGCAGGATGACTCGCATGCCCGCGTCGCGACTGTTGATCGAGTAGTTGTCCTGGAACGCGACGAGACCGGCACTGGCGTCGATTTGGCCGGTCGCCAAACCGAAGATCGAATCGATATCGAGGGCTTGGTCTCCGCGACCGGTTCGTGAATTGATCAGTTCAGTCAATTCTTCGCGGCGGGCGTCGTTGGCAGGATCGGCAGCGTCGAGGCTCAGCAGTTCTTCGATCAACGCGGCCTCCTGCATCGCGTCATCGGAGAGCACCAACGTTTGACCGTTCGCGTTAACCAATTCGATCACGGTGTCGACGCTGAGATCGGTCCGGTCGATGTCCAACCATACCTGCGTGCCGGCTTCGGCTACGAACGAGTAAACGTCCACGTCACTTGAACTGGACAACTCGCCGTCGACGATCAAACCGAGGCGACGGTTCTCGTCACCCGAAGCACGGTCCGGTGCGATTTCGCCGAGGAATTGTGCTTGGCTCGCGATCGCGTTGGTATCGCTCTGGCCGACGTTGGAAGGCTCGTTTTCGGACGTGATCGATGCGTTGGAATCCGATGCCGCTTCGCGGATCACGATTCCGTCCCATCCGCCCGCGGTCGGGTCGATGTTCTCTCCGTCGGTGTCCAAGTTCGCAAAACCGGCCGGCGTGAAACCTGCGCCCACGCTGTCATCGGCCAACGAAGTCAAGATCACAGGGAAGTCCGGCTGGCCGATCACCTGCAGACTGCCGCCGATGCGATCGGCGATGCCGTTGAGTTCTTCTTCGGCGGTGTAAGCGTTACCACCGACGATGATACCTGCCTGCTGACGCAGCAACGCATCGGACTCAAACTCCACGTCACTGACGGGGAACAATGTTCCGGTATCGATGCGAATCACATCGTTCGGTTCGAACGTCAAGCCGGCAAGGTTCAAGAACAAGTTGCCGTCGATCACCGTCACTCGGTCGCTGTCAAAGCCGTTGAGTGTCGTGTCGCCGATATCCAACGTCGCGTTGTCGAACGCACCGAGGTCAAACTCGGCACTGATTTGAAAACCGTTGAAGGTATTGTCTGCAACCGTCGCTCCAACCGGTTCGATGATTTGAACCTCGATGAAGTCGTCGCCCGCGGTAACGGTGTAGTCGAGCGTCGCGGTGTCATCGGCGGTGACGGAGGTGAAGTCACCCGCCTCACCAAGCGAACCGTCCGACACGAAGTCGACATCACCCGGGGTCGGCAGGTCTGCCGGATCGACATCGGTGTTGATTCCAGTAAAGAACAACGTTTGCTCAGGCGTGTCGCCGAGCGTATCAAACTTGACCACCAACGAGGCACGTGCGTCACTCTCGATTCGCAACCCACCGTAGATGTGTTGGTTGGGGACTTCGATCGTATCGCGGACAATGTGAACGATATCGGTATCGTCCCAAACCACCTCTGTCGCGACTTCGCCGCCACGGATTTCCATCCCGGCCAATCCGAAGTCGGTTTCGATGCGGTTATCTTTGATCAACGGGCCGCTGTTACCACGCAGTTCGATCGCGTCGAGCATGCCGGTCGAACGACCGTAGTCGGTTTGCTCTTCCCACGTGAAGCTGTTGACGTCAAACGTCAACGTCGGGCCGCTGCCGTCGATGAACGTGTTCCCCACGATGATCGGCTGCGATCCACGAACGAAGATCGTTCCGCTGGCGTTGTTCACACGTCCGACGCGTTCTGCGAGCGGATCCGATGGGTCGCTGCTGTCGTTGACCGCCGAACGGCCGTCATCGTTGTTTTCGAATCGCGTGTTGGCGACCCGCAGGTTGCTTTGGTGGGCTTCGATCACGTTGAAGCTGGCGAAACCGCCCTCCACCCGCGACACACCACCGCCACCGGCGATCACACCGTGGTCGATCGAAACATCGGCACCAAACGCGGCATAGATGCCGGCCCAGTCGCCCGCCTCGCCGCTCGAGATCGCTCCCGGGGTGGAGTCCTGCAGCAAACCGTTGGTATTGAACGTTCCGCCGGATCCGTATCGACGATCATTCAGACTCGTCATCACGATCGGTGCGGTGTCAGTTCCCTCGGCGTACAATCGGGCACCGAAGGTGACATCGATGCGGGCATCGTTCATCTTCAAAATCGTGCCCGGGTCGATCGTCAGGCCCGGATCGAGACGTCCGGCCAACGCCAAACTGCCCACGCCCAGACGGCTCGGGTCCAACAGCGTGTCGCCGACCGCGAGGGTATCGGTGAAGGTCGTCGACGATGTATTGAGTCGACCGACTCGCATAAAGTCACTATAGATCGGCAGCCCATCGGCGTCGGTGCCGATGACTTCGGCGCGATACAAACGGCGACCGGTGTAGCCCGCACCCGAAACCACGGTCGGCAGGTTGCTCAGCGTGATCGCACCGGTTGCGGTCAACGAAACGGTCTGACTGACGTCGCTCGCGGCACTTTCGAAACCGTCTCGAGTGACGTAGGTCATCCGGTAGACATAATCGCCCTGAGGGATGTCACCGTTATCTTGGGTCGGTGTGTTGACGACCGGGTTGGCTTGCGTGAGCAACAAACTCGGGCTGTCGTTCAAACTGACCGGACCGCCCGGATTACCTTCGATGAGGAGATTCTCAATCAGGATGTGAACGATGTCGGTGTCATCGAAACGGGCGTTGATGTCCAACGTCTCGGTGCTGCCACCGGCCGGCGTGTTGATCCGAATCAACAAACCGTTGTAGGTGTTGTCGGTGATCGTGTTGCCACGAATGTGTGGCCCGATTCGGACAAAGTCGCTCGTGAAGTATTCCGTCTCCCCGGTGGTCGGGTCGATGTCATTTTGGAAACGGGCTTCGTCGAAGCGAGTCTCCTCAAACGTGTTCGGTGTCGCCGCGATGGCTGCGTCACCCGACTGCGAGATCATGCTGTTGATGATCGTCGCACGCGATTCGGCCAACTCAACGGCAGACACTCGTCGCAGTTCGCCACCTTCACGAACCTGGCCACCGGCGTGTTGAATGTCGGCGTATTGAATGTGGTTGAGGAAGATACCGTTCTCTTCCATGTTCGTGCGGCTGTCATCGGCAAAATCGATGTCGCCACGGATCTCGATACCGCCCCACGTTCCGGCTTGCGGGTTGGTGCCAAAGCCAACCAACTCGACCGGATTATCCGGCGTTCCGAGGACTTGAATCGATGCACCGCTTCGGTCCACCGACGCCGACGTGCTGCCCACGCCGATCCGACTACCGGACATTTCAAACCGTACACCGGCATCGAGAATCAGGTTCACGTCCTTCGGCACGTCGACGGTGGTCAACTCGCCGTTGGTCAGTGCCGATCCGAGTTGCGTGGTGCCGATTTGGTAAGTCGGGCTGGTGCTATCGTCGTCGCTTCCGACCACTCGAACCACTTCGACCGGGTTGTCAGTGCCACGTCGATTCTCGACGCTGCTGAACGCTTGGCTCAACGTCGTGAACGGGTTGGAGATCGATCCGAGGGTTCCGGTTCCGCTCGCTGTTCCCGAGTTGTCTACGTAGACAGTGTTGTTGGCGTCGTTCGGTTCGAACCAGTACTGGAACAAACCACCCGCTTCCCCGTCGGCATCGCCGTCGAGAATGTTCACACCGTCGGAGATCGACGAGTTGCTGGTCGTTCGCGGCGTGAAGGTCATCGAAACTTCGTAGTCGCCTTCGCTGACACCGCCGATGCCCGTTCCCGAAATGATCGGATCGTACTGGTCGTTTCCGGACGCACTGACACCGACGACGTACGTTCCGCTTTCG
The DNA here is from genome assembly GCF_000346505.1 of Aporhodopirellula sallentina SM41. Taxonomy (GTDB): domain Bacteria; phylum Planctomycetota; class Planctomycetia; order Pirellulales; family Pirellulaceae; genus Rhodopirellula; species Rhodopirellula sallentina. The sequence continues at coordinate 70,863 of NZ_ANOH01000407.1, forward strand.
ACTTCGATTTCGATCATCGAATCGTTGCTGAAGTAGTCATCGTTGGCTGCGATCTCAATCGGCACGCCGCCCTCGATCTTGTACAGACGCAGCATCGTGTCGAGCGTGCTCGACGATGACAAACGTTCCGCGATCGTCGAAACGTTCAGCGTTCCCGCGTTGGCGAGCGTGAACTGATACAGGTCAATGTCGTTGCTCTCGGGACGATATAAGAACTGACCGTTGACGATGTCTGCGGGGCTCGGATAGGAAGCCTCGTTCAGATCAACCAGATCCGCCGTCGTCGTTGGATTTTCCGCTGCCGAGGTATCCGGATCGAGGACCGATTCGGTCGACTGCGTGATCGGTTGCGGAAGGTGGTCGGCGTAGCCGTAACCGAGCAACTGACCGATTCCCAAGAACACACCGCGGAAGAATTCGCCGCCGGTGAAGTCATCGGTGCTTTGATCAAAATCCTGTCCATCCAGGACGATCAATTGATTTCCGTTGACCGGAACCGTATCCACGTCAAACGGCAGGAAGGTGTTTCCCAGATCGTCGAGGGCGCGGTTTGCCACGGTGACGCCACCGGCAGCACTGTTGACCGCCGCGGTGGTTCCGTCAAACGTGCTCGCCAATTCGCCCACACCGATGCTGTAAACCGGTCCGGCTTCGCCCGCGAAGTTGGGATCCGAGATGGCTGCGGCGGCGTCCTGGCCCACTTCGATAAACTGCACGCCGAGATACTCGCTGAACAGAGCCGCGACTTCTCGGACGCGTTGCTTTTGCTGTTCGGTGATCGCGTTGGAGTAGGTTTCGTCCAGGTCGGTCGATTGCGTTCCGAAATCTTCGCCCTGCCATTCGTCAGGGAAGTTGTAATAGATCGTGCTGATCCCGTCGGTGGTATCACCGTCGGTTCGCCAAATGCCCAAAGGCACAACGCGATCGTTGCCGGTAGGGTCGTCCGGACGAATGTCCTGAACACCCTCGTAGTCGGTACCACCTGGGAACTGCAGGATTTGCCCGATCGGCGTGTCAATGCTGCCGCCGGTCAGACGTATCGCGGTGGCTTGATCTTGGTTGACGCCGTTGAAGTCCGTCAGGATCATCGGCCCCGGTTCTTCGGTCGGCGACGACGGGTTGGCGAAAATGCTGTCGCCGGACTCCGCTTCGGTAACCGGAGTCACCACCGGTTCCATCGGCAACGAAGTGTCATTGCCCACGCGGAAGCGAACCGCTCCTTCGATCGAATCACCCGGGTTGTCCGGATCTGGTGTACGTGAGAACGGCGAGTTGAACACGACTCGTACCGCGTCGGATCGACCGTCGAGAGCAACCACATCGATCGGTTTGATTTCGACGTCGTCTCCGCCGGTCACCGAATCGCGAGTGAACACGGCCGTGTAATAGTCTTCGATCAGGACCGAATCGTTGACATCGCTGGTGAAGTAGACCTCGATCACGTTCGGTTCGGAGATCAATCGTCCGTCATCGAGTTTCGTAACCGGTTCCGGCACGACGGCGAGAACCTGTGGCGGCGAGTTGATCTCGAACTGAACCGCGAAGTCCACTCCGTCGTTGAACGCTTCGCCATCGGTATTGAGAAGGGCACGTTCGCCTTCGCCGTAGATTTCGATTTGATATGCGTCATCGGGCAGCGGTTCGGCAAAACGGAACACAACTTCGTTGGCAGTGTCACCGATTCCGACGTATCCGGCCGGCACGACCGTGTCGCTCGCTCCCGACAAAGGCAAACCGCTCGGGTTGTCCGTCGAAACCGTCGTGAAGGTGGTCGGGATCTCGCCGGTCGACGCGCCACGCTGCAGCGACGCGGTCACCAGGTTAGCCGCAGTCGGGTTGCCATTGACCGCAGCGATCAATTCGCCGACGGTGGTCTGAGCCGATGAATTGGAATTGATACGAATGTTGATGACGTTGTTCGTCACACTCACCAACGGCGTCGACGACGAACCCAGGTTCGCCGGCGTGATGCTGATGCTGATGTCGCGGCCGCCGGTACCGGACTGGTTCGCCAGGAAACGCACCTGAGTCGTATCGCCGAGCCCCAAATCGGTCGTCAGACGAGCCGTGTTCGCACCGTCGAGGTTGAACTCAAAGCCACCTGCGGGAACGTATTGATCGATCGCGGTGGTGGTCAGACCGTGCACCGAATACGCGGTCACGACTTGATTCGCCGTCGGGTGATTTTCCAACGTATCCAACAGGTCGCTGACCGTCGCCGCACGAGGGGCGTTCGTGTTGAACGTGATGTCGATGGTTTTCAAATCGGGGTCGACCGACGAAATCACCACGGGGGCCGCACTGCCGGCCACGCTCGCTTCGACTACGCGGACGGTCGTGCCGTTGCCCGACACACCCGGAGCGGCCGCACGGAACTCCACCTCGATACGGCGGCTTTCACTCGCGTTGACGCTCGTTCCAAAGTCGGTCAGGGCCGTCGCGGTTTCAAACCGCTGGTCGCTGCCCGCACGCGTGATGCTGAGCCCCAGAGGCGACAACGTATCGTCGTTCGCCGTCGCCGGATTGAGCAGCGTGTCGACGTCGATCGACGAATTGCTGTCGAAACGGAACCGCAATTCGTTGGGAGCCGTTTGCAGCACCTCGGTACCGAACAGCGAGGAGTTCTCGATCGACGTGCCGCCGCGAATCAACTCGCCACTGTTGGGCTGAATGCCTACGAGCTCAGGCCCCGCCAATAATTGACGTGCCTCCAACGGTTGCGAATGCAACCGACGCTCGATTCTCGCTCGTCGCTCCCGGACGCTCAACGAACGCTTGCCGCGCCGTCGTTGCGTCGATTCGTCGCCGCCAAACCCAAGCCGGTTGGCTAGATTGTTGCGGAAACGACGTCCTGAGAAGTCTTTACCCGGTTTACCGATCGTCATCAGTGGCCTCGTGATACCGCCCCCAAACTCCGCGGTCCGGAATGGTTGCGTTAGTGGGGGACAGGAAGCTGAAATTCATGTTGCAAATGCACCCTCGAGCTGGGTCACCGTGCCGACGCGAACGTGGATTCGGCACAAATAAGCGAAAGCGTCGAGAATGCGAGTCTGGATAAGATGAGGAACCTGCGCAGCCTGTGCGTCAGTCTCAAGTTGCGAGTGTAGTCGGGGCGTCCGGCATAGCAACGAAAAACGCGTTCTGGGCAGGGTTTACGCCCATCGCGACCGGACAAAACGATTGCACCGGTCGTGAGGTTGATACCGGCGATCTGACGCCTCGGGATCGCGAAAAGTTCCATGACGTCTGATTGAGCACGCAACGTGGCGTCAGAGACGATCGCCCCCAAACCAACCCCCCCAACAGAACGGCGTGATCGAAGCGTGCAACTGAACCGCCCCGCAAATATCGCCCAACATCCGGAAAGCGCTCCGGCAGATAGCCTCCCGACCAAAAGACCGCCAGAATCGACATTCATTCCCCCTCCACGCTGCCAGATCCCGGTGCGATGTCGCTGCGATGTCGCCGCGATGCAACGACGGGATTCCATCGAGCCTGCTCATCCTGAGCAAATATGGCATCCCGAGCGATTGTGGCGGCGAAAGCGACTAAGATCGGCACGCTCAGGCGATTAGCCAATCCACCGTTGTTTCGCTACAATCCATCGCTCTCCGCGAGCCAGCCTCGTACGCCATTCATGCGCAAGCGAGCGGCACTGTATCTCACGGAGCCTGTCGTTTCCCCGGATGAGCAGTTCTTCCGTTGCCAGCATCAGCATCCAACCAAGCCCGACCTTATCCTCTCAACTGGCAGCCGTGCCGGTTTGCTGGCACCGATCCACCCTGGCTTCTACCTCATCGGGCGGGATAAAAACTGCCAAATCCGGCCCAAAACGCGGTCGGTCTCCCGAGTCCACTGCCTGCTCTACTTCGGCGTCGACATTCCCCAACCGCTCGACGATCCGGACGGGGAACTGCTGCGTCCCAACGCCCAGGCCGCGGCGACGCAGGGTCGTTTCCATGTGATCGACCTCAACAGCACCTCGGGAACAAAGCTCGACGGAGAAAGACTGCCGCCTCGGTGTTGGACCGAGGTGACCAACGGAACGGAATTACGATGTGGCAAAATGGCGTGGAACGTCGTCATCGAACCCATCGAAAAAGTCGCCGCAGCCGCCGAACCGGCCGCAGCTCAAGCGACCGCCTCCGCCGCGGCAACCGCTCCCGCCACGCCACGGCGCATGCCTGCCCCCGTGACCGCGGCCCCACCTGAGGGCTCCGAAAAAATGCTGACGGGCAACGCTTGGCAAGGAGCCGACGTGGCGGCGTTCCTGGCCGCCCACGACGACGCCGACCGCGAAGCCCGTTACGAAAATATTCGGGCGAAGTCGAAGATGAAGAGCGACGAGTCGGGTTTGCTCGACGAAGACGACAACACCGACGACGGCAGCCAATTTCTCAATTCGGCCGCCTCCGGCCTCAGTCTCGCGACGACCGAAACCGTCACCGAGGTACCGCTGTCGGACGCCCCCACCCTTTCGGAAGCTTCCAACGCTCCGACGTCACCGACCACCCCAATCAAGAGCCCGGCAGAACAGAAGGCTGAAGCCGCCCGCGCCAAACGCGAAGCGAGAAACAAGAAGGCGAGCGAGAAACGAGCCGCCCGACGGGCTGAATCGGCGAAACGTTCGGCGGCCCTGGATGGCGAAAATCCATTGTTGGAAAAGATCAAACTCGTTTTGGCGGTCGCATTGACGATTGTTGTCCTGGGTTTTGGCGTCTATCAATTCATTCAATTCCGCTCCGGCCCACCGGCGCGTGTGGTCGACGGGATCGATTGAGTTGGAAGACCAATCTCGACGGCGAACTTTTTTGTTTTGCCTCGAAGTGATTACCGAGTTTCTCAACGCAGAGTATACTCGTGCCGCAAATGTTCCCGTAATGTCCTGTCGTTCTCGCACCGTCGACGGCGGCTTCACCGCCCAACTCCGCCTCCATGATGAACGACACCGCCCCGACCGCTATTAGCGAGCCGCCGCCGGTGGCAAAAAGCGGCCTGGAGGATGTCTCGGACGGGGTGGCCCTTCCGCCAAACGTCACCCAATCAGGAAGACTGGGCAAGATAAGTTCGTTTGTGCAAACGGTGGGCTTTGCCTTTGCCATCGTTGCCCTGCAAATGACGCAAGGTATTTTGCTGGCCCGATTGCTCGGACCTGAAGGCCGCGGGCAATATGCAACCACGGTCCTCTACGTACAACTGCTTCTGTACGTCGGACTCTTCGGCGGCCTGGAAGTGATCTGCCGGTACGCGGCCGAAGGTAAAACCGACATCCTGCGTCTACGCCGCGCCGCAATGTGGCTGGGCATCACGACCGGAACGATCACCACGTTGGTCGCGGTCGCCTTCAACGTGTTGGCCTTACCGGAAGAGAAACGCTTCCTCATGCCGCTCGGTTGCCTGTGTGCGATCAGCATCATCGGCCAACACGTCATGCTGATCATGACCGCTGTTGATCGCGGTGCCGGCAAGTTTGCTGCTTACAATATGCTGCGTTTCGTCGCCGCGGCTGTGTTTCCGACGCTGTTGCTGATCGCCGCGATTCTAACCAACGTAACATTGACACTGGCGTGTGGCTTGTTCGTTGTATCGTCGCTGATTTCGATGGCGGCCTGCATGCACGGGATTCAAAAACCGCTCCGGGGCGACAGCCAACCGCCGGTCGGCCAACTCCTCCGCGAGAGCAGGCCGTACGGGATCGCAATGCTCGCGACGGACCTCTTCGAGCGGCTCGACCTGCTCATGGCGATGTGGTTGATCCCTTTGGTCACGCAAGGTTTTTATGCGGCGATGGTTCCGGTGGTCTATCCGTTGACGGTGATCCCAAACACGCTCGGCATCTTTCTGTTCAACGCTGGTGCCGATGACAAACGGACGCTCACCACGCGAGACGTTCATCGCATCCTTGGCGGATCGATCGCCATTCAAACGGTCTCAACGATCGCCTTCATGTTGCTCGTCGGACCACTCGTTAATCTGGTCTACGGGGAAGAGTTCGATCCGGCGGTCCGCTTCGCGTTGTGGCTCGCACCGGTATCGGCGATCAAAGGAATCCTGCAGGGACTGGACAGCTACGTGAAGGGTCGCGGCCGCCCGCTCGCACCGATCCGTTGCCGGATTGTCGCGTCAATCGTGATGATCGCCGTTGTGGCGGCGTTGCTTCCTTCCCAAGGCGCCGTCGCGATTGCGATGGCCGCGCTGGTCGGCCAGGTGCTCTGCCTGATTTGGCTATCGGCGATCGTTTATACAGACGTCTCGCAGTCGAAAAACTCGAGCGGCTGATCCTCGGTCACGTCCGCAACGCGGATTGCGAGTTTGCCTTCGAGTATTTTCCGGAAACTCTTGCCCACGATCTCTCCTCGCCATCCTTCCAACAGAGCCGGCGTCGGAGTCCCGCGTCGCGGAGTCAACTCGTAAGCGAGAAGATCCTTCACGTCGTCCGAGTTCCCAACGATCGCCGGGGACAATTTGTGTTGGCGACTGATGCAGGCGATCGAAGTCGACAAAAACTGACTCAGCATTGGAGAAGCGTTGCGTGAGCGTCCGCGAGTCCGCTTCGGCAGATCTTCATCGGGCGTTTTCAATGCGGTGTCGATCGCCGCGGCAATCGCGTCATATTGGTCCTGAAAGTTACGACGTTCGAGCCCACGGATGCCGCGAATCTTCTTGGTATCGGCTGATCCCCGTCTAGCCAGTTCGACGATCAGATCGTCTCGCATCACGCGTCGTGGCAAGCGGTCTTTCGATTTCGCAACATCCTCGCGCCACAACCACAGTTGCCGCACGATCTCTAGCTGCCGTGGCTTCAACCCCGAACTGCCACTGACCCGGTGCCAATTCTCCGATGTCTCGGCATCGATCACCTTGTTCTGCAGACGCATCGTCTCTTCCTGAACCCACTCGAGTCGATCGAGGTCGTTGATATCCACCAACAACTTGTCGTACATCTCACGCAGATTTGTCACATCATGCAGGGCGTAGGTGAGTTGATCTTTGGTCAACGGACGATGCCGCCAATTCGTCCGCGTTTCCCCCTTGGGCAACGTCGTACCGACCAAACGCTGCACCAATGTGCCGAGCGACGCCGGGTACTCGATGCCGACAAATCCAGCCGACAACTGCGTGTCGAACAGACCGGCGATCGGTTTGCCGGTGTAACGATACGCGAACCGAATCTCCTCCCTCGCCGCGTGCGCCACGACGGTGCGTCCGGGAGTCACCAGGAGATCCCAAAAAGCACGTGTGTCCCCGACCGGATAGGGATCAATGATCGCCAGGTGGTCACCCGCTGCGACCTGGACGAGACACAATTCGGGCCGATAACAGTCCTCCGAGACAAACTCGGTGTCGAACCCGATCACGCTCTCGGAGGAAATCTTCTCGCAGAATTCTGCGAGATGCGATTGTGTCGTGATCGATTCGTAGTTCACCTGCGGATTTCCCGACAATCGTGTACAAAAATAGCGTCGCAGAAAGACTGTAGCGGGCGAACTACCGTTGGTCGAGTAGGAGGCGGCACCCCCTAACGACCAAACGAATCACTGGGTCACGCCTCGGCAGCGTGACAACCATCGACTTTCTGCTCAAAAGAACTTCTTGAGCGTCTCGGGCTTCGGCTTCGGCGTCACCAACGAAACCACCACCGTCGTGATCAGGCAGCTCAAAAACATCACCACGACGGGCATGATTTCAAACTCTTCGCCCCCCCAAGACACCGGGAATTTGAACTCCCGCAGTCCCTTCGGCGAGTTAATGCCGTGATAGAACAGGATGCTCCAACTGATGATCGCCGCGAACACGCCGCTGATCGCACCCGCCGCACTCAGCCCACGCCAATACAGCGCCAGGAACACGATCGGGAACAACGCACTGAATCCGCTGAAACACCAAACGCCTAACGCGAACACGCTTGTCGGGTTCCCCAGGCTCAGGAAATACGTCACCGCGACGATACCGATGATAAACATCCGGGTCGTGAAAACCTGCTGCTTATCGCTGACATTTTCCTCGCCCTTGTAGTGAGTATAAATGTCGTTGCTAAAGATCGTGCCGATGCACAAGAACTGGCTATCGAGGCTGGACATGATCGCGGCCAAAATCCCTGCGGCGAGCAACCCGCCCAAGACCGGACCGGTCTGCGTTTTGACCAAGAATGGCAACACCGCGTTGGCGTTGACTCGATCGGTGCCGGGAATCAAAGGCAACCGTGGGGCCAAATCTCCCGTCGCCCAGACGCCAACGAGCACGCACGGCACCCAAACGATCATGATGAAGAGAGGGTGACAAATCACCGGCACCTTGAACGACGACGCACTCTTGGCCGTCATCCAGTGCTGGAACAGGTGCGGAAACATTCCGACCGACAAAGGGATCAACAAATAAGTAAAGAACAGACTCTTGCTCATCTCGGAACGGGTGGCCCTATTTTCCGGAATCGATTCGCCGAGCACCTTGAGGTTGGCCATCAATCCGTCCTGACCACCGAGCCTATGAGCGATCACCACAAAGGTGACAACGCCCAACACCATGAACACCAACGTCTGGAACGTGTTCGCCCACGTCGTTCCACGCATCCCGCCCATGAAGACGTACACCAACACCACGGTGCAAATCAGCAACGCACCCAACGGCGTCGGGATCCCGCCATGCAGACCTCGGTTCGGACTGCCGTCGGGTAAAAGAACAGGGAACCAGTCCGGTGAGAGCCCCGCGGTCAACGTCTGCACCACCGTCCCGCCGCCGATCACGCCAACGAGCAGGTAAGGAATGACAAGCCCGACCAAGATCGGGAACAACAACAAACCGATGAAGTCGCTGTCGAGTCGGTCGCGGAAGAACTCGATCTGAGTCGTGTAGCCGTGCTTCCGGGCGAGCTTCCATACCTTCACGCCGATCAAGAAAAAACATAGCGAGTGGATGATGCCGCTACTGCTTGCCAGCATCCCGTAAACCCCCACGCCTTCCTTGAACGCCTCGCCGCTGCTTCCAACCAACGCGAACGCCGTCATCGTCGTCCCGAAGATACTCATCAACAACAGGAACGGGCCGATCGAATGGCTGGCGACCTGGTAGTCTTCCTTCGTCCCACTGAACAGCCGACTCGAGAACACGCCGAGCAGCAGGAGCAAACTCAGGTAGATCAAAATAATGACGAACTGAGGCAATCCTGAATGATTCAGCCAGCCCTCTTTCGCCGGAGGAGCCTGAGCGATCAAAAACGCAATGGAGGTTAACGAATTCATTTCTCACCCTCCTTCTCTTCGGGCGCGTTCACAGCAGCAGCGTCATTGCGTGGGCTCGTCGTCACCTCAAATTCCGGCTCGATCGGCCACGCGATCCGCGTCGCCAGAAACCAAGTAAACGAGGCCCCGATCGACAAACACGCATGCCAAAACAGCCCGACGGGGATGACCCCGAACACGAGACGACCGTCAGTCCAAAACCAATTGTCCTGATGCAAAATCAACAACAGGAGAACGAGCGCCGCAATAATCCACAGTCCAGAATGTCCACCGTCGCGTGACGATTCGGTTCGAGACGGTGATGCGGCAGACGCATCGGAGGCGTGTGGGGATTCAGTCATATCCGGCAATAGGTAGGCAGGGAGGGGAGAAATTGGAGGGCGATCGGCGAGCCGAAAACGAACGTCGGAAGTAGTTTAGTGTCTAGACGGGGGCGACGACATCGGGGCTTTGAATTACCCTATTCGCAGGCCCGATTCACCCGGCAACGCCGCAGACTCAATCTCTCTCAGCATCCTCTCTCGGCATCGAACGACTCGATCGCATTATCAGTGCCGCAAAGTGGACGCTTGCCCATCGGACAACACCGCAGCTGACGATTGATCCAAATGGGTCAACGCAAAAACCGCGGCCAAGCGATTGGGCGATGACGTTGGCAAATTGGGCCATGACGCTGGCAATCCGCCGTGAGGCTGCAGTTCGCGATGACGCTGGCAATTCACAGAACTCTGGCAATCCAGAACACTGGCAACAAAAAACCGACGCGTAACGATCTGTTCCTTAACGTTTAAAGTTCATGATGATTCCGGCTGATTGGCAGATGTGGCTTACCCTCGCGGTTGCGGGAGGACTGCTGCTGAGTCTCGCGATGCGATTGGCCGCCACCGACCTGCTCGCGTTGGCCGCGTTGACGGTCTTGGTGTTGGCCCAAAACTTAACCGGCACCGACAAACTGCCCACGCCGACCGAGGCCGCTGCGGGTTTCGGTAACAAAGGGTTGGTAACGATCGGGCTGTTGTTCGCGATCGTCTCAGGACTCGAACTCACCGGTGGCACGGAACTGGCGACCGGATGGCTACTCGGCGGCGTCAAAGGGCTCCGCAGCGCGCTGGTCCGGATCCTGCTGCCGGTTGCCGCGTTGTCGGGTTTTTTGAACAACACCCCGGTGGTCGCCGCGTTGTTGCCCGTCGTCCATGATGTCAGCAAACGCATCGGTGCCTCGCCGAGTCGGCTGCTGCTACCAATGTCGTACACCGCCATCCTCGGCGGGATGTGCACGCTGATGGGGACCAGCACCAACCTGATCGTCCGCGACCTATATACCGAGAAATTCACCGGCGAGAGCGCGCTCGGTTTCTTCACACCGGCCATCGTCGGCATCCCGGCCACGATACTCGGTTTGGTTTACATGGTCTTTGCGTCACGTTGGCTGCTCCCCGAACGCAAACCGGCGGTGTCCGTTTCGGACGATCCGCAAAAGTACACAGTCGAAATGCAAGTCGACTCGACCGGCCCGCTCGTCGGTCGCACGATCCAACAAGCGGGTTTGCGGGCGTTGCCGGGTTTGTATGTTGCCGAGATCCAGCGTGCCGATGGCCGGATCGAACCGGCCAAACCTCAACAACGTCTCTACGGCGGAGATGTCCTGATCCTCGTTGGCGCGTTGGAAAGCGTCGTCGACCTCAGAAAGATCCGCGGGCTGACCACCCCGGACGGCCAATCGAGAAAACTCGAGGTCCCCGCATGGCAACGGACGTTGATCGAAGCCGTCGTCAGCCCGCGATGCTCGCTGATCGGAAAGACTATCCGCGAAGGCAAGTTCCGCTCGAACTACAACGCCGCTGTCGTCGCGGTCGCCCGTGGTGGACAACGCTTGATGGGTAAACTCGGTGACGTCCGAATCGAACCGGGGGACGTACTGTTGCTCGAGGCATCGCCGTCGTTCCTTCACCGGCAACGCGGGTCGAGCGATTTCTATCTCGTCAGCCGGGTGGAACATGGCGAAGTGCGACGGCACGAGAAAGCCACGCTGTCGCTGATGATCACCGCCGCGATGGTCCTGGTCGCGGCCCTAGGCGTGATGGAAATCCTGACTGCGGCGATGCTGGCGGCGGTTGCGATGATCGTTTTCCGCTGCTGCACCACAGGCGAAGCACGACGCAGCGTCGACTGGTCGGTGTTGATTATCGTCGGCGCGGCCATCGGCATTGGCGAAGCGATGTGGAAGAGCGGCGCCGCCGAAGCGATCGCGACCGGCCTGCTGCAACTCGGCGGCAATAGCGAGATACGCATCCTCGCCGCGGTCTACCTGGCAACAGTCATCTGCACCGAATTGGTAACCAACAGCGCCGCCGCCGTGATCATGTTCCACATCGCTTGGTCCGCCGCGGCGACAATGCAAATGGACCCAACACCTCTGATCGTCTGTGTGATGATCGCAGCGTCAGCCAGCTTCCTGACGCCGTTCGGCTATCAGACCAACACGATGGTTTACAGCGTCGGGGGCTACCAACTCAAAGACTACCTTCTCTTTGGTCTGCCGCTGAGCCTGCTCGTGTTCTCCATCTCCATGCTGATGCTGACATGGTGGTACGGGCTCGCCTGGGCTGCATGACAGCGTGCAGCATGACAATGCGCTGAATGACAGCGTGCAGCACGCCGCGGCAATCGCAGGTGCGCGGTGAGCAGCGCGCGCCTGCAACGGCGTGCTCATCAACGCAGCCGCCAGAAAACGAGTACCTCATGTCAACTTGATTTTCGGGTTGTGGACGAGGCGACGAGTCCTTGATGCACTGGTCACGCAAGGGGATTCGTTGCGTCATCCACTACGATTCCACCCGAAAGCCACGCTGCAGTGGAATACGAGGCCGAATAGATCTAGGCTCAGTTCCCACCGGGAAGTTTAACAACTTCCACTACGTCGATGCGGTATTCTTCGCCGGTGTAGCGTTTAGGGGCGTTCGATCCATGGGTTTTCCGACTCGCTTATCCTCACGTTCTCTTTGAGGAAGTCGACGATCGCCGGGATCACCGTTGACTCTTCGTTGATCAACGCCGGACCGCTCAAATTCGTCGACGGCATCTCCAACTGATAACCCGATGCCTTGCCCCGGTTGAATCGCTTCTTCACCGACTCGAGCCGACTGCCGATCCGCTCGGACTCTTTGCCTTGCGGGCTCCCTTTGCCGGCCACAATCATCGTGGGCAGGCGGACGAGGTTTTTGTCCGTAATCGGCGTGTTCATCGCGAGCCCGTTGAGGTTCTTTTCAGGTGACACGTACACGAGCCCCTTCACGTCCTGGCCCTGCTTCATCCGGCCTACGCTAGGAATTTTCCAGTCGCGTACTGCCCAGTAACCGGCGAGAATCGCCCCCTCTTCGACGCCGATCAGACACAACGCGTTCAGATTCAACCTGCCCGCGTTGTTCTCCTCTTTGAGGAACTGCTTCGCTTCCTCGATGTCGTACCGGACAATCGCCTCGACGTCGCGGCGTCCCATCGTTGCGATATTGAATTCCTTTTCTTCGCCCGAACGATCCATGTACTTTTTGCTGTTTCCGTGACCGCGGTACTCCACAACGAGCACACCAAAACCGGCCTCACGCAGGGCCACGCACAGCTTCAGGTAAGGCGCCCCTTGCCCTTTCCACTCGTGGATCAGAATGACCGGCGCCCCTTCCTTGCCTTGTTTGGAGGGAAAGTAGAACGAGTTCAGTTTGATATTGTCCTTCGTCGTCAGACTGACGGGGCGAGGCTTCAACGCAGGATCCGTGTCCTCCTTCGCGTTCCTCTTTCCACGCTCCTGAGCAGCCACGGACGTGACCAGTGAAGCGGACACGACCGCAATCAGACCGAGCTTCACGAAAGCAGCGACGGGGAGAACTGCGAAAAATTGACGACGTTTCGAGTGATTCCAGGTGCGGCGAAAAGGCATCTTGATCCGTTGCGTGGGGAGAATAGGCGAGGAAAAGTGGCGAGATATCGAGATGAGAATGTGAATTCGGGCAGACAGCGAATCCGGACGGTTGATCAGCCGGGAACCCCCGACGCTAGCCAAAGCATGTCTGCCCGGTGCGCAAGCGAGTGATTGCGTGTGATCACTCGCTAGCCGTTTTGTCGATTTAATCAAGATTCAACCTGTTTTCGTTTAACCGGTAGCCGTAGGCGACGTGCAGTAGCAAGTAGGTCGCCTTTGGCTGCCCGTTAGACGAATAAATCAACAGCCCGTAGCGCAGCGGGCCAGGAAATCAACTGCCCGAAGACGAATTCCGAGCCCGCATCTCGACGTCATTCTACCCCAATCTAGCCCACAATGCAGAGAATCGGCATAGAGAATCAGCGCAGTGAATCGGTCTCGCACGCACGTGTGATCCGATCCGCACACGCTCGCCGCGGATCAATCGCACGGGTGTGCGGAGCAGCACTCCCAGACCAATGCGACAACTTGCCTCGACGCACGACGGGAAAAGACAGCCCCCTAGCAAGCACAATCACGGCCCGCATCCCCTCCTATTCATTCGCACACCATTTCGCGGCATCCGGGTTGCGACCTCGCGAGAGGGAAAAAACATAGCTGCGTCGCGTGATTTTGCGCGGCCAAATCCGCGTACCGCGCTCATCTGATGGAGCTGATTGAAAACATGTCAACAACCCTGCCCAACTCGCCTGCCGACTCGACCTACGTAACCTCCGAGTCCCCCACTTCCGAACCGAACAATCAAACGAAGGACGACGCTTGGCGGCAGTTTCGACCTGGGAATTGGGAAGACGAAATCGACGTTCGAGGATTCATCCAAGCCAACTACCAACCCTACGCGGGCAACGACGAGTTCCTCGCCGAACCGACCCAACGCACACGAGACCTATGGGATGACCTCAAAGTTCTGCTGGAAAAGGAACGCGAAGCGGGCGGCGTCCTCGATGCCGACACCGAAGTCGTTGGCAAGCTCACCTCACACGGACCGGGTTACATCAACCAAGACCTCGAACAGATCGTCGGCGTCCAAACCGACGCGCCGCTCAAGCGTGCCATGCTGCCATACGGCGGCGTCCGCATCGCTCAGAAAGCCTTGCTCGCACACGGCCGGCAGATGGATGAGGCAACCGCCGACATCTTTGCCAAACACCGCAAAACCCACAACGACGGCGTCTTCGACTGCTACACCTCGGATATCCGCAAAGCACGTAGCGCCGGAATCGTCACGGGCCTTCCCGACGGTTACGGACGCGGCCGAATCATCGGCGACTACCGACGCGTCGCCCTCTACGGCGTGGACCGACTGATCGAAGACAAGAAACAACAGTTCGACTCGATCGAAGATTTCGCATTCAGCGAATCATGGGTCCGCGAACGCGAAGAACTTCAAGACCAAGTCCGCGCCCTCGCCGATCTGAAAACGATGGCTGCCGCCTACGGCTTCGATATCTCGAAGCCTGCCACCAACGCCCGCGAAGCGGTGCAGTGGACTTACTTCGGATACCTCGGTGCCATCAAAGAACAAAACGGTGCCGCGATGTCGTTCGGCCGTGTGAGCACGTTCTTCGACATCTACTTCGAACGTGATTTCGCCGAAGGCACGCTGAACGAAGACGAAGCACAGGAAATCATCGATCACCTCGTGATGAAAATGCGAATCGTTCGGTTCATCCGCACTCCCGACTACGACGAACTGTTCTCGGGCGACCCGACTTGGGTAACCGAGAGCATCGGTGGAGTCGGCGAAGACGGCCGATCACTGGTCACCAAAACCAGCTTCCGCATGCTGCACACGTTGGTGAACCTCGGCACAGCCCCGGAACCCAACCTGACGGTGCTGTGGAGCGAGAAGCTCCCCGAAGCGTTCAAAGACTACTGCGCAAAAATCTCGATCTCGACGAGTTCGATCCAATACGAAAACGACGACCTGATGCGTCCATATTGGGGCGACGACTACGGAATCGCGTGCTGCGTTTCGGCCATGCGAATCGGCAAACAAATGCAGTTCTTCGGCGCCCGAGCCAACCTCGCCAAAGCAATGCTTTACGCGATCAACGGCGGCCGAGATGAAAAGAGCGGCAAACAGATCGCGCCACCAACCGAACCGATCAAGGGCGACTACCTCGACCTCTGGGAACTCGATGCCAAGTTCGACACCACCCTCGATTGGTTGGCCGAGACATACGTCAAAGCGCTCAATATTATTCACTACATGCACGACAAATACTCGCCCGAACATCTCATGTTCGCCCTCCACGATCGCGAAATCTATCGCACGATGGCGACCGGCGTCGCAGGATTGTCCGTCGCAGCCGATTCACTCTCGGCGGTAAAGAACGCACGCGTCCGCATCATCCGAAACAACGAAGGATTGGCGGTCGACTACGAAGTCGAGGGTGACTATCCGGCGTACGGCAACAACGATGACGAAGTCGATTCGATCGCTTCCGAACTGATGGAACGCTTCATGGAGAAAGTCCGTCGCCAACCGATGTACCGCAACGCCGTTCCAACGCAATCGGTCCTGACGATCACATCCAACGTGGTCTACGGAAAGAAAACCGGCAGCACCCCGGACGGGCGAAAAGCCGGCGAACCGTTTGCCCCCGGTGCCAACCCGATGAGCGGTCGCGATAAGAAGGGAGCCGTCGCCGCGATGGCTTCGGTCGCGAAGATGCCATACGAACACGCCCAAGACGGTATCTCGTACACGTTCTCGATCGTCCCCGACGCCCTCGGCAAAGACGCTCAAATGCGACAGGACAACCTTGTCGGGCTGCTCGACGGGTACTTCGCCGAAACCGGGCACCACATCAATGTCAACGTGTTCGACCAACAAACCCTCGTCGACGCGATGGATCACCCTGAGAAATACCCGCAACTCACCGTTCGAGTTTCGGGCTACGCGGTGAACTTCGTTAAACTGACTCGCGAGCAACAACTCGACGTCATCAACCGCACCTTCCACAGTGCGATCTGACGTTGGGGTCGACTTCGTCGCGGGCAGGTTTCATCAACCTGCCCGTCATCGTTTCTGCGGGTGGGATCACCCGCCTTTTCTATTGCTCGCTTACAACAACTGAAATCCATGGACGATCGGATTCCTTCTCTCGCGCATCACGACTGTAACTCGGGTGCGTCGCTGAATGATTGCTGTCCACGCGACCCGTCGATCGGTTGCGAACGTGACCGCGACTCCAACGCCGTGCCACAATCGCGAGTGGCAGAGCACCGACACGATGTCGCTCCAACACAGTCTCGCGAGGCCTCACCTGCCGACGTGCAGCCTGAACCGGTCCAAGGTTTCATTCACTCGGTGGAAACCTGCGGGACGGTCGACGGTCCCGGATTGCGGTACGTCATGTTCCTCAGCGGTTGCCCGCTGCGTTGCCAATACTGCCACAACCCGGACGCCCAAGGCAAACCGCATGGCGAAGTCCGGACGGCCGATTCGGTGATCGAGGAGGTACTGCGTTATCGCAACTTCATCCGCCGCGGCGGTCTGACGATCAGCGGCGGCGAACCGATGATGCAGATTGAATTCGTGCACGAAGTATTCCGCCGAGCCAAAGCCGAAGGCATCCACACGGCACTCGACACCTCTGGATTCCTCGGACACCGAGCCTCCGATGAGATGCTCGACTGTATGGATTTGGTGCTACTCGATATTAAGGGTTCCGCCCCGCAGATCTATCGAGAAACCACCGGCGTCTCGTTGCAACCCACACTCGATTTCGCGCGGCGCCTCAGCGATCTCGGGAAATCAATGTGGATTCGCTTCGTCCTGGTGCCCGGATTAACCGATGATGAATCCAATGTTCGGGGCGTTGCCCAACTCGTTGCTGGATTGAACGCAGTCGAGCGGGTCGAGATTTTGCCGTTTCATAAACTTGGCGAATCGAAATACGAACAACTCGGGATGCGGTACCAACTCCACCAAACTCCCGAGCCGACTGACGAACAAGTCGCACGTTGTCGGGAGATCTTCGCTCTTGAAGGTGTCACGACGCATTAGCGCAAACCGCATGCGGTCCACGAACGATCCTGTGTGATCGACCGGCGAGACGCGGCAGGGCATCGATATAGAAACTGCAACCTGAATAAGCAACCATCGATGCGACATCAGCCTGTCGTGTCTCGATTAACCGGACGGCTCATGCCCATTGCCCTCCGATTCACAGGTGACTTCGGTCATCCTTAAATCGGTTAGGCGTGGGTCGTCCGCGTTTTTGATCACGCGTCTCGCTCAATGGCTCCGCAGGAACAGAGCTTCCGCAGTGGCGTTCCTGCAGCGGATGACTCGGCAACCTGTCCGACATAGTCGTCTCCGACATTATTAGGCGCTGTGCGGAAAACGCATCGCAACTAGAATCCCGCGTCTGGACAGCGGCAAAACGCGATCACCTCGTGCGCCAGCTGTCACGGTTTCCCCGCACTCCGCACACCTGTTCCGTTTACCGCACGCCTGTCCGCTGCCGTTCGCCCGCTCTGCGAAACAACGTCAATGACTCAATCTGCCCGCCGTTGTTTTCGCTGTTTCCGTCCACGACGGATGTGCTACTGCAATGCGATTTCTCCAGTACAGCACCGCACGTCGGTATTGATTCTCCAACACCGACGCGAACGCTTTCACCCGTTCAATACCGCACGCATCGTTCACGCGTCGCTCGATCGGTGCGAACTGATGACGGCGTACAACGTTGAACTCGCGGAACAATTCGCTCAAAAAACACTGCCGCCCAAAACGGGCGTGCTCTATCCCGGTCGCGACGCCATGTTGCTCGACGATTTGCGTCCTGAGGAACGCCCTGAGCACCTCGTCATTCTCGACGGCACCTGGCATCAAGCCAAAACGCTTTATCGCGATATTCCACGACTGCAAACTCTTCCACAATACCGACTCTCCCCGGCGAGCCCTGGACGCTATCGGATTCGCCGGGAGCCCAACGAACACGCATTGTCGACATTGGAAGCGACGGTCGCCGCGTTGATGGCACTCGAGCCCGACAACCAAGATCTGCCCCGGTTGCTGCAGTCTTTCGATCGCATGATCGAAGACCAACTCGATCGGCAAAACATCGTGCCCGATGCAGCACCGCTGGAAAACTGGCGTCGCAACGAACGCCGTCGTCGCGGTTCAGCCAACGTGCCGCGGGCCCTCACCGAAAACCTCGACCGTGTCATCGTCGCCTACGGAGAACGCGACCTCGAACGACCAACACCGATCTACTGGACCGCAATGCGACTGGGGACCGGCGAACGTTTTGAATGCGTGATCGACTCGCCGTCGTTGCACGATACGAACTTCACAAAGCTCCTCCATCTCGATCACGGCGCAATCGAAGGAGCGGTCGACATCGCACAATTCCGAAACGCATGGCGAGACTTCGTCCAACCGAATGACCATGTTGCGATGCGTCATCAGGGCACCGCGCGTCTACTCGAAGCCGCCAACGCGGTTTTCGCGCCGAACATTCTCTTGAAAGCGATCAACTCACCGGTCGCTCGCATGGGAAGTCACGACCGACCGATCGAAACCGGTGAATCACGAGGCAAAGTCCGCCTCGAAGCAGCCGTCGATTTCGTCGGAAAACTAAACACACATCACCCACGCCACGATCCGGCTACCTCCTCGGTAATCCCTGCCAAGCCGTCTATGTCTCGGTAGCGAAACAAACATCGACAGGCTCGCTTTGCATCGGTCGACCGCTTAGCTTCTCATCTCACAGAAAAAAGCGAAGGCTTGATCTGCCAGAAGCCCATCCGAAAACCTCCATGATCTAATCAGCCGGCGAGCATTATCCCGGTTGTCCCATGGAAACACGACTAACGCCGATCGGCTGATGAGTTTTCGCAGACGTTCGAAGTCTCGCTCATCTTCGCTTTCTCACCTCGGCTTGAACGACCTCGGGCAACGCGTCGATCTTCTCGAGAATTTTCTCCAGATCATTCGCTTCGTTTTCTTGTTGCTCGCCGACGAAAATTGTGGTGAGCGTTGCCGTGAACACACCGACCAACACCATCCCGATCACCACCAACAATCCCGTCAGGACCTGACCGGCCAACGACTCGGGATTGTGGATGTCACCAAACCCACCGGTCAGAACCGTTGTAAAACTCCACCATGCCGATTGACCAAAAGTCGACACCGCGTTGTCTGAGTTACCCGAAATCGAGCTCTCCAATTTGTAGATCAGAAACGCACCGGCGATCGTCGCGAAGACCGCATAGCGGATCGTCTTCTTCATAATCTTGACGTCCATCACATCCTGCAGCTTGTCCAAACCACGCCACAGGAAGAAGAACAACCTCAGAAAACGCAGCAGTCGCAACAACCTCGCGAAACGAGCCAACCGGGCAAAACGACCGAACCTCGCCAGTTGCGCTTCGCCAGGAATCGGTATCGACGTGACGAAATCGACCCAGTGGTGTTTCCAAACGTAGGTTTTCGATTCAGCACTCCACAACCGCAACGCAAACTCACTCATGAAGATCGCACAGCAACACGCGTCGACTAAAAAGATCATGTTGCTCGACAGATAGCGTGGCCGAAACTCGTCCGGCCCGGCGACAAGATCGTAGACCAACAACCCGAGCACGATCACGATCAACGCCAGAATCACCAACTCGAAAACCCGCAACATCGTGTAACCGCCGAGTCGATCGGCCATCCCCTGCTGCATGTACTTGCGTTGATACACGTCGTCGAGCTGCTCGCGCAGCTCTAACAGGTAGTCAGCCCGGAACTGATACCGGCTCTGCATCCGCCGGACCTTTTGAAACACGAACGGGTCTGCCTGCTCTCGGGCATTGCCGAGCCCTTCGCGGTTCGTTTTGATTTCGGCCGCGAGCACACCGATCTCCTCATCGATCCGGCGGAGGAACCGTTGAATGTGATCCAGTGATAAGGAATCGATTCGGTACGCATCAAACCCGGACATAGCGTCCGTGAGACTTGAATTAGGCATGACATCCGGTCGCGAGAAATCCAAAAAGCCATCGAAGTGGAACGGGTCGCCCACCACGATACCTGATCACGCGGCGGAAGAGGAAACCCACGGGCGGGTCACGACTTTGACGTGGGACGAGCGAGCCATCCATCACGGCCGCGTGAATCACTCCGCGTTCGTCAACGCTCTGCCGCGATCTTCAAAACCTGCGGAAAATTCGACAACGGGAAAAAGTGGTCACCCATCATCATCTGTAAACGAAAGTCGGTTTGGGTGAACGCTTTCCAATTTTGCATCTTCGCCGCCGTAACGCGGCTATCATCCGTTCCCACCAGCGCTGTGATCGGCACGTCGACCACATCCCGCTTTGACGAGTCGTACGATTCGAGCAGCGTGAGGTCTCTGCGCACGGTCGGCAGGAACATTCGCATCGCCTCTTCGTTCTCACGCAACGTCTTGGGGACGCCGCCGTAGCGTTGATCGAGCTGCTCTGCAAACTCGCGATCATCGAGGTCGACGATCGAGTCTTTGCGCGTGATCAGGTCGGGCGAACCCATCGCCATCACGATCAACCTCCTGGACGGCTTTTGCCGAGCAACCAAGAACGCCAACAGAGCGCCGAAACTGTGCCCGACCAAGACCGGCGGTTCATCCGTTTGTGGCAGTTCATCGACCAGCGATCCTACCAACTCATCCAAGGTGCTCGACATCGGATCAGCGAAACGAGCTTCTCGCCCCGGCAACGTCGCAACATACAGATTCACCGCCGGTGGATTGGCGCGAGACAAACGGATCAGCGGCGAACATCCTCCGCCCGCATGCGGGAACCAAACCACGTGTCGTCCTCCGGCGACAGGCTGACCAACACAACGGTACCACTTTGACGGTTTGTCTGAATTCATAGGCGAGGATTGCAGCAACGTTGGCACGGCAAACGGACGGAACAAATACGGTGTCGACCGCAGGCACGCGATTCGCGGGGCCTTGCTCGGTCGGAACGCAGAACCTCCCACACGCACAAATTCGCTAACCCGGACGAGTGAATGTCAAAGCTGGCAAATGACAAGGGTTGCGCATGGCACGGGAATTGGAAAAGGACGAAAGATCGCAAACGCTCGCGGGTTTTGCTTCTCAACCTCCCCAAATGGGCCTTATGCTGTAACACAACCGGCGGCTTCACGCTGTCGGAAGGTCGATCGCAATCTTTGGCGAGCTGTTTTCTACTCGATTCACCTCGGATTTCCTACCGCCCATGCATTTGAACACTGACTCGGCCGCTCAAATCATTCCGCGACTTCCGACTCTGTTGCACGTTTTGCGCGAACGTGCCGAACGTCATCCGAATCGGGCGGCCCTGTCGTTCATTAACGACGATCAACAGGAAACCACGATCACGTACGGCGAGTTAACCGCCCGGGTCACCGAAGTCGCACAGCGGATTCTTGCTGCGGACCACAACGTCGAACCGGGCGACCGGGCAATCCTTTTGTTCCCCGCCGGTCTCGACTTCATCGTTGGCTTGTTCGCCTGCCATGCCGCGCGTGTGGTTCCGGTGCCTGCTTGCTATCCCAAGCCGGGCCGCGCGATGCCACAACTCGATGCGGCGATCTCGGATTGCTCTCCGTCCTTTCTGCTGAGCGATTCGAAAACGATCGACTCGATGGCGTTTCATCGACTCAGCCCCGCGATTTCCAAAATGCGGATGGTCGCCACCGACGCGCCCCTCGCCGAGCGATTGCCAACGGCAGACGACATTCGCGAACTGCCGGAAAACGTGTCGCAGGCCTTCGCCGAAATAGAACCCGACGACCTCGCGTTGCTGCAGTACACGAGCGGATCGACGAACGCTCCGAAGGGTGTCATGGTGTCTCACGCGAACCTGATGGCCAACCTGGAAACCATCCGCAACGCGTTCGGATTGAACTATGGCGACGCCGAGCAGAACGACTACACCCGCTCCGTCTTTTGGTTGCCGCACTACCATGACATGGGTTTGATCGGCGGAATACTCGACACGATCTACATAGGGGGACACACAACATTGATGTCGCCTCGCTCGTTCCTGTCCAAACCGCTGCGATGGCTGCGAGCAATCGCCGACCGTAACGCGACCGTGAGTGGAGCCCCGAACTTTGCATACGAATTATGCATCGACCGCATCACGCCCGACGAAGCTTCCGCGGTCGACCTCAGTAAATGGTCGGTGGCGTTTTGCGGTGCCGAACCGGTCGCGGCCGACACTCTCGACCGATTCAGGCAACGTTTCGAATCGTCAGAATTCCGCCGAGAAGCGTTCTTGCCCTGCTACGGTCTCGCGGAAGCAACGTTGCTGGTTTCATGCAGCGACCAAGGCGTCCCCTTTCGGCGTTTGGTCGTCGACCGCGACGCGTTGCTGGCAGGGCGAGTGAGCCCCGTTGCCGAATCCCACCCGCGAAACCTCACACGGAACATCGTTAGTTGTGGTGCCGTTCGAGGCGACACGCGGATCGAAGTCGTCGACCCTGTTTCGAGATCACGTCGAAACGAAGGAGAGATCGGAGAGATCTGGCTCACCGGTAGTTCGATCGCACGCGGCTACTGGTGTCGTGAAGAAGTGAACAAGCAACAATTCCATGCCACTCTCGATTGCGACAACGCCGGGCAAACTTTCCTACGCACCGGAGATCTCGGGTTCGTTCACGAAGGCGAACTGTACGTCACCGGCCGCTGCAAAGACGTTATTGTTCTGAGAGGACGAAACTATTATCCACATGACATCGAATCGACCATCGAACGTGCACTCGGTGATTCGGCACTACGCTGCGTTGCGGTGGCCACGGACGCTTTCGTAGGAGACGCAATGTCGATCGTCATCGAAGTCGATCGGCATCTCTCCGACGCCTCACTCCCGGAACTGGTTCGATGCGCTCGCCGCGCGATCATCGACGAACACGAAGTCGACGCGAGACAGGTGCTGTTGACCAAACCCGGCACGATTCCCGTCACGACCAGCGGCAAACTAAAACGTGCCGAGTGTCGCCTACGATTGCAAGCCGACGAGATCGAATACCGCTATCAATGGATGCGTTCGATTATCAGCGATGACAGCGTCGCGACGCAACTTCCACCGCTGCCGCGTTTCGTCAACTCGCATACGATCACGCACGCGACCGAACAAATCGAAACATGGCTGACGCAGTGGTTAGTCGCTCGGTGTGGGGCTCTGCCTGGGAACGTGTCGCCGGACACTCCTTTCGCCGATCACGGGCTCGACTCGATGACCGCGGTCGAATTAAGCAGTGAATTGGACGATTGGTTAGGTGTCGAACTGACACCGGAATTGGCCGCAAATTACCCAACTCCTACGGAATTAGCGGGTTATTTGGCGGAACAGATGCGGGGAGCCGCCGCCAATGCGGACTCTGGCCTTGTCGAAAATTAGAGTATGCTGAAGATGGTCTATGGTTTGTCCTTCTCCAATCTGCCCTGCCCGTGCCTGCATCCGAATCCACTGTTTTGCGTTACACACAATCGGACCCGGATGTCCGATTGATGTTGCGTGTACGCGACGGTGACGCCGGTGCCTTTGAGGAATTGGTTCGGCGGTATCAACCACGGTTGGTGCGATTGATGCACCACCTCGCCCCGCACACAGACCTAGCCGAAGACCTCGCACAAGAAACGTTCCTGCGGGTTTACCGAGCGAGAGATCGCTACGAACCGGGGGCAAAGTTCTCGACGTGGTTGTTCACCATCGCCGGCAACGTCGCACGCAACGCCAAACGAACGGTTTCGCGGCGGCATGAAGTGAGCGAAGGGGACTCGCCTCGATCGACCGGCAGCGACGCCAACGGCGACGATGGCCCGACGCTCGCGGCAACGGCACTCGAACAGAGCGGACTGATGCCGGTGCGGGTTGCCGAAGGTGACGAACGCGCCCGATTGGTTCGCGCGGCCGTCGCCTCACTCGGCGAGCGACAACGGATGGCGTTGATCCTGTCGCGTTTTGAAAACATGAGTTACGTCGAGATCGCCGACGCGATGGACCTCAGCACCAAGGCCGTCAAATCGCTGCTCAGCCGGGCTCGAGTGAGTTTGAAACAGACGCTCGAATCGTACATGGAAAGCGGAGCGTTGGACCAAGGATTTCAAACCTCGGTTTCGCTGCCTTCCATGTCGAGCATGATCGATAAATATCGAAGTTCCCAAGAGGACACGTCCTCCGAGGACTCCGGGGCAACGCGTGACGAAGGAGGCAACGACTCATGAGCAAATCCGAGATTGTTGACTCCGACGACGAACTCCTCGTCGCCTACCTCGATGGCGAACTTTCGCGAGACGAACGCGACTCGGTTGAGAATCGCCTGATCGATGACGAACCACTTCGCCAACGGATGCAAGATCTGCAGCGAAGCTGGGACATGCTCGAGTGGCTGCCCAACCCGGTCCCTGATGAGAAATCCGTTCAGACTACGCTGCAATTGGTGGTCGCGGACATCAATCCCAAGGATGCGTCTGGCAAGCGGCTCAAGAAGCCCGACACGGTCACCGTGGGCAAACGCCGACGGCCAATGGCCTGGTTGGCACTTGCGATCCCGCTCGTGATCGCCGCCCTCGCATTTGGTGTGACGCGGTGGCGTCAAACGCAAGAGATCCGACGTCAGATCGCTGATTTCCCTGTCGCGATCGACATGGACGCCTACGCGATTTTGAAAGACGGCGAGCTGATCAATGACCTGATGGCGTCGCCACGTTGGCGAGGTGTCGTCGGCGGATCGGTGACCCCGGACATCGACGCGATGGTCAATCCGATGTCGGACAATTCGCTCTACCCACGCGACAGCGGCGAGACCGTCCTGCCCGATCGAGATACGTTGGCAACGCGCCTCCAAGAGATCCCGTCACAACAACGGATCGTCGCGTTCTCGCGGTTGGACCGGTTCAACCGTTTGGACGAATCCGAAAAGGACGCACTTCGCCAATCCGCTGAACGGGTCCGAGAGTCGGAATCGCCGGCCGCGATGCTGCGAACGATGCGGCAGTACGTCCGCCTGCGAGAACAACTCAGCGACGAGGTCATCGCACGGATCGAAAACGGCACCGGCGCCGAACGACAATTGGCAATCGACGACGCGATCGAAGAAGCCATCACGTCGATCGGACGCATCACCGGACGCAATCTCAGCGATGAAGCAATCGAGCGAATCGACTACGCGGTGATCCAGATCGTCAAAGATCGACTCGACGCAGCAAAGGAGAACGGTCAACGTCAGGCCGCGGCGGCCTTGTTCCAATTCATCAAACAACGCGGCCGCCGCGACGAAGACACGCGAAACGCCTATCGAACGTTTGCCTTGGCAACGCTGCTCCGCGATTCCAACTGGACGCGATGGCAGGGCAGGTTTTTCCGAGGCGGCCCACCGCTGGAAAACGTGCCACCGCTGAATCAGCACGAACTGGAGATCATCGAATCGATGCTGCCCACCAAGGACCTCGATATCTTGCAGCAATACGTCAGCGACCCGTGGATGCAGAGCATGGTCCTGCGTGACTGGGCGACCGAGTCTCTCCGGCGAAAATTACGCGGCGAGTCCAAACGCCCGTCCCTCGTCGAGCAGTACGAATCTCTGCCGACCAACCAACGAGAAGTCCTCGACCTGTCGCCCCCCGAAGCTGTCCGCAAGGTCCTGATCGAAGGATTCTAGGTTTCCCCGCAGGCAACTCTCGCTAGGCCGCGGCCATAGTGAAGAGAGAAAACGCAGAGCCGCAGAGAGCGCAGAGAAAAAACTCACCAAACCACTCATCTGCGCTCTCTGCGCCTCTGCGTTTCAAATCACTACCAACAAACACGCCCCCACTTCCCCGCCCATCTATTTCCTCATTCTCACCAGCCCCAGCCAATTTCTGGGCGAATCACATTATTCCCCTCTCCCCAAGCCTCGGCGATTCCAATCTACGTCGGGCTCAGCGCTGAAACGGATACGTTTCGCTTCAAGGTGATCGCTCGATCAACCGAAGAGAGAGGGGTTCGTGGGAGAAGATTCGTGGCGAGCCGGGGAAACTCCCCCTGGCGAATCAAGTATCGCTTCGCTATCATTCGCCGCTCTGCATTTTGCAAAATTGAACACACCCCTCTAGTGATGGAATCCCGATGGGAAACAAAGTAAAGACCCACAAGGGCACGAAAAAGCGTTTTCGGTTGACCGCAACCGGCAAAGCCATGCACCGCCAAAGTGGCACGAGCCACCTCGCCAAAGGCCTCAGCAAGAAACGCCGTCGCAACCTCCGCGGCACGACCGCTGTCGATAGCTGCATGGAACCGACCATCCAAGCTGCACTGAACGGCTACAGCAACTAAATCGTTGGCCACGTCTATCGGCTATTTCTCAACCACTCCCTCTTAGGACTCGCCCTGCAACTCGATTGGGCAAAACTCCGGCAGCGAATGCCGGGGCCTGAATCGACACCCTCGGCAATGATTCAAAAACAACTACAAGGAACTCATTAGATGCGTACACGTAAAGGCTCGGCCCGTAATCAAGCTAAGAAACGTCTGTTCAAACGTGCAAAAGGCTACCGCGGCGGCCGTGGGTCACTGACCCGTTCGGTCAAAGAAACCTTGCTTCGCAGCGGCGCGTACGCGTTCCGCGATCGTCGCGTCCGCAAACGTGAGTTCCGCAAGTTGTGGATCATCCGAATCAACGCAGCAGTGAAGCTCCACGGGCTTCGCTACAGCGAGTTCATTCATGGCTTGAAGAAAGCGAACATCGGCTTGGATCGCAAGTCGCTTTCCGAAATGGCGATCCACGACCCCGCTGGCTTCAAAGACGTCTGCGACGCGGTCAAAGCAACACTCGGTTCGGAAAGCCAAGCCGCCTAAGGCCTTTCTTTCGCGATGTCACTGCAAAATTTCCTAAGCCGCCTGGACCAACTCCAAAGCGATGCGGAGTCGGCGTTCTCAGGCGCCTCGAATGCCGAATCACTCGAGGAAGCACGTGTTGTCTTCCTCGGTGCCAAGAATGGACAGTTCAAAGACGTCCAGAAGATGCTCGGTGGCATCGAACCGACTGACAAACGAGCCGCCGGTATGCGGCTCAACGAAGTCAAGAACGCGATCAACGAAGCGTTCAGCGCAGCCAAAGAGGCACTCGAAAGCGGAGGCGGCTCGCAAGTCGATCCGACGTTCGACCCCTCTTTGCCTGGCACGCGTCCGACGCTCGGACACATCCACCCGATCACGCAAACGATCGACCATCTGACCGAGATCATGGGCAGGATGGGATTCGAAGTCGCCGAAGGCCCCGAGGTCGAAGACCCGTGGCACAACTTCGTCGCGCTGAACATCCCCGAAGATCACCCGGCCCGCGATCCGCTCGACAACTTCTATCTCGCGACCGCTGCTGCCGGCGGCGCCGACGCGCCAGGCGAAACCGGCGAAGGCGAATCGCTGCTCCGCAGCCAAACCAGCACGGTGCAGATCCGCGTGATGAAGGCGCACCAACCGCCGATCCGGATCATTTCCCTGGGACGCGTCTACCGTCCCGACGCTCCCGACGCGACGCACTTCCCGATGTTCCATCAAATGGAAGGCCTGCTCGTCGACACCAACGTCACGATGGCCAACCTGAAAACGGTCCTTCGCGTGTTCGCCAACAACTACCTCGGGGACGACGTTGAAATCCGATTCCGCCCGTCGTTCTTCCCGTTCACCGAACCGAGCGTCGAGGTGGACTTCCTTTGGAACGGAACCTGGATCGAGTTCGGCGGCGCCGGCATGATCGACCCGAACGTCTTCGAAGCAGTCGGCTACGATCCAGAAAAGGTCAGCGGTTTCGCATTCGGCCTCGGCGTCGAACGTCTGTGCATGCGGCGTCACGGCATCACCGACATCCGCGACCTCTACAGCGGCGACCTGCGATTCCTCCAGCAGTTCTAGCCCGCTATCACGAGTCGTAGTGGACAACGCGAGGCGTCCCCACTCTCCATCGCTGGATTCGCCCGAATCCGGCCAACACACCCAAACACCGCCACTCCCCAACCTCATCCCGAAGTCTTGGCGACTCCGGCTACGCTCGTTTTCGCCGATACCTTCGCATTCGCCGGGCCGGCGTCTCCCCGAACGAACTCGCCGCACCGAATTTTCACCGCCAATCACCCTCAGCACTCAGCCACAATCAGATGCTTGTCACTCTTTCCTGGTTGTCACGTTACGTCGATATCACGCTGACGCACGATGAACTCGTCGACCGCCTGAGCCTATCGGGCCTCAACCACGAGGGCAGTGAAACGATCGACGGCGAAGTCGTCATTGACCTTGAAGTCACCAGCAACCGTGGCGATTGCCTCGGCCACATCGGCGTCGCACGCGAGATCGCGGTACTGACCGACCAGAAACTCAAACTCCCAACCATCGAGTTTCAAGAGTCCTCCAAGAACGTCAACGATCTGTTGACGGTGCGAAACGAATTCACCGATGCCTGCCCGCGATACACCGCTCGGGTCGTCCAAGGCGTCCGTGTCGGCGACAGCCCCGAGTGGATGCAGAACGCGCTCAAGAGCATCGGAATCGGCGTGGTCAATAACATCGTCGATGTGACCAACTACGTCATGATGGAATGCGGCCAACCGCTACACGCGTTCGACGCTGCCAAGGTCGGCAAGAACACGATCGTGGTTCGCCCGGGCAATCCAGAAGAGAAACTCGAAGCGATCGATCACCGCGAATACGAACTCACCGCGCAAACGTGCGTCATTGCGGACGCCGACTCCCCGATGGCGATCGGCGGCGTGATGGGTGGCGCGAGCAGCGAAGTGTCCGAACAAACCACCGACATCGTCATCGAAGCCGCCGACTTCGTACCGCTGTCCGTCCGCCGTACCGCTCGACGACTTAAACTTCACAGCCCCTCATCGTTCCGATTCGAACGACGCGTCGACCCACGCGGCATCGATTGGGCGAGCCGCCGGGCCTGCCAACTGATCACCGAAATCGCGGGCGGATCAGTCGCCAGCGGCGTGATCGACACGGGCAGCCCTATCACCGATCGTGAACCCGTGATCTTGCGACTCTCGCAATTGTCGCGTGTCCTCGGAATCGACATCACCCCGGAAACCGTCGAACGCATCCTCAAAGGACTAGGCTGCCGCGCCGATTTCGCTTCCGTCGCGAAAGCCTCCGAGTCCGCGAGCGTCCAGTGCGTCCCGCCGACATGGCGTCATGACCTGACCCGCGAAGCCGACTTGATCGAAGAAGTCGCACGGATCCACGGTTACGACAAGATCCCTGAAGACAGCCCGATCCCGGTCACGCCGAGCAGCAAGCGGACTTTTGATTCGGCCATGTCACGACTACGAGGCGTGATGACCGCGGCCGGACTCAGCGAAGCGATGACGCCGAGCGTGGTTACCGAAAAGATCGACTCAGCCCTTTCACCGTGGACCGACCGACCCGCGTTGCAAACCCGCACCGCGATGCTCGAAGGCTCCCGACGCCTCCGCCGCTCGCTGCTGCCGAGCCTCCTGCAAAGCCGCGCCGCAAACTGGGCCTCGGCATCGCTCGACGCGACACTGTTTGAAATCGCTCACGTGTATTTGCCCGCTGCTCCCGACGCGAAAGGCGACGACGCCCTGCCTGCGGAAAACTACCACGTCGGCATGATCATGGGCGAAGACTTCTTCGCCGCCAAAGGCATTATCGAAACCTTGCTGGCGCGACTCGGCATCGACGGTGCCTTGCAGGTCGAAAGTGTCGACCGAGACGGATTCGCACCAGGCGGATTGGTGGAACTCAAAGTCACCGGTCATGACGAAACACTTGGCTACCTCGGCCTGCTCGACGAGAAACTCGTCCGTTCGTGGAAGCTTCCCGGCAAAGTCGTCGCCGCCGAGTTGTCCGCCGACCTCCTGGTTGCATGGTCCCATCTCGTGCCACAGCAACAACAGATCAGCGCGTTCCCATCGATCCGCCGCGACCTCAACCTCGTGCTCCCTGAATCCGTCCGCTGGGACGGACTCTCCCAAGTCATCCGCACCGCCGCCGACGAACGACTCACCGAGTTGTCGTATCAAGAAACCTATCGCAACGAAAAGCAAGACGGTGCCGATCGCAAACGAGTCCTGTTCTCGATGGAGCTACAAAGCCTCAGCGAAACCATGAGCGGATCCGACGCCGACACCATCGTCGAAAACGTCGTCACCGCCTGCGAAAAAGAGCTAAACGCCGTCCTCATGCGATAAGCAACCCAGCGCGTTGCCCTGGGCTATGCAAACAGCGGGGCGTTGCCCCTTCTTTCAACGCAAATTTAAAACGGACAAGTCGCGTCACAATTGCCCCGGACGAGCCGCAAACGGTTTCGACGCCGCACACCCCAATCGCCCCGGGCCAAAGGCCCAGCAA
>NZ_ANOH01000408.1 GCF_000346505.1 Aporhodopirellula sallentina SM41
AAACCTCTTTGTTTTGATCCGTCGCTATTCTTCGCCAGATTGAACCATCGAAGCTCGCAACCGCTCAAGTGCGGTCAGGATCAGGTCATGGTTCGCGCTAGTTGTGGATATCACCAGGGAGGATTTGCTGGCAAATGGAGCCATCGTTGACGACTTGCCCCAAGCGTTTGTGTCAACGGAAGTCTTGATGTACGCCATTAGGATCGTTGGGTCGAATGTCTTTCCGTCTTGAGACCACACTGGAAGATCGGTGAGGCGGTAAGTCATTGGATAGACTTTAACGGCGTCGGCAATGGTAGCGGTGTCCGCAGCGACAGATTTCGGAAGCATCTGTGTCACGGCAAACGCTGCCCAGCCAAAGACTATTATTGCCATGACTAGTTTGATTAAACGCATTGCATCCTCCTTGGATCGTGAAAATGTAGTAACTTTCAGCAGACGGTAGACCTCAATATCAGAACACGTCAATTTGCGGGGACGGATTCTTCGAGTCGACGAACGATACGGATCACGTGGCCGCCGCGAACGACTGACCACTTCAAAAAACTCATCTCGGCGGCTCACGTGCATCCGCTTGTTCCGCTTCTTCTTTCAACAGAATGCGGACCGCAGTTGCAAGCTTTTCTCCTCTGAGGCCGCGAAACCGCATGATTCCGCGTTTATCCAGCACAAACGTCGACGGCCACCCCTCAATGTTCCATCGTGTTGAGTGTCGCCTGTCCTCTCCGTCCCACCAGACCCGCCAAGTAATCTCTCCCGATTCGAGAGATTCGTGAATTGTATCAGTCGTTTCATCTCCTTGAACTCCCACGAAGGCAAATGGCTCATCGGCCATTTCATCGACTAACTTGCGATTAGCCGGGTACATTCTCTCGCAAGGTCCACACCCTTTAAATGAGAAAAATAGAACAACCACTTTTCCGCGAAAGTCCGAAAGCCTCATTCGCTTTCCGCTTGCATCCTTGCCGTCAATCGGCGGCGCTGGCCGGCCGATCGAGTGGTTGAGTTCAAACTCGATTGCCGAGAGTCGATCCGCGATACGACCGCGGTTCACATTCAATCGTTCGCAAGATTCACCTCGCTCAACTCGGACCAACACCGGTGTTTTGTGCTCAGTTCGCGGAGTGATTAGTTCATCCGCGTAATCGTCTCGGATTCTGTCAAGTAGCACACGGGCTTCAGCACGGTTGCGTTCGATGTTGATGGCTTGCATCCCCGCAAGAACGCCCTTGAGATCTTCGATTTGATCCAAGTCAACCGGAACTGAGCGTTCCAAAACGGCGAGTCGCGATTGATAAATGCGAGGCAGATTGGCCTCGAAGGCAAGATGACGCGCCAGTTCGCACGTTGCATTTGCACGAACGTGCTTATGTGGAGAAGACGTACTCAGAGACTGCAGAAAGACTCTCGCTTCGTCTTTTGCGGGTCCACTAAAAACAAAGTGAAAGGTTGTGTCGATATCTGGATAGTCAAAATAGTGCTGGCGAAGGGTTCGCAATGCGGCAACTTTACCTTTTGTTGCTGGGTAGTTGGCTACTGGGTAGTCCCCGTCAAATACACCACCATCAGCAGCCAAAACTAGGTGATAGAGGCAGCTAAAACCAATTTCGGACCCACGCGTTTGACGTTCAAGAGTCAAAAAGTCGGCCACCATTGCATTCATCGGGTAGTTTTCAAGGAACCCCTTTAGCAAATCGTCGCCCTCTTCTACCTCGTGAGTAAAGAACTGCCTACGCAGCTTCTCGTAGCGCGTTGCCAATTCGCCGAAACGAGTCTTGGCGTCAGACGCCCCAATACGAGATGAATTGCGGATAGTGCCCTGCGCGAAGCACGCTGGCAACGGTACGGAGATAAGCAAAGTAAGATAAAGCAGAAGTGATTGCATCGGATTACTAGCGGAACGCTGGCGTTGACCGGGTGCGAACGAACGATTAACCATTTGGGAACGTGTTATTGAGCACTCCGGTCCAACGCATGGTTATCCGTCGCCATGTGAGCATCGGAAGCGACATCAGAACCATTGGTCGTAAACAGTAAAGTGGCAGTGAGGAAATTCGTGTTCCATAGCAGCGACCCCGTCATCCGACAGGTCCGTAGCGTAGAGCTCAATATACCGCAATCCATCGACGCTATGGATAATCGGATAGAGCAAGGAAACGTTGTCGTCGTCCAACTCTGGGCAGACAAAGCGAACGCGGTAGTCGTAATGAAACCACAAGGGATAGCCGGACCAATCGTTTTGGGCGAACACATCCTCGCATCGTGATTGCGCATCAGCGTAGATGCGTGCGGGACCGAACCAAGCGAAGTCGAGAAAGGCAAACAGTCCAACCGGCAGGGCGAACAACAGAAGGACACCGACGGCGGTGAGCAGAGTCTTTCGCCGGTCAGCCATCGGGGGATTTCAGTCGGATAACGGTCGCGATAACCGAGTCGCGGCGTATGATTCACGATTGTCAGAAACGTCAACTCCGCGACTTCGGTTCATCGCTTGGTTCCCCGTCTTCGTCTCGGTGACACGCGTAGACCGTATCCGGGTGAGTATATCCGTCGAGCAGCACATCACTATCGTATTTCATCCCCATTTTCTCCGCGACACGAATCGACCGAAAATTGTCTGGGTCAATGATCGCAACTAGGCGATCCAAACCACGGCAAATGAATGCAAGATCACGAACCGCCAAAGCAGCTTCCGTTGCGAAACCAGTGTTCCAATATTCGCGGGCCAGGCGGTATCCGACTTCGATCTCCGCGCGACCGTTGATATTCGGGAACCACGTTAGCCCGCAGTAGCCGATGGCTCGTGGGTCACCTATTTTCGTGACAATCCAGAGCCCGTATCCGCGTTCATGATAGTCGCGGTTCATCAGGGCGATCCACGACCGAATCCATGCATCCGTTTGTGGGCCGTCACCGTATCGCATCACCTCCGCATCACAGAACACCGACCGCATTGCAATCGCGTCGTCAGGTGAAGCGTGTCGAAGCGTAAGTCGTTTAGTAGTGGCGACGATCATAGCTTGATCGCGG
>NZ_ANOH01000409.1 GCF_000346505.1 Aporhodopirellula sallentina SM41
GATGCAGAACTCTATGCACTTGAGGAAATTCTCAGCCCCACAATGATCTCGCGTCATGCGGAGCAATGACCTACCAACCCAAACACACCTAGCATTTTCGAGTCCCTGAACCCTCGTACCAGGTAGCGAAAGTCGCCGAGACTTTCGGCCGTGCGCCCCCCTTTCAACTTCAACGATCCGTTTCTAAGAGCTCGATGAACTTTCTCAGTCGCATACTTGTCTTGGATATCTTCCTGTGCCTGACGACCACTGGAGCGTTTGCAGATACCACGCTGATTGGTCTGAACCTTCCAGACAAGAGTGTTCTCGATGGCGATTTCGCTGACGTCCACCCTGCCCCTTGGCGATCCGCATTTCAATCACCGCACTGGACCACCCGCGCCGTCAAAGGCAACGGAAAAGTTGGTCTCGCATCCGGACGCATGATGAATGACGGAGTCCCTGTGGTTGTGATCGAGTCGCCGGTACTCGATCACACACCACTGAAGAAGCTCTCGGAGGGAGAAGTCCTGGCGTGGCAATTCGCTTCCAACACAGAGTATCCCTGCGATGGCCGAGTGAGCCTTGCCCTGGTGTTCGAAGATCAGGAAAGGATTGTTGCCAAACGCGTCAAGGTTCCCAATGGCCCAGACGAACCAGAAGTCTATGAAGGGTTCTACACGGTAACCGATGAGGACGCTGCGTTGGGGATGCCCCGCGTGCGTTTTACTCTGGAATCAACGCACGGCATCAAGGTGTACATCGATTGGGTGGACTTGAAGGTAATCAGTGACCCATCGGCCACAGTGCAACTGGCTGCAAACGCCGTGGACTCACAACTCGAACTCACCTGGAATGGAGACGCCAAGTTACCTTACTCAATCTACCGCAGTTCAGATGCCAGGACCGGGTTCGAGAAAATTGCCGACGGCATTGACGGGAACCACTGGGGCGACACCTCGGCGATCAGTGGCAAAACTTGGTTTTATGCCGTCAAGCGAAAATCATCGACGTCAAACGTTGCCCAAGGGCGCACTGTCGACACGATCGCTCCCGCAGCGCCAACGATGGTCAAGGCTACCGATGACGATTGGGTAACAAAATTGTCTTGGTCGAAGATCGATCCCGACATCGCCTACTTCAAGGTCTACCGGAGCGACGACGGCGGCAAGAACATGGTCTGCATCGCGCCGAAGGTTACCGGCACGCAGTTTGTCGACGACCTGCCGGTCAAAGGCCAAGCCAACACGTACGCCGTGCAGGCGGTCGACTTCAGCGGCAACGAGAGTCCGCTTTCCGATACCGCTGAAGCAACAACGCGCGCCGTTCGTGGTGCCTCGTTTAGCGATCTCATTTTACCGATGCCTATCCACAAGCAACTTCGCTCCGATGTCTGGGGCGGAGACAACGTTTTACCTCGCGATCCTGACAATGGCGTCGAAGATCCGTTTTGGAGCTACTGGGGCGGCAAAGTCATTAAGGATCCGGCGGACGGGAAATACCATATCCTGGTGGTGCATTGGCCCGAGAACGATCGCAAAGGCCATTGGGCGTGGCCGCATTCGACCGTCGCGCATGTCGTATCGGATAATCCAACCGGCCCCTACCGCGTCGTAAAAGATCTGGCCTATGACCATCAAAATGGCAGCGGACACAATGCCAACATCATCCCGCTCAACGATGGTCGATACGCGCTGTACTCATTGATCCATTTCGTGCCGAAGATTTTCACTTCCGATACGATGAGCGGTCCGTGGAAACTCGAGGGCGAAATCGAGATCAACTACGACAATCCGCTTGTCGACCACAAACGCGAAAACCGTTATCGAAACAACCTCACTGGAATTCAGCAACCCGACGGCAGCGTGCTTATCGCGACCAAATCGGGTGCGATGATGCGCAGCAACAACGGGCTTCTCGGGCCCTACGAAGTATTAAACCGCGACGTGAATCATAACACGACCATTCCCAAACACCTCCGAAGCAACTATGAGGATCCGGCGTTTTGGTACGACGGTGTGCAGTACCACTTGTTGATCAACGCCAACTACACACGTCAAGCAGTCTACTTTCGATCACCTAACGGAATCGACTGGAAATACGAGACCGGATTCGCGTTCACACCGACGTGCACCGTATACGAAGACGGCACACGGACGTTCTGGGATAAAGTCGAACGTCCCAACGTACTGCAGGACGAATTCGGCCGGGCAACTCACCTGTCGCTGGCTGTCATCGATTCACCGAAGGAAGATGACTACGGGTCAGACATTCACAGTTCCAAGCATCTCATCTTGCCGTTGGTCGTCTACAAACGAATGACGATGCTCAATGACGCCCCCGTGTCGGAGAGCACTCACGAGATCCGTGTTGTCATCCATTCGGAACAGGGATTCGATCCGGCCAAAGACCTGAATCTACCTTCGCTTCGGTTCGGCGCGTCCGAGGCAGTGAACTTCGGTGGCGGTTCCAAGCTGATTCGCTCCGCCCCACATGACGACGGACTGCTGTTGGTTTTCGAAGGAGCAGGCAACGGCATGACTCAAAAGAACTTCGTCTGCAAGTTGATCGGCCGCGATCAATCCGGCGGGTTGATCGTTGGCTACTCGAAAACGCACCGTGACTCGCGCGATCATCGTTGACCGGATAAGCGTAGCGAAAGCCTGACAATTGATTTCCAACTACGTAGGGTATGCTCTGCATACCTTCTCCAACAGAGAGAACATCACGATGTGAAGCTCGATGTACTCCGATGGAATCGCTGGTGTGAATTCGGCTTTTTTCGTGCCGATCATGACATACAGGTCTATCCGTCCGTTGCTACCAACAGAGCGGAGGCGGGGTTCTGGGGAATCTTGTTTTGGTGCAGCGAGCTAGGCTTCTGATTGCTTTCGCATGTCGTCGAGCGTTTTTCCCGTTTCGTTTTCGAAACCTTGGTCAAGCACCTTCATGTCCTGCATGCGATCCAAACGAAAGTGGCGGAAGTCCTGACGCAGTTCGCACCAGGCCGCCACCAACCAATTGGGTGCGAGGAAGATCAAAGAAAGTGGCCGGACTCGGCGGGTCGTTTCGCTGCCGGGCCGGTCGATGTAGCAGAACTCGACCACATGCCGAGTGCGAATCGCTCGGCGTAGCGATGTGAAGTCGATCTGCAGCGCTGGCTTTCCTGGGCTGGGATAGGAATAGGCAGTGGTTTGGCGAATGTTGTCGCCGAGTGAGTCGGGCAACACGGCAGTGATCCGGTCGAGCGCTCGCCGAGCCGCTTGAGCCATCGCGGGGTCGGCCCAGCTTTGAACCATCTGAGCCCCCAATGCCAAAGCGTCGAGTTCTTCACCATCGAAGAGCAACGGACGCACCACGTAGTCCGAACTGAGCAAATAGCCAACCCCGGCTTCTCCGCTCAGTGGCACCCCCGACGCTCTCAGGTCGGCGATATCGCGATAGATTGTGCGAACGCCAACCTCCAACTCCTCCCCCAACTCCTTGGCAGTGACGGCTTCGCGGCGGGCTTTGAGGTACTCGACGATCCGAAACAGACGATCCGCCCGACGCAATAGAAACTCCTCAAATGCGATTACTTTTGAATTTTCTCAACACTACTGACAGTAGGCTGTCAGTAGCCTTCTGTAAAGTTGGCCGATCAAGCAACCGGGCAACGCCACAGGCCAATTCGCCCCCACGTTTCGGTTCACCGTTCGTCACAAGAGACGCCAAACAACAAATCGCAGACTCGACGGCAGCCGGCTCAACGAGTAATCAGTGTGTTGTCCCCCTTTTAAGTACCTCAAACAGATCGCAAAAACATGAAGTCCCACACAATTCATTTTCCCGAGCCCACCCTCGTCGATGTCAACGGCATCGAACTGGAAGTGTTCGAGGCTGGACAGCAGAACACTGGCAACCCAATCGTTCTTTGCCACGGCTGGCCCGAGCATGCGTACTCGTGGCGTCATCAGGTGCCGGCTCTTGTCGACGCAGGCTACCATGTCATCATTCCGAACCAACGCGGGTACGGCAACTCATCGTGCCCGGCGGAAGTCACTGAATACGACATTGAGCATTTGACCGGCGACCTGGTCGCACTACTCGATCACTTCGGCTACGAAAACGCCGTTTTTGTCGGACATGACTGGGGAGCGATGGTGGTTTGGAGCTTGGCACTGTTGCATCCAGACCGAGTTAGCAAGGTGATCAACCTCAGCTTGCCGTACCAGGCACGTGGCGACGTCCCGTGGATTGAGTTGATGGAACAGCTGCTGGGAAACGACTACTACTTTGTTCATTTCAATCGACAACCTGGCGTCGCCGATGCTGTCTTCGATGAGTACACGCACCAGTTCCTTCGCAACTTGTACCGCAAGAACGCACCGCCACAGGAACCAGAACCTGGAATGGCGATGATGAATCTTGCAAAAGCGGAATATCCACGCGGTGAACCCATCATGAGTGAAGATGATCTCGCCGTATTTGTTGCCTCGTTCGAATCAACCGGGTTCGCCGGCAGCATTCACTGGTACCGAAACCTCGACCGCAACTGGCACCTGTTGGCCGACGTCGATCCCATCATTCAACATTCTTCGCTGATGATTCATGGCGAACGCGATCTGATCCCACCGTCCGACACCCTGGACCAGTTTGTCCCCAATGTCGACGTCGTCACCCTCGATTGCGGCCACTGGATCCAGCAAGAGTTACCGGAAGAAACCAACGCAACCATCCTCGCGTGGCTGAAGCAGCAGGACGCGAACAACGCGTGTCCATAAGAATATGTGCCATGCGGAGCATAACCTACTGACCCGAGACGAAACAGGTATTTTCGATTCCCTGATGCGTAGCGAATGTCGCCAAGACATTCGGCTTCACCACCGTCGACCTGCAAGGCCGAAACTCTTGGCGAGTTTCGCTACAAAAGGCGTGAAGGGCACGAGTGTTGCTTGGCATGGTGAACAACATGGCCACGGCAATGATGGCTATTGCCATCGATCTCGCTGCGTTATGGCGCGTCAAGCCGGGTTTGGTCGAGCGGTTCATCGCGAGTGATCCGAACAGGTCCGAGCAATCCGGAAGGTTCAGGCTCAGAAAACGTCCAGCGTCCTCGCAGTGTGGTGAAACTGTATCGTCCCGCTCGCATCGCCTTTCCACCCAGCAACCCGGTATCAAACTGCACCGTGCGGACGTCGGCGTCGCCGGGCTGACGATCACCGAGCAAGCGATTACGCCATCGGTTGGCGACTTCGATCACAAGCCGATTCTCACCTTTCAACAATGCTGAGGAAACATCGACTCGCCACGGCGCGCACCAAACGACGCCCAGGTCTTGGTCGTTCAGGCGAACCCTCGCCAAATCATGCACCACTCCTAGGTCCAAATAAATGGGCTGATCGGGATCAACCGCTTGGTCATAACGGAACAATCGGGAATACTCCGCGATCCCCGAATAGTATCGGATGCCACTCTCATCGTGACTTGTCCAGTCTTGAAGCGATTCGAAAGTGGTCGATTCTGGTCCGCCCGCGTTGGGATCGAACGATACGTTCCAAGGACCGTCAATCAAAGCGACGGTTCGATCCATGACGAGGTTCGAATCGGGTAAATCCTGGGACGCAGCCGAACTTTGCGAGAAGACGACGAAGTAAGATTGCCGCGGCGCGAACGTCTGACGAATCGTGAAAAAGTCCTGGTTCTTTTCGAATGCCAACGGTTTTCGCTGGCACGTGACCGGGTCCCACAACTCCGGCACGCGGCCCGAGGACGGGGACACGCGAAAAGTCATTGACGGATGGATGTTTTCGTCAGACTCGTTGGCAATGAAGTAGATGTCGCGGGAAGATGTGTGGCGATGAATGAATCGCACCGGCCCCGCGGTTTCGAAGTCCTTGCGAACGCCAAGTTGTTCGAGGATCTTTGCGGTCGCTTGGTAATCGGAATACCAGGACTGCTTTTCCTTGTTTGCGAGGTTGCTCGGGCGATCGATCCGCCGCGTTGACTCGCCGCCCCAATAAATCCGGCCCCTGCCGTGCTCGATCACCTGCACTTCGTCAGGAACCGAAGAGTCGCCCCACAGCGAACGAGCGATTCGCTGCACAGCGTCGTCGCACTGCGGGTAATCCATCAAGCTGGGTGATCGCTCGGGCGGAGCCCCCACCACGGTCGCTCCCTCGGCGACGAGCGTGTGAATTCGTTTCAGTAATTCCGGCGTCATGCTCTCGGCAAGCGGCATCACCAACAAGCGATAGTGAGTCCCCAAACGGCCATCGTCACCTCGAAATGCGATGCGATCGCCGACGACTTCCGCTCGCTCGATCAACATCTTGGACGAGCAAGCATCGAAACGATATCCACGCTGATCGGCCAATTGACCACTTCCATCCAGTGCGGTGTGAGGCGGCCGAAAGATATGAGGCACCCCTTCGGGTGTCAGATACAAAATGTCGGCCACATGCGTGCCTTGCCGAAGCAGATGCGAGCAACGTGTCACGTACTGGTGATAAGAATCCACCATCGGCCAAAAGGTTTGCCCGCGATCCCAATGCGTTCCGTACGGGCCCATGGTCATTCCCGGCCGATATTGGTCGCCCAAGGGCTTGTGAGCAAACGTGTGAAAGACCAATCGATTGATGCCCATGCAGAACGCCCAATCGGTCAATGTCTTCATCGCCCACGGGTGCTCGCGATACTGCGTGCGTCCGGTGAACGCTTCCGCAGCGACGATGGTTTTCCCTAGCACGTGCGCGATCGAGGTGGCTTCGACGCAACTGTACGTGGTGTCGTGGAAACCATGGCCCCAGAACTCACACATCGGCACGTCAGCGACTGCCCCCAAGTTCAGGTCGCTAGCCGGGTTCATGTCGTAAGGTTCGATCGAAAGCTTCAAGCCGTCTTGCCGAGCCAGCATTTTCATGTGCTCCGCATGATTGGCCAAGATCAGATCTTGGGACGTTTGCCTCACGTCCCACAGAAATCGCTCGGCAACATCACGACCTCCGACAAGGCGTCCGGCATAAGCCGGCAGGTAGGGAATCGGGTCATAGCCACGCAGTCGCCGAAATTGCGCAACGAAGTCATCCGTCCAGTTCTGGGCCCCCATCTCCCAACTATCAATGTGGATCGTCGTCACGCCGTGAACGGGCGAATCTTGTTCGACACGATCGATCAGTTTGCCGGCGTACTGGGAATAGTGATGATCCAACGCGGCCTTGTCGAACTTGTCGCATTCGAACCCCAGTCCGCCTTGCGGAGCCGGACGTGAAGTCGCGCCGCTGGTCCGACGAACCATTCGCAAGATCGTCCA
>NZ_ANOH01000410.1 GCF_000346505.1 Aporhodopirellula sallentina SM41
GGTGGTAACTGTCAGTTGTGGCTCCGCCGGGGCAAGCCCAAGACGGAAACGTTGGGGGGAGCTAAAAGCTAATCGCTAACAACTCTCCGAAGCCTTGGCGACTCCGGCTACGGTTATTCTTGGTTCGGATCGGACCTAGGGGGCAGGCGGCGGGGGTGGGGGCGTTGAGGCAGACAGGGCGGTGGCGAAGGTGGGGATGGTGGCGGCGGCCGACCAGCCCGACATGCCGGCTTTCCAAATCATTGTTTGTGCATTCACCTCTCCGCTGGTGATGCCCGAACGCATCTGGTCGGTCGAGAATGGGCCTTTGGTTTCTCCGCTTACCGCCACGTACCAAGCATCCACGGGTGGCGGGGGTGGTGCCGCGCTCGGGGCGGGGTTCGCTGACATTTGTGGCATCATGCGACTGGCCATCGCCATTCCGACGCCCAACCCCATGCCTTCGGCGGCGCCCCCACCGCCGCCTCCTTCGGCGGCCGCCGTCATGGCTTGGCCCATCTGGTATTGCTGGAATTTGTTCATGTCCCCCAGCACACCCATGCTCGTGCGTGTGTCGAGTGCTTTCTCGACCGACTCGGGGAAGGAAATGTTGACGATGAAAAGTTGCGGGCAATCGAGGCCGTACTCGTCATCGATGCGTTCGACCACGTTCTGTCGCAGCGTCTCGGACAGCGTCTGATAGTTACTCGCGAGGTCCAAAGCAGCGATTTGCGAACTGCCGATCAAGTCGGCGAACGCACTTTGGATCACCGATCGCATCAGTGTCATGACGTCGTCGGCCCCAAACTGTCCGTCGGTTCCGACGATCTCAGTCAGAAGTGCTTTCGGGTCGACTGCTTTGAGTGTGTAGGTACCGAAGGCACGAATTCGGATCGGGCCGAACTCGGGGTCACGCAACATAATTGGGTTGGGCGTTCCCCATTTCAGATCGGTCAACTGCCGCGTGCTGACGAAATAAACTTCCGCTTTGAACGGACTGTCGAAGCCGTACTTCCACCCTTCGAGCGTGCTCATCACCGGACGGTTGGCCGTCGTCAGTTCATAGTGCCCCGGCGGATAGACGTCGGCGATTTCGCCTTCGTAAACGAACACCGCCATCTGCCCCGGTCGCACGATCAGTTGGGCACCGTTTTTGATTTCGTTATCGTGCCGCGGGAAACGCCATACCAACGTGTGCTGTGAGTCGTCGATCCACTCGATGATGTCGATCAACTCGGAGCGGATCAAATCAAACAATCCCATCTGGAGTCCTTTGTATTGGTGGTTCGTGTGAGCGTGGGCGAACTGGCCCGCAATGATAACAAATTGGTGATGAGTCAGGCCCGGTAGCAACAATTCACGTTGGCGGCAGGCCTGGCTAGGTAACAGGCATATAATCGGGGACTTGATGGCGCAAAATCAGCGAGATTAAAGAATTCGGGCCGATCGGCGTGTGGGGGACCATCCAACCGAACTGCGCGAGGCAGTGAGCCGAATGGCCGTAAGGCCTCGGGTCGAATCGTTAACCCAGCCTCCAAACCCTCCCGCCCAAAACCCGAGTGCTTACGCACTTCGGCTCACTTTAAGTTGCCTTTTGCGTTTGCGCTACGCGTGACGGGCGGCTGGGGGGCGGAAGTAGAAACGTTGTTCGCCGAGTTGGAACTCAGTGATCTGATCCAGTTTGACGTCGTGCAGTCGCAACCAGATGCCGTTTCGTGAATCGAGGTCTTCGATCAACCAACCTCGGGACGTGTGATGCAGTTGCAGATGATTCGGACACACATACGGGTCATTGATCGACAACGCCGACGTGGACGGATCCGAACCGATCACAATGTGGGTGCTGTCGAGCGTGTAGGACTGCTCGGGGCCCTTGGGATCTCGGTAAACGAGTTTGGGCAGCGCCACCTTCACTTCGGTGACCAACTGGGTCGCGCGAGCGTCATTGGCGTCACCGGACACCTGCGTTCCGACCGTGTCATCAAACTTCCCGTCGGGCGACGGCATCCGAAACGCGAACCGGTGACCGCCGACGAGGAACTCTTGGGCGTTGCGTAGATAGGCTCGTTGAACGCGGAAGAACGATCCGTTCCGGCTGTCGAGGTCAACGAAATGCCATTGGTATCCGCCCCGATGCTTGCGGCATTCGAGCTGAGCGTGCTTGGACGACATCAGCACTTCGTGCGGGAACGTGATATCACCCTGTTCGCGTCCGAGCACCACCGCGCCACCACGCAGCCGATGCACCTCCGACTCTTTGATCGAACCGTCATCGAGAACCGAAAGAAACGCCATCGGGGGTCGCAGGATCGGCCGGTACAACGGGGTGCGTTTGGATGACTTCTTGCCGCTCGCGACGCCGACTTTTCCACCGGCGGCTCGACCGGTTGCCGGCCGAGGCGAATTGCCGGGTGTGTCGTCGACTTCCTCTCGCAACCGCGACGGATCAACAACCATCGTTTGCCGGATGGCGTCGATTTCCTGGTCGAGCGTTTCGCCCGTCATGGTTTGGTGAGCGGACGCGGCTTCACCGGCGTGTTCGTCCGCGGCACCAAGCAAGCGTTTGAGTTTCTCGAACATCGGCAGCAACTTGATTGAAAGTATCGAAAACGTCTGCCACCATTTTGCCACGCTCGCGGGTGGGATGCTACGTGTGGGCCAGTTGTCCGAGGCAGCTCAATTTGAGAGTAGCGATACTCGTCCACGGGCTGTTGATTTATTCGTTTAACGGCAATACCGTTCAATTTTCGTTTAACCCGTTCCCGAAGGGTAGGTTGTATTCCGTCAAGCGTCGCCTACGGCTACCGGTTAAATGAAAACAGGTTGACTCTTGATTAAATCGACAAACCGTCCAGAGTTTCGGCTAGCCCTACGAATCGCCGAAAGACTTGGCGTCTTTCGCTACGGCCTCAACCTGAAGCTTTAGCGGTAGCGGTCCGCTAGTTGTGCAACCCACATTCGGTCTTCTGGAAACCGCTCCACCGTCCCGCCCGTTCGTCTTCGCCGGCCATCACCGAACGCGTGCACGGCTGGCAGCCGATACTCGGATAGCCCTGGTCGTGCAGCGGGTTGTACGGGATTTTCTCCTTCATAATCAGCGACCAGACTTGCTGCTTCGTCCAATTGGCCAGCGGGCTGATTTTGACGAGTTGAAATTTCTTGTCCCAACCAACGATCGGTGCCTTTGCCCGGTCCGGGCTCTGGTCCCGCCGGATCGCGCTCGCCCACGCGTGCCAACCTCGAGCCGATTCGTG
This sequence comes from Aporhodopirellula sallentina SM41, assembly GCF_000346505.1. Taxonomy (GTDB): domain Bacteria; phylum Planctomycetota; class Planctomycetia; order Pirellulales; family Pirellulaceae; genus Rhodopirellula; species Rhodopirellula sallentina. Next base: position 3,234 of record NZ_ANOH01000410.1, read on the forward strand.
CAGGACACGCAGTTTGCGTTCGAAGCAGCAACGGTTCGGATCGGTCAGGTAGACCGGCCCGCCGTTCTCTCGCTCGAATTCCTCCACGGACATCTTCGGGTATTTGTATTCGACGGTGATGCCGTAGCGATCACGAACTCGTTCGCGGAGCTGCATCGTTTCGTCGAATTGATAGCCCGTTTCGAGGTTGAAAATCGGCGTCTCGGGAGCGATCTCGGCCAACATGTGGATGATTGTCATCCCCTCGGGCCCGAACGCGGTCGCCATCGTGAATTTAGGTGCGAAGCGTTCGACCGCCCACTTCAAGATCCCTTGCGGCGTTTCGTTCTCTAACGCTTCACTCTCACGCTGCAATTCGGCCAGAAATTCCGGCGTCGGCTCAAGCGGCGGGTCTGCAACGCGGGCACCGCCGATCAGCGGAATGCCGTCCTTGTCCAGCTCCATTGTCTCACGAGCAGCCCCCATCGCCTTGAGAGCAGCCTGCGCAGCACCAGCGGATTCCTCGGCCGAGAGCGTTTTTGACGATTCGGAGTCACGGGACACGATAGCGGGCTCAACGACAGAGAAAACGTTTTTGGGAGTGAATAACGGAACGGTTTCGGATTTCGATCCGGGAAAGGATACAAACCTGACCTGTTTGGTCAAGTATCTCCATCGACCGCACCTCGGGGGTCCCTTGAGCAGATTCCAGGCGGCAATCGGCGAAAAACCGTTTCGATCGGTTAAAATAGAGTGACCACGCCTTCCACGTCGATCGGGATTTTCACGATGTTTTGCTTTCTCTCTCGCGTCTCTGTCGAACGATCCCCACGTGTCGCCCACAGCATGCTCCCACGAACCACGCTGAGCGGGCTCCTTTGCGTCGGCATATGCATGGCATTTTGCGCGGACACATGGGCGGGTAAAGTCGAACTGTCCGGAGGCGGTCAACTGACCGGAGACGTACGGCGAGCGGAGAAGCCGGACGGATCGACCTCCCACGTCGTCGTACGGATCGACCAAGACCTCTCGATCGCGGTGGCCGGTGCCCACGTGCGTCGTTCGGTCGGGTCCGAAGAACTCGAGGAATACCGGAAACGCGCGGCGTCGGCCGGAGACGATCCGGAGGCTCAATTTCAGCTCGCCCGATGGTGCAAGTCGCAAACGCTGCTGCCACAGTATCGCTACCACCTGACGCGGACGATCGATTTGGAACCGGATCACGAGCTCGCTCGAGCGGCACTCGGTTTCGTCCGAAATCGCTCGGGCAAGGGATGGATCAGTTACGAACGATTGCGACGCAGCCAGGGGTTGATCGAAGACAGGAAGGGCAGGTGGGTTCTGCCGGAGGTGCTCGCGGCGCGGGAATACGAGGACGACGCGGACAAGAAATCGAAACTATGGATCAGAAAGTTTCGGCGACTGCACACCAACGCGATTCGAGGCGACGCCGAAGCGATGGCGGAAATCGAAGCGATCGACGATCCCTTCGCCACCAATGCGATCGCGGCGGAGTTGCTTCGCACGCGACGTTCGAAGATCAACCTTCGAACACTTCGTTTGGGCTATGTCCGGTTGCTCGGTCGCCTTCGCAACGGGGCTTCGGTGAAAGCACTCGTGGAGGCAGGTTTGTACGAACCCGATGAACTGATCCGCGAAGAGGCACTTCGCCAGTTGACCGAATATGGCGCATCGTCGGCGGTGGCCACTTGCATTCCGTTGCTGAAGTCCAATTCGCCGGCCCAGGTCAAAGCGGCCGCGCGTGCGTTGTCCTACTTCCCCGATCCGGAACTCGCGTTCGTGTACACCAACGCGTTGATCACTCAACAGAAAACCAAGATCCAACAAGGCAGCGGTGGAACCCAAGCGGGCTTTGGTAACAACGGCAGCGCGGGGCTGACGCAGGGAGCGAAGGTGGTCGAGAAGACGGTTTCGACGCGAAATCCCGAAGTGCTGCGACTGGTCAAGATGATCGCTCCGGAAGCGGACTACGGTTATGACGAATCCGCATGGCGTCGGTATTTCGCTTCGCTGAGAAACCCACCACGATCCGACCTTCGCCGCGACGAATAAGCCGCTTAACCGCAGTTGCTTGCGTGGAGCGATGCATTGCCGTGGTCTCGGTCTTGCATCGACCGAGCGACGTGGTCGCTTCGATACTCATTGATCTTCACTTGATCAGCCCGCGTGATAAAAACGGGGACAGGCAACTTCGTTTGGCGATTGCTTATCCTTCACCGCTTATCCTTCACTGGGATTTGGTCGTAACGGACTGGTTGGCTCGCGGGATCTTCTCAAGGCTTTCACGACGTTCTCTCCCCCTGTGCACACGGGCTACCCACCGCCTCTCGTTCTATAGACGAACCGCGTTTGCATTCGCGCATAAACCTCCCGCGATTCTATAGAGGTGTGCCGCGATTTATCGCAGCCGACGCGGTAGGGCAAAGGGTTTGATTACGTCATCTTTTTCGGCACGAGAATGCGGAAATCTATCGTATTCATTGCGTTCCTCGGCTCCGCTTGTATGTTTGCGTTGCTACAATGACAAACTTATTGATTGTCGAAGACAAACACTCCCCACCCGATCTGATTGCAGGACATAACATTGAGCCAAGAGATTCATTCCGTTCGCGCATACCAGCACTTACGCAACCGTTTGATCTCGGGAGATTTCGAGCCCGGCACACGACTACTCTATGGACCTATTGGAAAAGAGATCGGTGTGAGTGCTACGCCGGTCCGCGAGGCGGCGGGACGTCTCGCCAATGAAGGCCTTGTCGAGTTGATCCCGCAAATCGGAGCGGTTGTTCGGACGATCGGTCGCGAAGAGTTGATCGAAATCTACGGCGTTCGCGAAGTGATCGAACCGGGTGCCTCGGCAATGGCTGCCCGCAAAGCGACTCCCGAACAGATCGCGGCGATCGGCGAAGAACTCGAAAAGATGAAAGCCGCGACCCAAGCGCAGCAGGATGGTGGCGCGGAGGTCACGACGAAAGAGATCAAACGTGACTTCGACCGGGCTGATTATGGTTTCCATATCCGGGTCTTCGAAGCGACCGGCAACAAAGCCATCGTGCACACGGCGACCCAGTCGCAAGTACTGACGCGAGTGTTCGGCATTCGAAAACACATCCACGATGCCGAGTCGATGCGGTTAACGTGCGGCCATCACCAGGACATCTTTGACGGCATCGCCAACCGCCAACCCGAAGCCGCCTTCGCCGCTGCGGTGGAGCACATCCAGTACGGGTTGAACCACTGCCTCATCGTGATGGACCAAGCCGAAGCGGCCAAAGCAGCCGAAGAAGCAGAGAAGGAAGCCGCCAAAGGTGGAGACAGCAAAAAGGAAGTCGACGAAGAAAGTTCGCCCAGCTAAACGGTAGTTTCCAGCGCCGCGAGCGTTCCACCATGAGCCGAATGGCCGTAAGGCCTCGGGTTGAATCGCCAACCAAGCCTCCTCCCGCCCGAAACCCGAGTGCTCACGCACTTCGGCTCACACGAAGAAAACACGTAGGTTCGCATCTCCGAGGCGGACACACACCTGAAAACTGTGAGCCAAGCAAGACGCGATGGCACATCAAACTAACCAACGCAGGCTTCGGTCTTGGAAAGACCAGCTACGTGGGTGAGCCGAACGGCCGTCAGGCATCGGGTTGAATCGCCAAACGAGTCACCAACCCAACACGCCCGAAACCCGAGTGCTCACGCACTTCGGCTCACGAGATCGGGTTGATCTCTACTTTTGCGTGTCGCTTAACTCCGCATTGACCGCTTGGTATGATTCATGCCGATGACCGGATGTGGATGTGTACCATTTCGAATAAGGGCCGACCGGCTTGGGCTCTTTCTCTGCGACGCTTGAATTGCTTTCATGCCTGACTTAATCGCTCAAGGCTCCAACCGTTGGCGGCGTGGTCTTCCCGAGCTTGCCGCAGGGCGCGACGTGCTGCTCGGGCGGCAACCGCAAAGCTCGCCTCCCC
>NZ_ANOH01000411.1 GCF_000346505.1 Aporhodopirellula sallentina SM41
TCGCTCCGTCGTCGTCAGTGATTGTAGTCCGACGGTGAACGTGCCTGCAGTCACCGCATCGAACGAGGTGGTTTCTCCAGTCGCATCGTCGTACTCGCCGTCGTTGTTCAGGTCCCAAGCGTAAGCCGCGATCGTGCCGTCGCCGTCGGATCAGGCTGTGCCACTGAGCGAGATCGTATCGCCAACGGTTCCGGTGTAAGGGCCTCCCGCGTCAGCGGTTGGCGCGACGTTTTCAATAGTGTCGTTGGTGTTCATCGCACCGGGAGTCGCCACCGACAACACCGTCAACGTCGAGGAACCGTCAGGGAATCGTCCGTAGGAAACATCTGCCGTTTGTTCGTCAAACGTGATCGAATCGACCAGGGTTTCGCCGTCAGTATTGTAAAGCAAAACGCTTTCGCCACCCGCGGAGAGTTTGAAGGATGCGTGATCGTCGCCTTGGTCGGTATCGTCATCAGCCCAAATGATCAGGTAGCCGCCTGTGTCGATCGTCGATCCATCGGGGAACTGCCACTGGGTTGGATCTTCGGCGTCATCGGTCAGGTAGAATCCGCTGAGGTCAACCGAAGTTGTGCCGGGGTTGTATAGCTCGATCCAATCTTCAAACGAGTCCGCTTCATCGGGGTCTTCGATCGTTGCGTCATTGTCAGCCATGATCTCGTTGATGTAGATCTCGATCGATTCCGGATCCAGATCGTACGTCGCCAGAACCGAGGTCAGATATGTGGAACGATCTTCGATAAAACTGGTTAGTCCGTAGATCGTCCTCATGCCGTCACTGACATCGGTCGTCAGATTCTGCTCGAACTGTGCCGTCGTGTACTGCTTGTTCGGGTCCGCGGTTACGTCGGTTCGAATCAGGTCGGCAAGCTCATTGATTCGAGCGGTAGCCGACGTGACATCGAAGCCTTCTTCGAGCATCTCAGCCAGATCGCGAAGGTAGTCGGTGCTGTAATCATCGATTGCCCACAGGTTTTCCGCCAGCGGTCGCGGTTCGTCTTCCACAGGAGTTCCCGGAGGCCCCATGACCGTTCCCGTCGGCAACCAGAAGGGATCAATCTCGACCGGATCTTGGAATCGGTCGACGAACTGAGTAAATGTGCCGAACGATTCGTTCACATCCCAGAACACGTGCGTGAACTCACCCGTGTCGTCACGATCGTAGAGGTAGTAATTGTGTGCCGCACCGATGTACGAATCCAAGTTTACGAATAGGTTGTTGAGCGCAAGCGAAGCAAGCGTATCATCGACATCCAACAGCGGTTCGATGGCGTCGGCCAATTCACCCGACGGAGCGTTGTTGAGCACGTCGATGAACTCGATCAAATCCGTGTAGTCGTTCGCGGTCTCATTGGTCTTCAGTTCGTAGAATTCTTCGTAGTCCGCTTGATCAGTGCCCAGGTACGTCAGGTCCGAACCAAAGTCGGCTTGCGGGTCTTCCAGTAAGGCATCGTCCGACGCGGTTCCCTTGTAGAGGTTTCCGTCTTCGTCGTCGCTAAACCGGCTTTGCACGAACGTTTTGTCGATTTGCTCGACCGCCGTGTACAGCCCGTAATACTCACCGTTGATGTAGACCTTGGTATGCACCGCACGACCAACGCCTTCCACAAAGTTCGAAGCGTAGTCGTAGAACAGTTTCTCCCGCAGCATCGTCGGGTCGTTATAGTTGTTGTTCAGGTTCAGCTTCTTCAAACCCTGAAACGTTAGATCGTCGTTGTCTTCATCGTATTCATCGAAGTCAATTTTGATCGACTTCTTCACGCCTGTGCCATCGAATGACGAGTTGCCTTTGAAGCGAACGCCAACCTGGTCCAGTTCGATCCCGTCGCCCACAAAGCTGGCCTCAAAATACGGATCGTCTGGATCATTGGCGTGCGAATCGTAGAGCGTGTCGTACCAGTCGTCATCTTCAAACGTGATGTAGATCTCGTGAACGTAGGTGTCGTCGAAGAATGCGGCGGATGCATCATCAATGGCAACAGGGTCCCAGGGCGACACTTCGTCTCCCACGTTTGAAATGACAATCGTTCCCGTGTCGATGTCGGTTTCACCATCATCGTCGGTGACTTGTAGGCCGACGACGAACGTGCCCGCCGTCATTGAAGAGAAGTTTGCGTCTTCGCCGGTCGCGTCGTCATACTCGCCGTCGTTGTCCAGGTCCCAAGCGTAGGACGCGATGGTCCCATCATCGTCGTCGGATGCCGAAGCGGATAGCGAGATGGTGTCTGCGGTGGTACCCGCGTATGGTCCACCTGCATCCGCGGTCGGTGCGACATTCGACTCCGTAATATTCGAATTGGCGGCACCAGGCGTTGCAGTCAGCATCGAACCAAGAGTGTCACCGCCGTCGGGCGAGCGACCGTAGGAAACGTCGGTCAACTGCGCACCAAATTCAATTGAGTCGAGCAGGGTGGTTCCGTCGGTGTCGTAAAGTGCGACCGTTTCACCGTCAGATGACAATTTGAAGGAAGCGTGGTTGTCCCCTTGATCCGTATCACCATCGGCCCAAATCAGCAGGTGTTCGCCCGCCGCGATGGACGAACCTGATGGAAATTCCCACTGCTCCGGATCGCTGACGTCGTCGGTCAAGAACTTCCCACTCAGGTCGATTGCATCGGTGCTTGCGTTGTAGATTTCGATCCAGTCGTCAAACGCTCCGACTTCATCGGGATCTTCGATAATCGAATCGTTGTCCGCCATGAGTTCGTTGATGCAAAGATCACCGGCCAACATCTGGCGCGCCTCCAGGGCTTCGGCACGCAGGCAACGTGATGTGCGATGTCGACGTGTTTTTTTGGTGTTGTTCGAGCGGCGGACTTGTGAGATTGCAGAACTTGGAAGTTTCATGTCTTGGCGGTTGATTTCAATGGTGGAATTACGATCTAAATTCCAATGCGTTGTCGAAGCAAACATCGGGCCACCAAAAAAATGAAAATCTCGCAGTGAACCAGGTCACGAGTCCCCTGCTCGCCGGGGCGTCAATGTCATGGTGGAAGTCGCCAAGATTTTGGGCCCGCCATCAATTTGCAATTCATGGCGAGTTACGTTGCGAAAATCCAAGGCATTCGTGAAAGCCATTCGCACATTCACGCAAGTGTGCCGAGGTGACCGCGTTGGAGAGGTTTTCGAGCCTCGACGGCAGGCGTGCGACATATCGTCTAGCCCATGATGGGGTGCACGCTCGACGAGTGGCATCGGTAGCGAAACTCACCAAGAGTTTCGGCTTGGCTGGTCGACGGTGGTGGTGCCGAAAGTCTTGGCGACATTCGCTACGTATGGCATAGGCCTAAGTCATGTTTGGAAATTGATGCAAGTGCATAGAGATCGGGGTGGTATGCGGAGCATGCCCTACGTCACTTCTTCGCGAAGGGAAGATAGGTCCACCCATTATCTATTGACTTTGGGTTCGCGTGGCTGATTGAGGTAGTGCGTGATAAGACCGAGTATCATTTACTGTGTTCGGCTGGACGCGTTTTCGTGCTCTATTCGACAGCAGACATTTCGAGTCGCACATCACTGGATAGGAACATCTTGATGAATCTACCGGGCCGGTCATCTTCGCTATGGAGCCCTCTGCTGCTTGCTCTTTTGGTCACTCCGTCACTCGCCGCTGTAGGGCAGGAGGCAAGCAACGATTCGGCTCGAGGGCCATTGGCAACCGATGGGCCTCGTCGATTCTTTGTGTCCCCTCGCGGGGACGACGACGGGGTTGGAACAAGGGAACACCCATTTGCTACTTTGCATCGTGCGAGAGACGCCGCGAGAGAAATCGCGGGGAGGAGTGCTGAGATTATTCTCGGTCGTGGATCGTGGTCATTGGATACTGTGCTGAAGATGGATGAGCGTGACTCCGACGTCGTCTGGAGAGCAGCGTCGCCTGGGAAGTCCCATATCACGTCAGGAGTTTCGTTTGGGCCCAATCAACTGCGAAGGGTGTCGGGCGAGGATCGGAAACTCTTCCGAAAAGAGGTCGTCGATCGTATCGTGGAATTGGATCTCGGTACCGCTGGCGTCGGTGAAATGCGTCCCTGGCCGGACCGATTTGGCGATGGTACCGGAGGTCTCTTTGAAGTCTTCGTTGACGGGGAACGCATGCCGCTCGCTCGGTACCCCAACGTCGGCAACATGAAGATGAAGCGGGTCACACAAAATACGCCTGGCGTCTTTGAGTGGAGAGATGATCGTCACCGTGACTGGACTGATGCGATTGAACGAGGTGGGCTGTGGCTGCAAGGGTACTGGCGGGTTCCGTGGCAGGTCGACACCGTCCGAGTCGCCAAGCAGGACGCGGACCAAAATTTGGTTTACCATTCCACCAAGGTGGCACTGGGGATAGGCAATAAATACAAGCGGCCCCAGGGCAACGGTGCCGAGCCCTACATTGCGATCAACCTGCCCGAGGAGATCGACATGCCCGGTGAATGGGCTGTCGATTTCATTACCAATAAGCTTTACTTTCTGCCCGTCGTATCTCCAGACGAAGCTCGCATTACGATCGCAAGTTCGAAGGAGCCGTTGTTCGAACTCAAGGGAGCTAATCGTGTCGCGTTGAAGGGTTTAACGCTCGAGGTCGGGCGTAGCGATGGCATCGTTGTCAACGACGGAGAGGGAGTGTCGATCTCACAATGCACCTTCCGGTATCTCGGGAAGACGGCCGTTCGAATCAGCGGTGGCAGGAAACATACGGTGGAACGTTGCCATATCTACGAGATTGGTGGTGGCGGGATCGTAATCAGTGGTGGCGACCGCACGACATTGACACCCTGTCATCATGAGGCTCGTGATAACCATATCCACCACTTTGCCCGAACTCAAAAAATATACGCCGCGGGGATTCAAATCTCCGGCGTTGGAGTCAAGGTTCGCCACAACGAGATCCACGATACACCGCATCTCGGGGTGGGCGTTTCGGGAAACGAGCATCTTCTGGAATACAACAACGTTTATCACTTTGCCCAAGTCTCCAACGACATGGGCGGCTTCTATTCCGTTCTCGACTGGGCCGGCCGCGGCAATGTCTATCGCTACAACCTGATTCACTCCAGCCCGAGCGGCGAAGGAATCTACTTTGACGATGGGCAGAGCGGAGCGTTGGTCTATGGCAATGTTCTTTACCGATTGCACACGGGGATTTTTGTAGGTGGCGGGCACGACAACATTTCGCGAGGAAACATCGCGGTCGATTGCTCGGCGGGGTACCATCTCGACGCGAGAGGCATCCATCGAAACTACACCGCCGAGAACCCCAAACGCGTCCACAGCGTCGCACAATTCAACCACAAGGAACCACCGTGGAGCAAAGCCTATCCAGAGATGGTTGATATCCTGGAAAACCATCCCGAACGCCCCACCGGGACGATGTTCAAAGACAACTTGGCGATCGATTGTCGGTCTGTTCTGCGTTTAAAGGACAAACCATACCTGAACCTCAGCATCATCGATAACAACGTGGCAGGCGATGACGACTACTCCACGTTGGATTCACTCGTGTCCGCGATCACGGAAGGAAATCTCAAGAGCGTCGCACCGCAGATCAAGCACATGGCGATCGACCAAGCGGGACCGCGAAACGAAGAGGGCATTCACTACACCTATGTTGATTCCGAGTCGACGCGGTATCGCTACGATTTCGGAACAAACGATTCGCCGGTCGGGGAAGGTTGGAGTCCAGTAACACCAGAAGCCCGAGGCCATCTCGATATCAGCAGTGGCATCAACATCACGGCCATCGACCGAGGTTCGCAGGACGCAGTTGATCCCGTCGCCCGCGATTTCATGACGGGATACGGAACCAGCAAACTACGGCACAAAGTCAGCAACGGGATGTGGGAATTCACAGTTCAGTTACCAGATGCAGTTCATCCCAGGGGAGAATTGCGTGTCAAGGCGGAAGGCATCGCCTTTTCTCTCCATGTCGAGGAGGCGGGTGTGCCGACTCAGATTACGGGATCGGTTGAGGTGAAAGACGGCGAGCTGAACATCGACTTTCTGGGCGGCGATTTCTTTGGTACCGGGGAATCGAATTCGCAATGGGCCGTCGCTGCTTTGTCACTCGTCAAAATGCAGCCATAGCAGCAGCGTGACAACCCTTTTGGGTATCCACTGATTCGGGATGAGCGACAAGGCAATCGCGAGAGTGATGGTGGCTGTCGCTATTGACCAAGAAAAGAACGAAGGACACGAAAGTTGTGGGTGAGGTATCTTTGCGACGGGAGGAACGTCGTCGCGATTGTCACTCGCTTGTGCTTCGTGCTAGTAAAATCTAGCGATGGTCGTTAGCCGCGGTTTGTATGGAGCATACGGGGCGAACGCCCGCCGGCTAATTGGTTTGTCGAGGTGGCTGGATCGGTTCTCGATTTTTCGATGCTCAGCAGGTTGCGGATTTCAGTGGGTTGCGGACGGATGTGTGTGTGCTTGTTCGGCACTGGCCGACACGTGTTTCATAATTGCGTTTGCAACCTGTTTCGCTATTTCTTTCGCGCCTTCTGCATTTGGATGGATGCTATCGGGGAACATCTTTTTCTTGCCGCTCAAAGCGGTGTTGAGATCGATGATGCTGACTCCCGTTTGCTCGGCAATCTCGTTGATTTTCGGAATGAGTTCATTCACGATCACCTCGTTACCGAACTTGAATTTGTCATGTCCGGGATAAACGGGGACCGGATAGCAGATCCAGATTTTTGGTTCGCTATCGAGATCCTGGAAAGAGCGAATCAAGTCAACGTAGTCAGAAACGTAATCCGCCTGGTGTTTCTCCCAGTTCATAGGCCTTAAGTCATTCGTGCCTAGTTTGATGATCACGATATCGGGATTCATGGCAAGCGCAGCCTTGTACTCCCGAGTGTCCCAGTAAGGAGCGTGTCCCTGCTTCAACACCGTTCGACCGTTGCGTCCAAAATTCCCAACGGACCATCCGTCGCCGAGTGCGTGGGCGAGTTGAGCGGGATAGCTTTGGTGTTCTCGGTCTTCTATCGCGAATCCAAAAGTGATGCTATCGCCCACACAAGCTACTTTTATTGGCGCTGTCTTTCCTTCTGCCAACGCGACCATCGAGGTTACCAACACTGTCGCTGTTGCCATGAAGGTGATGATTCTGTTTGGCATAGTGTTGTGTTTCGTTTGGTTTGCCGAACGGTGGGAGCAGTGATCGGAGTCGGTGGCGTGTTGTTTTCGAGGAGAGGGCAGGGGATGCCACCTGTCATCACTTGATGCAGGTTCAATCGCAGCCGCAGTTCGTCGATTCATTCTGATTTTGGTTTCGCTATGCATAGGATACCCAACCACGAAACGCGAATCCGGTGTAGAACAAGCTGACGTCGGAGAACCCCGCTTCGCGCATGAGCGATTCGTCCTGTTCGGGGGCGAGAATGGTGAGATGAGAGTCGATTGCTTTGCGTGCTTTCTCTGCTTTTGCAGGTTCCACTCCAGAACTTGTGACGTACGCGGCGTATCGCGACAGCCACCTCGAACGTGCCCCATCGGATTGCGGAAAGCTCATGTGAACGGCAATGAAGGGTGCGTTCGGCTTAAGACGCTGGCGCACGGCAGCCAACATTTGCTTTCGCTCTTCGACGTCGGCAAAATGCATGGTTAAAATGCATGTCGCTGCATCAAACGGTCCGCTCGGTGCGACGTCGATCTTGCCTTCGTGAAGAGAAACTCGCGAGCCAAGCGGCCCCAGGGTTTGAGTGGCCAGTTGCAGCATCGATGGCGATGGATCAACGCCATCAAACGTCCAGCTTGGTTGGGCTTCGGCGAAGGCCTTCAGTTCCAGCCCGCCGCCTGCCCCGACAACCAAAACACGCCCACCGGTTCCAACACGTTCAGCCAGCAACAATGTCGCCATCCGCTGCATGTCAGTGAAACCGGGGAAAGCAAGCCGTGGTGAATCCGCGTAGTTGGCAACCGCTTGCGGATCATGAAATGCTGCCCTCAAAAAGTCATCGTTGGACGCCATGAGAATTCCGTTTTGCCTTGAGAGAAACACCTTTGGCTCGAAGTCGTTCATGGCAATCCGAGTTGAGTGATGCCAGGGTGACCTCACCGAGTCGCTGTAGCAACAATTGCTCGGCTTCGTCAAACGTCTGGCCTAGCGCAGCGTTCACGGATTGCTCCACCAAGCATCCCGGCGAATCGGTGCGGTTGCCGATCGCCAGCAACGAGGGACTGCCGACCGCTTCGTAGATGTCCCGCAACGTGACTTCTTCCAGGTTACACGCCACCGTCCAACCGCCACCATGTCCCTTTTCCGATCGCACGTAGTCTTGCTCGCGCAGTCCCGCCATCAGGCGACGCACCACAACAGGATTCGTGTCCATGATCTTGGACAGATCATCGGACGTGACCGGTTCATCCAGTTCTGCCATGTGCAGCAAAATGTGGAGCACGCCCGATAGTTTGCTATCTCGCTTCATGTAACTTACGGTATTACGTGAAGGTGTTTTCGTCAAGCTGGAAACTTGTGGGCATGGGAATCGTGCCAATGAGCATGTCTCGGCGTTGGTCTTCGCGTCGCAACCGTGAGCCGAATGGCCATTAGGCCTCGGGTGGAATCGTCGACTCGGTTTACGGGCCAACATACCGAATACCCGAGTGCTTACGCACTTCGGCTCATTGGTGGGGAACGTCCGGAGTCCAGGCTTCAGACGCTAGAGCACCACGAGCTTGATTCCGAAAAAGGTGCAGACATTCTTTCCGTGTCTTTTGGGAATCTGTCGCAGCGTTTAAGACTCTGAAACCGGATTCTCTTCCAAGGTGTGCCCTGTATACCACCCGTGCACAATTTGCTACCATTGGAGGCGTGGATTAGGGAAACATTCAAGCAATTTTCCAGAGGAGAAAGTGGGCATGGAACTCTTCGATACTCTTACCAGGCTAGCATCTCGGCTTGATTCGCAACGAGAGTTGCTCAGCACAGAAGAAGCAACGAAAAACGCGGTGATCATGCCGATCATAAATGCGTTGGGTTACAACGTATTTGACCCGACTGAGGTGATTCCTGAATTCACCGCGGATGTTGGAGTCAAAAAGGGAGAGAAGGTTGATTATGCGATTGTCGTCGACGGTGAGCCAACGATTCTGATTGAGTGCAAAGGGATCAACACGAAGTTGGATTTCAAGCACGCTTCGCAGTTGTACCGGTATTTTGGCGTTACGGCGGCAAGGTTTGCTGTCCTCACTAACGGACAGCATCTTTGGTTCTACACGGATCTCGATTCGCCGAATCAGATGGATTCAAAGGCTTTCTTCAAATTCGATCTCAACGATTTTGATGCACGAGACGTCGCTGAATTAAGCAAGTTCGGGAAGAGTGTGTTCAACCTCGACAACATCTTGGCCAATGCAACCGAGCTAAAATACACTCAGCAGTTGGGGGCGGTGTTGGCTACTGAGGTCGAGTCACCAAGCGATGAATTGGTGAAGCATTTGACGTCGAAGATCTACGATGGGCGTTTTACCGCTGCCGTTTGCGATCAGTTTCGACCTCTCGTCAAATCAGCTTTCAGAGATTTTATCAATGAACGGCTGAGCAATCGTCTCAAGTCGGCTTTGCAGGGTGTCAGTGCGGATATTGAGGCACCGGAATCTGAGGCAGATGATGAACCGCAAGACAATGGAATCGTGACGACCGCAGAGGAAATTGAGGGGTTCCACATCGTTCGTGCGATCTTGGCGAAGCATATCCCGGTGAAGCGGGTTGTGATGCGAGACACGAAGAGTTATTGCGGAGTTCTGTTGGACGATAACAATCGGAAGCCGATCTGTCGTCTGCACTTCAACGGCGGGCAAAAGTACATTGGGACGTTCGATGCCGAGAAAAACGAAACTCGCAACCCGATTGAAAGGTTGGAGGCAATCTATGACTTTGAAGAGCAGATTGTTGGATCTATCCATGCATATGACGGAAGCGCCGAACCAGCGAGCGCGCCGGTTGAATGACTTGATGGTGGAAATGCCGGTTGCTTTCTAAGCCTCGGTGAATTTGGTGTCCGGGGGAGCGAGCAGACTGATTGTGCCACGCACCATGTCTTGACGATGATCCGGGCGTCGCAACCGTGAGCCGAATGGCCGTTAGGCCTCGGGTGGAATCGTCGACTTGGTTTGCGGGCCGATATGCCGAGTACCCGAGTGCTTACGCACTTCGGCTCACTGGTGGGGAACTGGGGCTTGGAAGGACCGCACTACGTGGATGGGCGAATGAGGCATGTGGATGGTGCCGCCCACGGTGTGTGTCTGACTTCTGGCGAATCCAGTTACGGGGTTGTCCAGATTGGGTGTTTGGCGATTGTTGCGGTTAATTCGGAGACGAGGTCTTTGATCGGGCGCGCCGTTGGTTCTGAGTTGGTGGGATCGTCTGGGTTGAGATGCGTCACGATTGGTCGCATTTCGCTGAAGGATCGGAACCAGGTTTCTTGACGGCGGGCGAGACGGCGCGTGTGGAAGAGGACTTGCTCGGCGACGGATGACCAGTCGAATTGATTTGGTTGAAGATCGTGATTGCCGGTTTCTGACGTCTCCTCTTTTACGTTCGTCGTCGTTGCTTCGATCAGGCGTGCGAACTCGCTGCTCTCAAGTACCTCGCGGTATCCGACGGCGGTGCGGGCTGTTTTGGATAGATTCGGATATGTAGTGATGAGATTTCGTATCTCGTCGATCAATCCTGCTTTGAACATCTGCTCGACGCGGGTTTCGATTCTCCGGTGCAGCACGGCGCGCGGTGTTTGAATCGTGAACACCAATCCTTCTTCGGGTTCGGGTGCGGCATCGAATTGGTTCTGTCGATGGCTGATCGGTATGCCGACTTCTCGTGCGAACTCCAACGCCCGAATCATCCGTCGGACGTCGCTCGGATCGATCCGCGCCGCCGATAACGGATCGACTTGTTCGAGTCGTTTCCGAAGAGCCTCGGTGCCGTGTTGCTCGACATCTTTCATCACCGATTGTCGGAACGACTCATCGGCGGGCGGTCCGGGATCGAACCCGCGAAGGATGGCTTTGAGATACATCGGCGTGCCACCGACAAACATCGGGCGGTTGCCTCGGTTCCAAATTTCGTCAACGCGTCGGTGCACGGAGGCGAGGTACTCCGCGACGCTGTATTCGTGGTCGGGATCCACGACGTCGATCAAGTGATGCGGGACCTGGCGTTGTTCTTCCGGTGAGGGCTTGGCGGTCCCGATGTTCATGTGGCGATAGACGGCGATCGAATCGAGCGAGATGATTTCGATCGAGCGACGGTCGCTGACGCCGGAGTTTTGAGGGGCATGAGTGGAGCCCGTGGCAACCGTTGCGTTCGACAAGGCCGCTGCCACTCGCAGGGCAAGTTGCGTTTTGCCCGACGCGGTCGGACCGGTTAGCACGATGACGCGGTCAAGAAGCCCCGGAAAACAGTCGGCGGATGCGTGGTTCGGGGATGAAGTGCCTGCAGCGCCGGTGCCTATGGAGCGGGTGTTTGTTGAGTCGGCGTGATGCGAACCTGTGCTCGGTGAATCTGGTGCGGTCCTGGGGTCGGGCGTCATCGAAGTCAAAGAAAGTCCAAACGAAGTTCACTGATGTGGTAGAATCAAGTGTCGTGGAGAGTTCGCGATTGTGAAAGGGTGTTGACTCATTTCGCATCCGTGATCGGTCAAAATGTTATGGCTGTGCGGATATGCGGGGTGGTTGCGCCGGGGTAATTGGAAGGGTGTGTTCCTGGGGCTTCTCAGGCGGATCGTTTCTGGTTGCGCGTCGCGTTTTCGGTGACCGGTGAGGCTTGGCAAAATGCCTTAGACTGATCAGTTAACGAGAAATCGACGCTGAATCCGGCCTCGGTGGGGCGTGTTTCGCAGGATGGCCGCACAAACCGGTTTGGTTGTGCAGTCGGAATTGGAACGAGTGTTTCGGGCCGTTGCCATTTGAATTGCCACTCGAGTCCATTGCCATTTGTCTCAAAAGCGGCACAATTTGTGAGAACCTATTTGAAAGCTCGAGCGGGTTGATCGGCGGGTCAGTTGATCAGCACGCAAGTTGATGAGCAGCCAAGTTGATCGGTCGCCACGTTACTCCGCCTGCGGGCGTTTGGTCCGGATGTGCCGTGTGAACCGCGGCTAGCGCCGATTGGCTCGTTGTATTCGGATCGGTTTTTAATCTCGTTTTGATTGTTCGCCTGTCATCGTTTCTCTGTTGGAACCGACCGTCATGGGCATGACTTACTTTCGCCGATACCGCATGGAGTTAGACCTGCGCGGATTCCGTGCGCAGTGGGATCATGAATCCTTGACCGATGCGGGATATCAGTTGATCGGTTTCGACGAAGGTTTGGTGCGTGAACACGCTCAGGCCAAGTATCACAGTTTCTTTCGCGAGATCGACGCGGACGTCTTTCCTTGCCTCGGCCGTCGTGACGGGTGTCTGCGTTTGATGCGTGAGATTACTTCGCGGGCATCGTTCGTGCCGGGATCGACTTGGTTGCTGCGTTATCGAGATCGCCCCGGTGGTCGTGGGATGCCGGTAGGAACCGTGCAAGGGCTCGAGCAGGACGGATGGGGAGCGATTCAGAATCTCGGCGTTACGCCGGAGCATCGCGGTCGAGGATTGGGGCGATTGTTGCTCAACCGGGCCGCCGCGGGATTCCAGGCTGCTGGGTTGGACAAGATGCACCTCGAGGTAACCACCGCGAACACCGGAGCGATTCGGTTGTATGAGCAAATCGGTTTTCGCCGCGCGAAAGTCGTCTACAAGGCGTGCGAAATCGTTGGTTGATCCGTTTTCCGTGAACGCGATCGGTTAGTTGAGGCGAGAGAGTGCCTCGTGAAAGAGACGCGTTCGAATGGCGGCTTGGCGGGATTTGGAGGGAATCGATGAGCCACAAGTGAACGACTACCCCGAAGGGATGCTCAGCGAGTAGTCGTGGGTTGAGTGAAACGACCCCACGGTTACCGGTGCGCAGCGTTAATTTGGCCCTGTTTACTTGGCACTGATTATTTTCCCTGGCTGAGGCACTGCAACCAAGCCTGATCTTCCGCGGCCCCTCCGGGGTCGAAGTCTCTTGTTGGAAACTCTGTTGCCGTGGTGTTCGCTACGCTCGACCACCGGTTAATTGCTTGACACGCGTCCGGCGTGAAGAAGTTGTGGGGAATCAAGTCGTGGTAGGAACCGCGGCTAATGCCGATCGGCTGATGGGGAGTGGCACGGTGCCGTTAGGCGGGCTGGATGTCGCTGAAGATGAGGCGGCGGACTAGGTACAGCGATTCTCTTTGTTTGCCGCGCAGGCGTCTTTTCCTTTCTGCTTTCTTCACTGCGGCGTCGAAATCGGTGGGTGACAGGAACAGTTCGGCGGTTTGTGTCATGCCGGCGAGCTTTGCCACGTGATCGAGAGCGACACGGTGTGGAAGACCGATGCGATGGGCTCGGCACAATTCGAGTGTGAGGTCGTCAGCGATTGGGATGGCGGGAACGCGCAGTTGGCAGATCACCCAGTAGATTCCGCCGACGACCAACAGTCCCAGCAGCACCGCGGCGACAATCCACCATGGGAATCCTTGCGTGGGTGCGATTTCACGATACTCCGGTGCGAGTTCGCTTCGCCGCGTTTCGGCGAGGTACAGCCATGACGTGGTGCAGATGTCGATGATGTGTGTGTGCATCAGATCGAGCGTCGTTTCGTTTCCGTTCATATGGTAATCCCCCGACGTTGGAGTGAATCTTTGGCGGCGTCGCGAAGTGAACCGAGTGGTGATGTGGCGAGTTCTTTTAGTAGACCTGCCGACGTATCACACGTTGCGGTCGCGAGAGCTTCAGCGGCCGCGAGTCGGGCCCGTTGGTGGTCGCTGTGAACGATGTTCGTAAACGGTTCGATCATCAATTCAACAAGGCCGAGCGTTTGCGCAAACTCGATCGCTTCGATGCGTCGACTCATGACCGCGTGTCGTAGGCCGTCGCGAACCACATCGAGCGTGGCAGGGTCGATCCGCATGAGCGTCTTGCCGATTCGCATCCGCTCTTTTGCGGAGAGCGTTGGGAACAGTGGCAACATGTTATTGATGTTGAACTCGCCCAGCAGCCGTTTGGCGGGTTTGCTAAAGCGTGACTTCTTGGCTTCGGCCCACTTTACCAATCGCAGACAAACGTCGGCGGCGCGATCTTCAAACGATTCGCTGTGTGAGAACTCGTCACGGTCAGTGTTCGTCGTGGCCTCTGCGGCGGTGTTTGCCGTGCGGGCTTTTTCTGTCGCTTGGGGATCGTGGCTGGCCGACGATTCGGGGGGCGCCAATAACGCTTCGATGCGATCGCTGCTGACCGCTTGTAGCCAGTAGTCGGCGTTGGGCACGTCACACCGGCTCAAGCAAATCGAGACCGCATCGTAGGCGGCTTGGCTCGAGGTGATGGGGGCGTGATGTCGTTGGAGGATTTCCAGCAGCACGGCGATCGTTTCCGGATCATGTTGCATCGCCATGGTATAGGCGTGGGCGATCGCGGCGTCGCGGTCGATACCGAGCGTTCGCAGTAGTGAAACACCACCTCGGAGGCAATCAGGCAGGCCGTACTCTTTGAGGTTCGTCAGGGTGACCGACGAGGGGTCGGGTGTGATGACTTGCAGCAGCGTCTCGCAGTACATCGCATCGCAGCGTTGCAGCATGAGACCGAGCAGGCAATCAGGAATTGATCGTCGGCGTATGAAACCTGCCAGCAGTTCCATGACGGCCTGCTGTTGGCTGTTGCGAAGACGGCGGAGGAGCACGGTGCGACAGGACGAGTCGTCTGTCAGTGCGGCTCGCAATGCGGGGTCGTTCCACGTGCTGATCACGAGGAACGCGTCGAGCAGTTCTTCGCATCGGTGTTTCTGGAAATTCTTGGCGCTTTGAAGCAGTTGGTTTGTCAGTTCCAAACGTTGGCGTTCGACGTTCGGATCGGGACGCTGGCCCGCGTATTGACGGCGAGCGTGTTTGCCCCAGGTGCTCGCCAAAGGCACGACGGTGTCGATGCATTGTTGACGAACGATGTGTGAGAAGTTTTTCCACGAAGCGTCGATCAGCAGCGGCAACGCATCGCGGATCGAAAAGAACAACACGATCTCAGTCAGCACCGCCGTGCGATCGACGTCGAGTTTTGCGTCACCGGCTTCCGCTTTGGACAGTTCGTCGGTGAGAGTCTCGACCACGGTTGCGCATAATCCTTCGCGGTGGTTCTTGGTGGCTTCGATAATTTCGTCGCGGTAGCGATCCCAGTGTGCGATCACCAATTCATGCGATCGCCGGCAGTCTCGCTGGGCCAGCGTGCGGAAGCAGTATTGACGTGCCCGAGCGTCTTCGCTGGTCAGACCGCGGGCGAGGACATCGACCGCTTCCGGTCGGGACGTTTCGGCTAGAATGCGATAGGTGGTTTCGAGCGACATGGTCTTGAGCGGTACCACGAAATTCTTGATAGGCAGATTCGATAGTCAAACGTAGGTCTCCCTTTGCACACTACCCGCCACCTGATCTGGGGAAACCAGTCCGATTCAGCGACCGACATCCCTACCGTTGGATCGACCGGCACAACCCGTACAACGGTTCTTTTGACGATGGCGACACTCGCGGCGTTGATGGTTTGGTTGTTGATCGGCGAGGCAGCGATGGCGGGTTCGCAGGAGGGTGACATGCCGCTGGTCAGGCTGCATGCGGAGGTGAGCCAAACGACCGAAGCGTCCGGATTTGCGTTCCCCGCACGCGTTGCTTTGATCCGCAGTGGAAACACGAGCGAGCCGCTCGCGGTGAGGTTGTCGATCGAGGGCACGGCAACGAACGGCGACGATTACGAGAGGTTGTCTCCGATCGTTAAGTTTTCGTCGGGGCAAGAATTTCAGTACGTGCGAATTCAACCAATCGAAGATGACCGGCTCGAAGGGCCCGAGACAATTGTCCTGCGATTGTTGCCAAACACCGAAAACGATTTACGAGAGAGCGGCGGTCTGACGCCTGAGATTGAAAATGGGGCCACCTATCGTTTGGGGGCACCGAGTAGTCGGGAGGTCACAATCACCATCGCCGGTGAGGTGACCGAGCGGCAGCGCGGGGAGGCGTTCGTGTTCGGTCAGAAGGCCAGAGCACCGCAATGGACGGGCGATTCCCAATCCCATCGCCGAACCAGAGTGGACGGTATTGGTTTGCCTTTTGCGTTGGTCGATCGAGTCTCAGTGGTCGGGGCCGAAAACCCTTGGGATGATTCGCTATCTTGGCCGCTGGAATCAAGCGTCGAGAAAGGAGACGAGGTTCTCGTTAGTCTGTTTGCTCGGGTGATGGAAGACTCGACGGGCGAGCAGTCTGGCAACGCGGAAGGCAAATTGACAGTCCGTTTGCAGCACGACCAAGCTCCCTATGTCGGGATCGAGGAAACGTTCACGGTTGGTGAGACGTGGCAACCGTTGTTGTTGCGAACACGGTTGTCGGATGCGATCCCCGCCGGCGAGTCATCGTTGAGCGTTCGAGTGGGATACGGTCGACAGACGTTGGAAATCGCCGGTTTCCAGTTCTGGAATTTCGGCAAAGAACGTCACCCATTTTTGCCACAAGGGATCTTCAGCTACGAGGGCAGGGAAGCGGACGCGTCGTGGCGTTCCGGGGTGGCGGAGCGGATCCGGCAAACTCGCAGTGAATCGGTTCGGTTCTACGTTGACACGCCACCTGGGGCCGAGCGTTCTTACCGCTACCGGTTGAAGAAGGCGGAGTATGAAATCGGAACGGCGGTGAATTCGCGGTGGGTTGCGGCGACGGCGGGTGAGATGTGGGCGTCGGAGGATGCCAAGAAGTATCGTTCTGTTGTCAAAAAGTACTTCGACCGCGTAACGGACGAGAACGCTCAGCAATGGGCGGCGTGGGAACAAAATCCGAAACGCGCGATCGAGACGGCGGAGTGGGCTATTGATAACGGTCTGACATTAAGGGGACACAGCGTGCTTTGGGGGGATCCGGTTGATTGGCCTTCGCCGCCGGATCTGTGGAAGGATTATCAGGAGATCTTGGTGACTCGTGGCGGCGGTGTTCGCGTGGGGATGATGGAGATGCGGCGGCGAGTGGCAGCTCACATTCGCCAAAACGCATTGGTGGCACTTTCGGGCAGCATCGAGGGGACCGACGATCCGATCATCGCGCAGTGGGATGTGCTCAACCATCCGATTCTGCATGACGAGATGTGGGAAATCACTGGATGGGAGTTCTTGCGAGCGGCGATTCGCGAGGTGCGAACTCTTGCTCATCCCAAGACCGAATTGTTTGTGAATGAGGATCAGGTATTGAGTCTGCCGGGGCATCCGAACGCGAGGCCGCTCCATGAACTGATCTCCGATTTCTTGGACGCCGGGTTGCCGATTGACGGGGTGGGGTTTCAATGCCATTTCAAGAGCGAGCGTCTGCCGTCGATCGCGAGTATCGAGTCAACGATTCGGCGGTTCACGGGCTTGGGTTTGAAATTGCATGTTACGGAGTTCGATATTGACGATCAACATATCGATCGGCAAACGCAAGCCGATTTCACCCGCGACTTTCTGGAATTGATCGCCTCGGAACCTTCCTTCACGTCGACCACGGTATGGGGATTTTGGGAGGGCGAACATTGGCGGAGTGAGGAAGGGACCGCAATGTGGGACCAGCAATGGAATCTGCTACCCCACGGGCAAGTGCTGATCGATCATCTCGACCGAGATTGGAAACCGCTGCGGTTCCGGCCGGTGTCGAGCGAGTCGGCCGGAGCGGAAAAGCTTCCCGCCGATGCAACGGCCGTGGCAACGCAAACCCTCCGCCGAGGAAATTACGAGGTCGACGAGCTTGATGCGCTTGGTCGTGTTCGCAAGAGTTGGCTGATCACGGTCACGCCTACGGATACGCGATTCGAACTGATGTCTCGTTGATAAAGGTGATAGGTGGCCGGGACGCAGATGGTAGCCGGAGTCGCCTGGAGCTTGGTGGTGTGTTGGTGGTGGAGAGTCTGAGCTTGTCGGCTGTTTCAGCTACCGGCGTGCTGATTCTTGAGATCTTCATTGGGATGCGAAATTTTTCATGTTTGTGTCCACGGGTTCTTGGGGAAGGATCTTGGGGGCAATTTGCGAACCATGGCGGGCGAATGATCCTTACAATCGGCACCATCATTGAAGGCACTCAGGGGATTTCTGGGACCAGGGGAGACCCCTTCGCCTAGGAAGGTTTTCCCAACTAGGATGGTGGTCCTCTTTCGTTGCCGATAATCGGTTGCCCGTTCCTCCAGTATCCAAACGTCACGACAAGATGATTCTCACTCAACCACAGCTCGAACAATCGACCAACGTTGAACCGATTCGCAAAATCTGCTGCATTGGTGCCGGGTACGTTGGTGGGCCGACCATGGCCATGATCGCCAAGCAGTGTCCTGATATCGAGGTCAAGGTTGTCGACATCAACGCGGATCGGATCGCTCAGTGGAACAGCGACGAATTGCCCGTTTACGAGCCCGGGTTGGACGAAGTCGTTTCGGAAAGTCGCGGTCGAAACCTTCATTTTTCGACCGATGTTGATCAGGCGATTGCGGACGCCCAAATGATCTTCATCTCGGTGAACACACCGACCAAACACTTCGGTGTCGGGGCGGGCCGAGCAGCGAACTTGGAATTCATCGAAAAGTGTGCCCGCAAGATCGCCGAAGTGGCACAGGGACACAAAATCGTCGTCGAAAAATCAACGCTTCCGGTGCGAACGGCCGAGGCAGTCAAAGCGATTCTCGCGGGAGCCTCTTCGGGGGCGACGTTCGACGTCTTGAGCAACCCGGAGTTTCTTGCCGAAGGCACCGCGGTGGAAGATTTGGTCGCACCGGATCGTGTGTTGATCGGTGGCGAGAGCAAAGCGGCCGTCGATGCCTTGGTTGACGTTTACGCTCACTGGGTTCCCCGTGAGAAATTGCTGACGACGAACCTGTGGAGCAGTGAGTTATCGAAACTCACCGCGAACGCTTTCTTGGCCCAACGCGTTTCTTCGATCAACTCGATTTCGGCGCTTTGCGAGGCAACCGAGGCTGATGTGGATGAAGTCGCCATGGCGATCGGGATGGATTCGCGGATCGGACCGAAGTTCTTGAAGTCTTCGGTAGGGTTCGGAGGATCGTGTTTCCAAAAAGACATTCTTAACTTGGTCTACCTGTGTGAATACTTCGGCCTGCCTGAAGTCGCCGAGTACTGGGAACAAGTCGTCAAGATGAACGACTATCAAAAGACTCGGTTTGTCCGCCGGATCGTACGAACGTTGTTCAACACGGTGTCGGACAAGAAGATCGGCATCTGGGGTTTTGCGTTCAAGAAGGACACCAACGACACGCGTGAATCGGCGGCGATTTACATTTGCCGCGACTTGCTGCATGAACGTGCGAAAATCTCAATCTACGATCCACGGGTCGACGCGGAGCAAATTCGCCGTGACCTCGCCGATGTGATGCGAAACGGTGATTCGGAATTGAGTGCCGCGTCGGAGAAGTTGCTTAACGAAAACGTTGAGATCGTTACTGACATTCATGAGGCATCCAAAGACGCCCACGGTATCGCGGTGTTGACGGAATGGGACGAGTTCAAAGACGCTGACTTCGAGCGGATTCACAATGAGATGAAGAAGCCGGCGTTCATTTTCGACGGGCGAAACATTCTGAAGAACCTCCCGTTGGCCGACATCGGCTTCATCTATCAAGGCATCGGTTTCTCACGATAGTTGAGAGGCGTCAAAGCGATTGCTCATCGAGGTGGCTCGTTGTCTCGATGAGCGATGGTCTCTATCAGCGACGCTAATCTCGCTGTTCGTGGTGAACACCTAGCGTTGTCAGTTGGCAGAGTAAGCGGGCCGAGTGAGCATGGGTGATCCAATATTGCATCAGTGGTGTCACGCGTTCTCGGTATCGCTCGCGATCATGAACTGGATTTCGGTGAGGTAGCGTTTCGGGTTGCCTTTGAAAATCATGCCTGGCCCTTTGTGGTAAATCTCGCGGGTGGGCATATCGATTTGCAAGTTATCTGCTTTGGCTTGTTTGAGAATCTTCTCGTACGAACGACCGAGTTCGTCGTATGGGCCGAGGTGCATCAGTGACAAACAGTCGCCACCGGGTAATTCCTGGACAGCGATTTCATCGGTCGATTCGCCGCGTTTGATTGGCATGGCGGCGTCGAAGTTCGCGTCCTCGGCTCGGTATTCGTTGTCGTGATGCAACATCATCGGTTTGCCCGAAATGTATCTGCCGAATTTCCGCCCGATCTTGGAAAAGCCGCTGCCGCAATCGCTGTACTTGCCTTTCATGCGAACGCTTGCGACGAGGAGCGGGGCGATTGATTTACGTTCGACTTGGTAGGTTGCTTGTTGCATTTGGGTGGTCGCGTCTTTCTCGTGATGGATTGTTTTCTCGAGCAACCTGAGCACCTCGCGGTCTTTTCGCATGCGTTCTCGGATCTCGTCTTTCTGCGATTCGAGGAACGATACGATTTCCGCGTCGTCGTTATGGTTGCGTAGGATCTGTTTGATGTCCGCGAGTGAGAAATCCAGGTCACGCAGCGTGGCGATCACGCGAGCGGTCTCGATTTTGGATTCGCTGTAGAACCGATATCCGCTGCCCGCTTCCACGTGGGTCGGGGCAAGAAGGCCCTGTTCGTGATAGAACCGAAGGGTCTTCACGGTCAGGCCTGTCATCTTGGAAAATTCACCGATGCTGAACATGCCCGAAGTTTACGGGCTCCCGTAGGGGGAGGGTCAAGCGACGGTGCGGAATTTTTTTGAAGACGGGCAGGTCGTTGCGTTGCCGGTATCGCCGCGAGATTTAGGGCTTTGGGAATCCTACGCAGCTTGATTGTCGGGTAGGTGGTAGTGGATCTTGTTAAAAATCCCGCTGCATGAGGTCCTGCTGCATGAGGATCTTTATTAACAAGATCCACAACGTGCGAATCGAGTTAAGAGAGGCTGTTACGCTAGGATGTCTTTCACGACGTTGCCGTGGACGTCGGTCAGGCGGAAGTCGCGTCCTTGGAAGCGGTACGTCAGGCGTTCGTGATCGAGGCCGAGTTGGTGGAGGATGGTTGCTTGCAGGTCGTGGATGTGCACCGGATTCTCGGCGACGTTGAATCCGAGTTCGTCGGAGCTACCGTATTCGAAACCGGCTTTGACTCCGCCCCCGGCCATCCACATGGTGAACGCATCGGGATAGTGGTCGCGACCGAGCACCTTGCTGCCCGATGTTCGGCCTTCGCGAAACGGCGTGCGTCCAAATTCACCACCCCAAATCACGAGCGTGTCTTCGAGCAGGCCGCGTTGTTTGAGATCGCGGATCAGGGCGGCGATCGGTTTGTCCATCGTCGCGCACTTTCGCGTTAGACCGTCGGTGATCCCTTCGCTCGCGGCGGTGCCATGGAAGTCCCATCCCCAATCGAACAACTGCACGAAACGCACTCCCGATTCGACGAGTCGCCGGGCGAGCAAGCAGTTGTTCGCGAGACTGGATTCGCCGGGCGTCGCACCGTAGTCATCGAGCGTTTGTTGCGACTCCTGCGAGATGTTCATCACGTCCGGCACCGACGCTTGCATTCGGAACGCGAGTTCGTACTGTGCGATGCGAGTCATCGTCTCGGGGTGTCCCATCGCGGCGGACTGCATTTGGTTAAGGTCACGCAGTGCGTCGAGACTCTTGCGGCGCAAGTCACGGTTCATGCCTGCCGGGTCCGACGAATACAAAACAGGATCGCCTTGCGAACGACACTGCACGCCTTGGTAGACCGACGGCAGGAAACCGCTGCCGAATGAATTGCTGCCGCCGTTGGGTTGGACGCCGCTGGAGATAAGGACGACGAAACCGGGCAGGTCTTCGTTTTCGCTGCCGAGCCCGTAGGTGACCCATGAGCCCATCGACGGACGGCCCGACCGTGGTGAACCGGTGAAGACGAGTAGCTCCGCCGGTGCGTGGTTGAATTGGTCGGTGTGCATCGAGTGGACGACGCAAAGGTCATCGGCGATGTCGTGAAAGTGGGGGATCGCGTCCGACATCCACATGCCTGCTTCGCCGACCCGAGACCACTTTCGCGGTGACCCCATGAGTTTGGGTGTCCCCGAAGTGAATGCGAATTCTTTGCCTTCGAGAAACGCGTCAGGGCACTCTTGGCCGTCGCGTTCGGCGAGTTCGGGTTTGTAGTCGAACATGTCCAGGTTGGGTGGTGACCCGGTCATGTGAAGGTAGATCACCCGTTTGGCCTTCGGGGTGAAGTGCGACGGCTGCACGGCGATCGGATTGTCAGTCGGACGTGCGGCGGCGGCTCCATCGGCGAGCAAACTGGTCAGCGCGATCCCGCCAAGTCCAGCCGTGGATTGCTGAAGGAAATGGCGTCGGGTGCGGAGGTGAAGGGATTCGAGTCGAGGGTCCATGTCGTCGCCTTTATCGTTTCATCAACATTTCGTCGAGGTTCAAAATAACGTTGCCGAGTACCGTCCAGGTGGCATAGTCGTGCATGCCGACCTGATCGGTGAGTGCGTCTTCTGCGAGCGGGCCGAGCGGGGCGGTTGCCATCTGCACGGCGTCTTCGGGATGTTCGCGGTAGTACGCGTTGAGTTCGCCCGCCAACTGTTCGATACGTGCCGCCTCTTCCGCGGACGCGTCTCGCAGCAACGTTCGGTGGAACAATGTCATCACTCGTTCGTCGGTAGAATCGGACGAGGCGATAACATTCCGAGCCAACGCCTGAGCGGCTTCGATGTAGACCGGATCGTTGAGCGTGACGAGTGCCTGCAGTGGCGTGTTGGTACGAATGCGACGGACCGTGCAGACCTCGCGATTGGGTGCATCGAACTGTGCCATCGATGGATAGGGGCTCGAGCGGCGCCACATCGTGTAGATGCCGCGTCGGTAGCGGTCTTCCCCTTTGCTGGTTTGCCAATCGGTGGCGGAGCCGAACGCCGCCTTCAGCCCGAGGTCCGGTTGCATCGGACGAACCGGAGGCCCGTACATTTTGGGGCTCAACAGACCGCTGACGAACAACGCTTGGTCACGTACCATTTCGGCCGACGCGCGAAAGCGTGGACCGCGAGCACAAAGCCGATTGGCGGGATCCGCTTCGAGCAGTTCCGGTGTCGCTGCGCTGGACTGTCGATAAGTGGCCGAGGTCACCAGCAAACGCAACAGCTCTTTTAAGTTCCAACCGTTTTGTTGAAGGTCCACGGCGAGATAGTCCAGCAGTTTCGGATGCGATGGTAGTTCTCCTTGCGAGCCGAACTCTTCGCTGGTTTCGACCAAGCCGATTCCGAAGATCTGTTCCCAGTGTCGGTTCGCGATCACGCGTGCGGTCAGCGGGTTGTCATCGTCGACGAGCCAACGGGCGAGCGTCATGCGGTCGGGGCGGTCTTTGCCAGGAGCAATCTTCAAAGGGTGGAACGCTTCCGGGACTCCCTCTTCGACCTGGTTCCCATGGCTGAGATAACTGCCGCGGAGATGCACGTGCGTCGTTCGGCGTTTGTTCTCGGGCAGTTGCCTCATGATGGGAACGGTGGTTTGCGGTTTGATCTTCGCAAGCCGTGATTGCAGTGACTTCAGTTCGTCACGCCGGTCGTTGAGCAACGGTGTGATCCCGCGATAGTATTCGGCGAGTTTCTTTTGCTCATTGGCATCGAGCGGTGTCGACGCGCGGACCAGCTTTTGAATGCCTTTGGGCAGTTTCGTCCAACGCGGTAACGTGTCGTCCGTTGTTACCGAGAGTCGGATGCGATCGGATTCCGCAGGCACGTTGGGCAGGCGGACTGTCAGCAACCCGTTCGAGAGATCACGTGGCGTTTCGAACGCGAAGAAGCGTGCGGTGGGCGAACCAGGGTCCGTCTGCGGAGAGGCGATCGGATTCAGAGACAGATTGACGGCGCCGTCGGCGGGATAGGTTTCGTTCGGGCTGGGAACGTTTTCGGGTTGATGCGTCCAGACTTTGTTTCGTTGCTCGTCGAGTAGCTTAATCTCGAAACCACGGAGGCGTTGAATGATACTGCTGCCGCCGTCAGTACGATTCCAAATCGCGACCGAATCAATCGGCTGTACGGAGCCAAGGTCGATCTCGAGCCAGGGTGTGTCTTCGCCTTCGGTGTGCGTTACCGAACCGGCTGTGAAATCGCCGTTGGTGTTTTGATCGATCGCGCTGTGGGCATTGTCGCTATATTTCGACGAGCTTTGCGTGGCCTTGCCTTGCGGGGCAACGTTGACGCCGTTGGCGAAAGCCTGGACCTCGGCGAGGTGCAGAAACTTATTCTTGCCCGGCAATTCGATGCGGACGTATCTCGCGTCGACGGAAGAGGCGGCGTGAGGTCGCCATGATGCGGATACTGATTGAGGGACAGGCACTGTTCTGCCGCTCGCTGCGTTTTCGTTCGCGGCGGAGGTCGTGCTCGGGGCGTCGCCTTGTTGCTGTTCCAAACGCACTCCCGTGATGGGGGCGGAGAGCGGAACGTCGATGCGGCAAACGGTCTCGTGCGGTGTTTCCGAATCGGTCGAGATCCAACCGTTTTCGTCAACGTTGAGCGGCCGGTTCGACGAGGTCGCCGCGATGGGACGAACCGTGTTCCACGAAGGGTGTGCTTTCAGTTCGGCGAGCCACTTCGATTGCGCGGCCTCGATCTGTGGTGTGCTGCGTTGGAGGGCGGCTTTCAGGTCGGTGATTTGTTTTTCGAGGCGTTGTTTTTCTTCTCGTTGTTGATCGGACCAAACACCGAGGACCGGCTTCTCGTCTTTTCGATCCGCGTCGGCGGTGTTGTTAAAGAACGCGAAGAATTTGTAGTACTCGTCGTGGGTGATCGGATCGTATTTGTGCGTGTGACATTGGGCGCACGCCATCGTGGTGCCCATCCAAACCGCCATCGTTGTGTTGACTCGGTCGACGACCGCGACGTTGCGGAACTCTTCGTCGTTCGTGCCGCCTTCGTTGTTGGTCATCGTGTTGCGATGAAACGCGGTGGCGATGAGTTGATCGTCGGTGGGGTTGTCTAGTAAATCACCGGCGATCTGTTCGATCGTGAACTGGTCGAACGGTTTGTTGTCGTTGAGCGAGCGAATGACGTAATCGCGATAGGCCCAAATCGTTCGCGGAGGATCGTCGGCGTAACCGGACGAGTCGGCATAGCGAGCGAGGTCCAACCACACGCGGGCCCACCGTTCCCCGAACGCCGGCGACGCGAGCAAACCGTCGACGTAGCGTTCATAGGCATTGTTACGTTTGTCATTCACGAACGCGTTGGCTTGTTCCCACGTCGGTGGCAGTCCGGTCAGGTCGAGTGCGACGCGACGAGCGATCGTGAGGCGGTCGGCCGGTTCGGAGGGCGAAAGACCGTTGGCCTCGAGTTTGGCGAGGATGAAATGGTCGACCGCATTGATTGGCCACTGTCGGTTGCTGACCTCGGGGAGATCGGGCTTTTTCGGTTTGGAGTAAGACCAGTGTTTCGCATAGCTGGCTCCTTCGCGAATCCAACGACGCACCAGTTCGATTTCGTCTTCAGTGAGGGCGCGGCCCTTGCCTTCGGGCGGCATCCTCATGTCTTCGTCGTCGGTTGTTAGCCGTTCGAGCAGTTCGCTTTCGTCGGGGGCACCCGGCACGATCGCGGCATACCCGCCGAGGTCCTCGCGGGACCCCTCTTCGGTATCGAGCCGCAAGCCCGCGGCACGCTCTTCCTCGTCCGGGCCATGGCACATGATGCAGTTGCCCGAGATCAACGGCCGGATATCGCGGTTGAAGTCGATCGCGTCGCCGGCAAGGGCGGGGGAGACGCAGAAGATCGAGAACGCCGCCATGAGGTGAGTCCAGCGGCGATGCATTGTTTTTGCAAACATTGACGTAGCGATTGGCGGGGGAGGGAGGTGGGACGCTGCGTCTTCGAGCCGAGGGAGTGGCGTGCCGAAAAAACGGAGCGAGCGTGCGGGGGAGTGATCCGTGGCGGAGGTCGCTTGGGGGTTTACTACCGCACTGCGACAAATTGTACGCCTAAATTTCCGCAGATTTGCGGAAATCGGGTGCCCTGAACCAAAGTCACAATGCTTTGACGGAAATCGGAAACCCTATGGAATTGGGTGAGGGCGACGCGAGCGGAACCGACGTAGCGAAACTCGCCGAGAGTTTCGGCAGGGGGCGTGGGGTGCCGAATGTCTGGGCGACATTCGCTACGGTGTTCGGTGTTTGTTTTGCGCATGAGAAAACCCTGCCGGAGGTTGAGCCTGCGGCAGGGTTTGGATGCGAAGACGTTTTGCGGTGAGGCTTACGCTTCGTCGAGCAAGTCGACTGCGGCGAAGGATTGGCCTTCGAGCATCGCCAGCGACGCACCACCACCGGTGCTGACGTGGCTGACCTGTTCGGCGAACCCGAGTTGCTCGACTGCTGCGGCACTGTCGCCACCGCCGATAATGCTGGTTGCATCGCTGTCGGCGACCGCTTGCGCGACGGCTTTGGTGCCTTCGTCCATTGGTGGTTTTTCGAACACGCCCATCGGTCCGTTCCAGACGACCGTTTTGGCATCTTTGATGATTTCGCTATAGGCTTTGGCGGTTTCCGGGCCAATGTCGAGGCCTTCCATGCCGTCCGGAATTTCGCCGGCTTTCACGACCGCTTTGTTGCATCCGGCGATATTACCGAAATCGTCGCCGCAGTGGGTGTCTGATGGCAGGTGCAGTTTTCCGTCGCTCTTGGCGAGCAGTTCTTTTGCCAGATCGACTTTGTCTTTTTCGACCAAGCTGTTGCCGACCTTGCCGCCTTGGGCGAGCGAGAACGTGTAGGCCATCGCGCCGCCGATGAGGATCGCGTCGCAAATGCCGAGCAGGTTGTTGATCACGTTGATCTTGTCGCTGACTTTGGCACCGCCGAGGATGGCGACGAAGGGGCGTGCCGGTGTGCTGATCGCATCGGAGAGGTACGCGATTTCTTTGGCGACGAGGTGTCCGACGACGCGTGGTTTGCCCGACATGGCTTCCGGTACGGCGACCATCGAGGCGTCTTTGCGGTGGCAGGTTCCGAACGCGTCATTGCAGTACACGTCGGCCATCGCGGCGAGCTTGCCGGCGAATTCGGCATCGCCTTTTTTCTCGCCCGGGTTGAAGCGAAGGTTTTCGAGCACGAGGACTTCGCCTTCGCCGAGTGCGGCGGCCTTGGCGGTGGCATCATCGCCGACCGTGTCTGCTGCGAAATGAACAGTGCTGCCGAGCAATTCACCCAAACGAGTGGCAGCGGGTTGCAGAGAAAACTTTTCGTCGCCTTCGCCACCGGTGGGGCGTCCGAGGTGGCTCATCAGGATGAGTTTGCCGCCGCGGTCCACCACGCTTTTGATGCTGGGCAATGCCATGCGGATTCGGCGGTCGTCGGTAATGGCGAGGTTTTCATCGAGTGGGACGTTGAAATCGACCCGCATCAGGACGGTTTTGCCTTGGACTTCGGTTTGGTCGATCGTTTTCTTGGCCATCGGAAAAAGTGCTCCGGTTGATTGGAAAAAAGCAGGGAAGTTCGAAATCGGATTGATGTTCATTCGAGCGGGCGGCCCAGTATCGGACAGATTCCTGCGGTCGCGAAGGGGACGATGCTTTTTCGATCTCTCCGTCACGGTTTCCTCACGTCTCACTATCCGCATAACCGAAACCAGAGAGTGCATCCCTGCGGTCCGTTGTGAACGAATTGCAGTCGGTGCCGGTCTGTCGCGACCTTGGTGGAACGAGTCGCGACGGCGCCGTGAGGTGAACGCTACTTTTTTGCAAGTATGGGGGCGGTGCTGGTGATATCCACACCCGTGATGGACGACTTGTGCACGCGCTTTACGTTGCGATTGATCCGGACGCTGGTCGCCGGCTGCTCAATCTGGATCGTGTTGGCGGGAAATCTGCACGCTCAAAACACCCCTGCTCGCCGATTTCCGTCGGTTCCCCGGTGGGGCGGCAACGCGGAGGAAGAGCCGCGGGTCGGATCTGCGGCTCATCGTCGTTCCATCATCAACTCGTTGCCGTTGGATCGTCTGACCCCGGCCGCTCGCACGCAGATTCTCGAAATCGCCGAGAACCCGACGCTGTTTCGGCAACTGCCCAGCCAAGCGATCACGTGCGATCGTGACATGTTCTTGTTCCTGACCCGCAACCCAGATGTATTGGTCGGGTTGTGGGATTTGATGGAAATTACCAAGGTCCAGAGCCGCCGTTTGGGGCCGTACCAGATCGAAGCCCAAGACGGCGTCGGGACGGTGTGTAGCGTCGATTTGGTTTACGGCGACGCGTCGCAGCATATTTTTGTCGTCGACGGATCATACGACGGAAAAATGACGCCCACGCCGATCCGCGGCAAAGGCGTCTTCGTGCTGCACTCCAGCTACGCGAAAGGCTCCGACGGGCAAACGACCGTGTCGGGAACGCTCGATTGTTTTGTGCAACTCGAAAGCCTCGGCATCGATCTGATCGCCCGCACGCTCAGTCCAATCATCGGACGATCGGCCGACAGCAATTTCATGCAAACCGCCCATTTTATCGCTCAGGTGAGCCAGTCGAGCAGCCATAACCCGTCGGCGATGTTGGACATTGCCGACCGGTTGCCTCAAGTCGAGCCGCCGATCCGAAAAGCTTTCGCCGACACGATTGTCACTGTCGCCCGCCGAGGCCAGCCCGCTGGCCGCAGCTCGTCGACCCGATCGACCGTGGCCGATTCGAGCAATCAGGAATCCAGCGAAATGGCGCGTTCGGATTCGCGAGCAAACGCCTACAACCGCTGACCAAATGACAGGCGCAACCAGAGCCGCCGAGACTTCGGATGGGAGCAAGAGAGACAGAGTGTTGCGATGCACGTAGGGCCGTCTTTCCAAGACGGACAGGCAAGACGGTTGGGCAGCCAGACAGGCAAAACGTAGAGGGCGATGGGCTGGGCTGGCATCTGCTGGGCTGGGCATCCGCTGGGCTGGGCATCTGCTGGGCTGGGCAGAGCTGACATCTGCTGGGCTGTTCCGAAACGCGAACCGACGCAGCCGGAATCGCCAGAAATCGGAAACCCTTTGCAAATGAAAATGCTCGATTCCATCCGAGTCATTTTGAACAACGTGATTGCCACGCCCGCGGGGGCGATTCACGTTACGACCGCGGCTCTTCGACCCAGAGAGCCGCGGTCAACGCACAGGTTTGCATTCACAACGCAAAGGCTTGCTGCCGGATTTTCCACCGTCCGGTGATGAAGATTCGCCGGAGATAAAGATTCGCCCGGTTTTGAAACCCTGTCGGCTGGGAAGCCTGTCTGCGGAAAATCCTGTCTGCCGAGCACGCGACGCCGGGTGCGCACCTGCGCATCGGTCGATGTTTGGTTGCCCACATGCGGGCGCTTTGTCGCAGGTGTCAGGTGGCTGGGGTGCTGGCGATGGCAACCGAGTGAACGTTTTTTTGCGACCGCCGATTTACCCGTGGTTCGATGAGGCCTCTGCGCACGCCTGAGCGTTTTGATATTCGAATTTCAAACGCAGGATCTCAGCCATCTCGCCGAGTTGCCGTAGGGAATCGCAGTGAGCGGTGAATCGCAAACGCGGACGCAGCGAATCGGTTAACGCCCGCCCGCCGACTAGCAAAACGACGTCATCGGCCAGCGATTCGGCCATCCGATTTTGCCTGGCGACAAAAGTGTCTTCGTCATCGATCGACGAAACGCTCAGCCAAACCAGATGCGGGCGACAGTCCACCGTTGCCTGGATAAAACTCTCGAGCGGCAGTTGATTGCCCAGGCTGGTCGCTTTCCAGCCAACCTCACGCAGGGTCAGTTCCACCAGAGCGGTCGGCAGTTGATATGGATCGCACATGGGCGACCCGCCGATTGCCACCGGCGCATCCTCAGCGACCGGTGGCAGGGAACTGTTGAGGTCGAAAATCAAACGCAGAGCGACGTCACACGCCCTGCGTTCCTGGTAAACGTCGATCTCTTCGCACTGCCACGCCTTACCAACGCCGTGCATTGCGTCGGCAATCAAGCACTCCGCCGCCTGACTGCGAGACGCCCCCTCGTCGACCATCTCATAGAGCAGGCCGCGGCAGGTCTCAAACTCACCGCGAGCCAAGGCGTCGCGAAAGCACTGGTTTCGAGGAGATTTTTTTCCCTCCAAGCAGACGTGCCTCGTCGGCAGCATCTTCGGCAAACCCAACGTTTCCGGCTTGCAAAGACTCCTCTGCGAGGTCGCTAGGAAACGCTGCAACGCTTCGAGAGAAATTTTTCGGTGGCCTCCAGCCGTTTTTTGGCTGCAAATGGCACCGCAATCGCACCACCGCTTTACGGACGACTCGCTGACGCTCAGGGCGCAAGCGACTTGTTTCGGCGAAAAGAGTGGTTGTTCTGCAGCCAATTTGGGAATTTCGGCGAGAGTTGATGACGGACGCAACTAGAAAACGATCATCTTGAACGTGTGTACCCAGCGGGTGAACGTTTTTCGGACGAATTTGATCGTTTCGATGCAGTGTATGTCAGCGTCAATTCGGAATTTCCAAAGTGAACGAATGAATCAAAACTGAAAAACGTTCATTTTTGTAAAAAAAGATCACTCTTCCGCTTGCCTATCATCACCCGCACGCATATACCTGAGTGCAATGAACGTTTTCAGGAATGAAAACGTTCATTGCCTGTCGTCTCAGTTTGCAGCCTGCGGCGTTTACTAATGTTCAGTCTTGTCGAGCAGCTTTAGGTCACGAATATGAGTTCCTCAACCAAGTCCAAGTCTCGAAAGGCGGCCTCCCAGCCGAATCAGTTCGAAGGTTTGACGGCATCGTCCGTCGCCGCCCGAATGCCTGCTTGGGTGCAGTGCACGGAGCTGGCGGTGCCGATCGCCGAGACTCGCGATCAGGTCCGCAATTTGGAAAACGCGACCCCGGAAGAATTGCGGGTGATCACGAAACAACGTCTGCGGCAAGAGATCGACTTCATCGGCAACGAACGTTTCAGTTCGGCCCGAGAAGGCAAACGAATCTTCGCCGAAGAACTCGGTTTGGCGGAGCGACAGACTGCCCTCGGGATTGCCGCGATCCGACGCAGCGGTGTGGATTTGCCGATCCACCTCGGACGGTTGTGCGAAGCCCCGTTGCTCAAACCCGAACAGGAACGTTTGCTGTTCGAGCGGATGAACTATCTGCTCCAACAAGCGGCGATCCACCGCAGCGTTCTGAACCCCGATCGTCCTTCACGTCATCGTCTCGAGTTGATTGAACTGTACGTGGCACTCGCGGATTGGCATCGCGACCGGATCGTGGAAGCCAATTTGCGTTTGGTGTTCTCGATCGTGAAGAAGTTCGTGAATCCGAACAACAGTTTTGACGAACTGCTCAGCGATGGGATCGTTGCCTTGATCCGTGGCGTCGAGAAGTTCGACTTTGACCGTGGTTTCCGTTTCAGTACCTACGCGACGCAGGTCGTTCGCCGAAACGCGTACCGTACCGTTGTCCTGCGACAGCAAGAACGCCAGAAAGTCATGGGAGGATTGCAGGACATGGATATCGACATCGGTGAAGAAGAACGGGAATCGGCAATCAGTGAAAAACGATGGCACGAGTTGCGAAGTCGTTTGAGCGTGATGCTCGGTGATTTGGACCGTCGCGAGAAGTTCATCATCCGTGCACGGTTCTCACTCGGATCACACCGCCGCGTTCACACCCTTCAATCTCTCGCTGATCGTTTGGGCGTTTCGAAAGAACGCGTGCGTCAGCTTGAGCGACGTGCGATGGATAAACTGCGTGCGATGGCCGGTACGACGGACTTGGCCGAACTGGAAGGTTAACCGCGTCGCGGGTTCGGTCTCAGCGTTCCGAACACGGCCGACTGTTTTAGAAATTACTGTAGCGAAACTCGCCAAGAGTTTCGGCAGGGGGGGCTAGGATCGCCGCATGTCTTGGCGGGCTGTTGATTTATTCGTTTAATGGGCATCCGTAGACGACCTACTTTCCACTGCACGTCGCCTACGGCTACCGGTTAAACGCAATACCGTTCAATTTTCGTTTAACCCGTGCCCGAAGGGTAGGTTGCGTTCCGTCAAGCGTCGCCTACGGCTACCGGTTAAACGAAAACAGGTTGACTCTTGATTAAATCGACAAACCGCCAAGAGTTTCGGCGGAGAGCGTTGATGGCCGGATGTCTTGGCGACATTCGCTACGGCCTTTGATGCTGACGAGACTACGCCAAAATGCCTTCGACGACGTGGCCGTGGATGTCGGTCAGCCGCATGTCTCGGCCGCTGTAGCGGTAGGTCAGTTTCTTGTGATCGAAGCCGAGCAAATGAAGGATGGTGGCGTGCAGGTCGTGAACGTGCACCCGATCCTCGACGGCGGACAGACCGACCTCGTCGGTGGTACCGTGAACGTGACCTGATTTGACTCCCCCGCCGGCCATCCAAATGGTGAAGCCGTCGTCGTGGTGGTCGCGGCCGGGTTTCGGACCGACGGGAAGCTGCACCGTTGGGGTTCGCCCCATTTCTCCGCCCCAGATAACGAGCGTGTCCTCCAGCATTCCGCTTTGTTTCAAATCGCCCAGCAACGCGGCGAGCGGCCCGTCACATTCTTTCGCCAGGCGACGGTGCCCGACTGCGATGTTCGCGTGCGCATCCCACGGTTGTCCCGCACCGTGATAGACCTGCACGTAACGCACGCCGCGTTCGACCAAGCGTCGCGCGATCAGCAATTGCCTGCCCTGCTGCGTGTCCCCGTATGCGTCGAGCACATGAGCGGGTTCGCGGCTGACGTCGAACGCATCGGAGGCTTCTCCCTGCATCCGAAACGCGAGTTCGAGCGACTGAATACGCGACTCGAGAGCATGGTCCCCGGGACGATCGGCGAGGTGCATCGCGTTGAGTTTCTGGACCAGTGAGATCTGTTCGCGTTGTTGCTTGGCGAGCAGGTATTCGTTCTGAATGTTCGCCACCAACAAATCCGGATCGTTGTACTGCGAATCAACATACGTGCCTTGATAGATCCCCGGCAGGAAAGCACTCCGCCAATTCGCGGTCGCTGCGGTGGGTAAACCTTTGGGGCACATTGCCACGAATCCGGGCAGGCTTTGGTTCTCCGTTCCGAGCCCGTACAACGCCCATGAGCCGACGGCCGGACGAGGGCGAACAATGTCGCCGCAATTCATCATCAGCAGTGCCGGTTCATGATTGGGAACATCGGTCACCATCGACCGGATCACGCACAAGTCGTCGGCGTGCTTGGCGAGCTTGGGAAACAGTTCGCTGATCTCGATTCCCGATTTTCCGTGTTTGCTGAATCGAAACGGTGACCCATGAGCCACACCGCCGAGACGCCGGTCCTTCTCGAGTTGTTTCGAGAGAGTTTTGCCTTGCATCTTCTGCAGCATCGGTTTGGGATCGAACGTATCGATCTGCGACGGTCCGCCGTTAGCAAAAATATGGATGACCCTTTTTGCACGAGCCGGATGGTGTGGCTGGCGAGGGGCGAGAGAGTCGCCGCCGGTGTTGATTTCTTCGGCGAGCAAGCTCGATGCGGCGAGCATCCCCAACCCCATCCCTGATTGTTGCAGGAGACTGCGCCGGGAAGGCAGCCGGCAGGTTTCATGGCGAGTCATCGGCGTTCAGTCCAAATAGAAGAATTCATTGGTCAGCATCAGGGCTTGGGCGAGTTGTTCCCATTCGTCCAGAGGTGGAACCGGCGGGGGCGCAAAGTCATCCGACGCGTTCCATCGTTTGTCCGGATTGGGGCCGTCCACGCACCGAATCTCCGGAGCCCACAAGAACACATCGTTCGAGCCGTTTTTTCCGGGAGAGACGACGAAGTCAATCGTGGTGCCGATCGTGACTCGGACCCGATCGATGTTGGTATCGGACTCGCTGTTGTGAGCCGACCAGATCGGCGGCGACGGAACCGTTTCGCAGCGAACGGTCGCGTAGACACCGTCGCCTTTTTCCCGTTCGTGACGGAGTTTGCCGGAGATACGGACGGCCCCATTGAAAGGGGACACCCATCGCCGAACGACGGTGCGGTTTCGGTCGCGGGGAGTGTTCCCGCCGTGTGCGGTTAAGCGGACGTATCCGAGTTGGTCGTCAGGAAAGTCGTCGCCGAATTGGTATTGTTGTCCGGTCCAGTGGGTCAATGGTTCGAACGTCAACTCGTTGGAGGCGTCATTGCCGAGACCGTACTGCCAAACCGGCGTCGTGGTTTCGTTGGCTTGTCGGGCGACCGAAAGGAACGCGTTCAGTGTCGTGAACTCTTTGGGGGAAGCGTTTCGTCCGAGTACCCGCTCGAAAAGTTTGTTGATCGCCGTGTTCGGTTGGGATGTCGAGGCGTCGGTTGTTAACGCGGACGGTCGAACGAGGGCGGCGAGTTCCTTGGCACACTCGATCACGAACGGGTGGTTCATCACAAAGAGCGACTGCTGCGGTACCGTCGTGACCGATCGCTGCGCCGTCGAGGTGGTCGGGGTGGCGAAATCGAACGCACGCAACATCGGATCGAGTTCGACACGGTCGACATAGGCGTAGACGGTTCGGCGTGTTGAATATGGCGTCTGGGATAGCTTGACGCTGCGACCTCCGATGCGGCGGTCGAGTTTGCCGCTGACCGCCAACATGGAATCCCGCATCGCTTCGAAGTCGATCCGTTTTCGGTTCTGATGGCTGAGGTAACGGTTTTCCGGATCGTGCTCACTTGCTCGGTCTGACGCGGCGCTGCTGCGTTGGTAGGCTGCCGACGAGAGAATTGTTTGGTGTAACCATTTCAGCGACCAACCGTGATCCATGAACTCCCACGCCAACCAATCGAGTAGCTCGGGGTGTGATGGCGGTGACGACCGCAACCCGAAATCATCGGCCGCATCGACCAACCCGTGATCGAAGTATTTGCTCCAGACACGGTTGACGAGCACCCGGGCGGTGAGTGGGTTGTCGGCCGAGGCAATCGCGGCGGCGAGTTCGGCGCGTCCGCTGCCTCGGGTAAACGGGTCGGCGTTTTGGCCGGCAACGATGGAAACGAATCGCCGTGGCACCCGATCACCGCGACGCGCGGGTTCCCCGCGGAGCATCACAAACGGATTGATCGGTTTCTCTTTGTCGCGGATCACCATCGCTTTGGGAGGTGCCCCGGGGTGAGTCGCGTAGACCTCGCCGATCGCTTTTTGAAGGTCACCGAGCTTGCGGCGACCGGTGCCGAGCAAACGCGATGCGGCAACGACGGCGTCTTCGTCGAGCATGAACAGCCCGTCGTTTCCCAACAACGCGCGCCGGATTTGTTCGTCAGCACCGTTGTGAATTCGATCAGCGTCGGGACTTTGCTTGATCAATTGTTGCCATCGCTTCAGCACGCCGTGAAAAACCTTCGCGTACGTGTTCAAAACGTCTTGGCGGGTTTGGGGTTCGGTGTTCACAATCGCGGAACGCAGGTGAGGATTGATTTGCTCGCTTGATTTCCATTTCGCTAGCAGTGCTTCGCGTTGCGTTTGGAATTGTTCTTCCGAGATCGAAAGCGACTCGGCCCAGACGCCCCAAACGGGATGCTTCACACGGCCTTTTTGCTTCGTCAATTGGGAAAGGCTGTTCGCCAGTGGCGTCATCGCGGTGTGTTCGACTTTATGTTTGCTGACGATGGCGCGAATTTGTTTCTTGCTGCCCACGTGCATGTCGTAGTAGCCCGCGAAGTATGGCCTGCAGTCTTTGGTGAGGGCGGCGATCGCTTCCCGGCGGAGTTTTTTGCCGTAGGCCGTCATCGCGGTTTGAGCTTGCTCGAGTTGCTTTCGAAAATCTCGCTCCAGTTGTTTGTCGGTTGGCTCATTTGCGATATCAGGAAACTCGGCAGGGATCTCGCAGCTCGCAAAGACGCCGTAGAGCGAGTAGTAATCTTCGATCGGAATGGGATCGTATTTGTGGTCGTGACAACGGGCACACGCGACCGTCAATCCCATCAGCCCACGGGTGAGCACGTCGATTTGATCGGCGGCACGTTCGAGACGGTTGTTGCGAAACCGCGGGCCGACGGTGATCAAACCCAATGCGGCTAACTCCGGTGCATCGGAAGGTAACCCGAGCTGGTCAGCGGCGATTTGTTCGGTGAGAAAGCGGTCGTAGGGTTTGTCGTCGTTCAGGGAATCGATCACGTAGTCTCGAAACGTGTAGGCGAACGGGTATCGAACGTCCGCCTGCGCCCGCCAATCTTGCGTGTCCGCGTAACGTGCCAGGTCCAGCCAGTAGCGTCCCCATCGTTCGCCGTAGTGCGGCGAGGCGAGCAGGCGATCGACCACTTTTTCGAACGCGTCCATCAGCGGCGCGGGATCATTCACAAAGGCATCGATCTCGTCCGGTGTCGGCGGCAATCCCGTCACGTCCATCGTTGCGCGGCGGATCAGTGTCCGGCGATCGGCAGGAGCGGCAGCGGGAAGTTCGAGGTCGATCAATCGGGCATTGATGAACGCATCGATCGGGCTGGTGATCGGATACGCCGTGTTCGACGATGCGGTGGCGGCGGTACGGATGTCGTCGACGCCTTCGGGTAATTGCGGCAGACGGATCGGTTGGAATGCCCAGTGGTTTTTTGCGAGTTTGCCGATGGCTTCTTGGTCGCCCAAGTTCGCTGCTGCCGGTGCGGACTCTTGCGGCCAATGCATTCCCATCCGCACCCACTTTTGAAACACCTCGATCTCCTCTTCTTCGAGTGGAGCGTCCGGCGGCATTTCCAGACCTTCGTACCGCATCGCCTGCATTAGAAGGCTCTCGGCAGGATCGCTGACGACGGCGGCGGGGCCACTGTCGCCGCCACGAAGGATCCCTTCGCGGGAGTCGAGTCGCAGTCCTGATTCTTGTTTGACGTCGCTGTGGCACTCGTAGCACTTCGCGATCAGCAACGGGCGAACGCGGTTTTCGAAGTACCGTTCACGACGTTGTTTGCGATCATCGGTTTGAGCAATCGCGGGTGAAGTCAGGACGATGCACGCAAAGACCAGCAACCATTGTCGCATGAGATCGCACCGGTAGGTGAGGCAGGAAGGGGGCGTCAACGAAGACGCGGCGGGGGATCATCCTATCATCGTACCAGAACGAAATTGCCAAGTGTATTGATTTCTGGTTGGCTGGATTTCCAAACTGGGGGCGTTTCAAACAGTGCTTGCCGGGGGCGTGCATCGCTCGCTTTCGCGGTCACGTTGTTGGGGCTTTGCAAGAACAGGGGGCAAACTGCTCACCCCGGGATTGAGTTGGGCCGATGGCAGCGCACGCGGACGCATCGGTGCGTGGGGCGTGCCAGCGTTTTGATCGCGTGTTTGGTTCGCTTGTTGAGGGTGTCCGTCTTGGAGAGATGGACCGACGTGGGGACGCGATAGCCGGGGGTTATCGGGCTGCTTGGATGGCGTCGTCGAAATTCAGTTGCAGTTCGAGCTGGGTGTCGCGGTCGTCGAAGCCGAGTTCGCGATGCATCAGGCTGGGCTGAATGTCGGTGCTATTTTGATACTTGTCGGACTCGCAGGGTTGGCAGGTGCCGAGCAGTTGGTGATACGAGA
This sequence comes from Aporhodopirellula sallentina SM41, assembly GCF_000346505.1. Classification (GTDB taxonomy): domain Bacteria; phylum Planctomycetota; class Planctomycetia; order Pirellulales; family Pirellulaceae; genus Rhodopirellula; species Rhodopirellula sallentina. The sequence continues at coordinate 37,436 of NZ_ANOH01000411.1, forward strand.
TTTGACAGACCTGCATGCCCGGATAAATCCGCACCGGTTGGATGCAGTGCATCTCGAGAGTCCACGTGCCGCAGTAACCGCACTGCCCAAGACTGCCGCCGGGGTTGAGAAACAAACCGAGACGGCCGAGCGACGAGCGTGCATGGAGGACGGGAACGAGGTTCCGCGTTTCGGTGTGTTCAACCGTTCGGCCGAGATACAACACACCGGGCTGCAGCGTCAGCCCCTCGGCGGGAATTTCGATACGGCGATACCGGTTGGGGCTGGCCGCGTCGAGGACGACTTCTTCGTAAACGAGCAGCTCGTCATGCAGCGCGAGGTTGTAACTGTTTGCGTTCAGGCGTGTCGGATCGAACGGGTCGATCGCGATATCGTCGCCCATCCGTGAAAGCAGTTCCTGGCTGGATAAAATCATGCGATGACGCTCGTCAATGCGGATGGTCCGACGGTGGGTGTGAATCCGTAATTTAGCGAGTTTCAGCGTCGTGTGACCGGTGTGGCGTCCTAGAATTCGCTATATTTCAAGCACGCTGTACGTTTTGTAACGTTTCACCCGGCAGTTTTCGAAGGTGCCCCCTGCCGATGGGGCACTCCGCAAGGCGTTCGACATGGATCCATTTTCTGACGTCACTCAACTACCTGACGATTTCGACGGGCAGGTGCGTCTGTTCCCGCTGCCGGGGTTGGTGATGTTTCCTCATGCGATGCAGCCGTTGCACATCTTTGAACCGCGGTATGTCGAAATGCTGCGAGAATCGCTCGCGACGGATCAACTGCTCACGATGGCGACGCTGCTCGATTCCGCATCGGTGGCCGATCCTGCTTCGCCACCGATCGCGCGGACCGTTTGTATCGGAAAGATTGTCTCGCACGCCGAACTCGCCGGTGACCGGCATAATATTTTGCTCGTTGGCGTTCGCCGAGCGAAGATCCGGCGGGAACTCGAGACGACTCGTCCGTTTCGATCCGCCCAAGTCGACTTGATCGACGATTTTTATCTGCCCGCGGCGACGGACCAACGCAACAAACTGAAACGAAGGTTGCTGACTTCGTTCGGGAAAATCATTCCTCCCAAGGCAGGGTCGCAGCAGAGTCTGCACGATCTGATGGCGGGCCAAATGGGGGTTGGCCCGATCACCGACATCATCGCCTACACGCTGCCGTTCGAACCGGAAGACAAATTGAAGTTGCTCGAAATGAGCGACGTTGATGCCCGAGCGGAGCATTTGATCAAGCTGATCGATCGTGGCGAGATCGAGCTGCAATCGGTCAGCCCGAGCGAAAAGGATGTGGATCTGCAGGAGCACGCCCAACCGCCGGAGAGAAACCAGTTCCCGCCACCGTTCAGTGTTAACTAGGTGAAGGTTGGGTTGGCCTCGGTCTTGGAAAGACCGAACTACGTGAGTGAGCGGAACAGCCGTAAGGCCTCGGGTGGAGACGTTGATCGATCGTCCAGACCAACCCGCGTCCTTGCTCAACCGGCCCAAAACCCGAGTGCTTACGCACTTCGGCTCACCCCTTCGCCGGGCTACCGCGAGTAGGTCATGCCCTGCATGACGGTAGGTTGCCCCCCGGGTCGCCCAAAGGCTTTACTCCAACGGTTGGTCACGGTCTGGGCGAGACTGTCGCGGGCAGGCGAGGTGGAAAGATCCGTGATTGCCAATGAACCCAATCGCCGAGTACAGTGTCCGCTCAACGGCCACGAGCCGATTCTCACACGCGCCCATAGCTCAGCTGGATAGAGCAACGGACTTCTAATCCGTAGGTCGGTGGTTCGAATCCACCTGGGCGTGCCTTGTTTCCCCTTGTGAATCATCAGCACCCGCTAAACACAAGGTTTTTTCCGTGTCGTCCGCTTCGCTAGGGGCTCCTGATTCCCTTAGATCGGCAGAGATGACACCGCCGATGACACCGCCGACCGGTTCCTCGATCGCCCTTTGCCAATGGGCATCGGTGGTTTGCAGGTAGTGCCGCTCTGCTACTCGGCTGGAATGCCCTAACCAAGTGTTCACGCAATGATCCGGGAAACGGTCCTGCAGGTCAGTCCGGCACGACGCCCTCAGGTTCACGAACGTTTTTTGCCAGGCAGCCAATCCAGCCGATTCGGTGATTCGGTGCATTTGGGTGCGAAGATTGGCCTCCCGGTCTCGGTAGCGACTGATGACGTAGGTGGAGCCCTCTGGGGCAGCATCCCATGCGGCATCAAGTAGCGGCTTGATCTCTGGAAAGATCGGCGTGAATCTCAGTCCGGTCTTTTGGCTGTCGATCCGCAGGCGAGAGTCATCCCACTGGACATCGCTCCATTTCAGACCGGTTACCTCGGTCGGGCACCGCAGGCCAGCGAAACGGCACAGCCCGAACAGCAACGCCCATTCGGTGTCACACTTCGCAAGAATCTTTCCCGCATCCTCTCGGGTGATGTAGTGGTCCCTGTCTCGGTTCACTTCACCGCCGATCTTGGTGTCTGATCCTGGGTTCTCGTCGATGATCTTCCGACGAACAGCCTCTTTCAGCATCGTCCGAACCATTTTGGCTCGCTTGTTTGCGGTGGCCTCTGCGAGCCCCTGCTTACGCATCCACTGATGCCACTGACCAAACTCAACGGGGGTGATCGTAGAGAGCAGCCGGTCCGCTCCAAATCGTTCCGTAAAGGAGCTGGCGCCCTGTCGGTAGTTGCGTGCCGTCAGGCCCTCCCACTTCTCGGTGATCAGGCGTTCGAAGAAAGATCCCGCGTAGCGATCCTCCTCGGCTACCACCACACGAGGCGAGGTAAGGCCCCACTTCACCAGGCTCTTGTGAATCCGCTCATCAACACCGCGTGCCCACTTTGCGGCTTCCGCTTCGGGCTGAACATTCGCGGCGCTTGCCCTCACCAACTCCTCGACATGCCGGGCAACCCCTTCCGCTGCTCGCTTGGACATAGCCCCCAACCACAACGAACGACGCTTTCCCGACTGCCTGAACTGCAACCTCCAACCGGTACGCCCACGGTCAGACTCTTTTCGCAAACTTGCCATTGCTTACCTCAGCAAATCACCTCAAAGAAAACCAACGGCAGGGAGTAGGTGAACACTCCTTTTCGGTAGCTAACCTAGCCGCTGATTGAAACAGTACCGACCACCAACGACCGGTCAAACAAAATCTGTTTCAGTTTCGTCCTCGACACCCTCAGGAGGCATCAGGAATCATCTGCAACCACCGAGTGCACCTAAACTAACGCTGCCCCCAACCCTCCCCACCAATCACCCGCCAGCAGGCGAGCGTGAATCGGGTGCATTTCACACGAACGACTCGGCAGAGCCTGCTAAGCACCCCAAAACGGCACCCAGGAGCCTGCTAAGCAACTCTTATTTGGGTTTGCGAACCTGCTTAGCAACTTTGGACGACGGCCCTAAATCACATGGTCGATTCATTGGTGATCCACAACGCGGGCACCGATGCCGGAACGCATTCAATAACTCGGATCGTCGAACCTTGGTTTCCTCGTCGCATGATTCATTGGAACAAACAAGGCGGACCTTTCGTGGTATACCTCTTTTTCGTGCTCGTTTTAGTTCCTTCTCGCTGGGGCGTCCTTGCGCCGCAACGGCGTCTCGGTTGGCTGAACTTGGCATTGAATTCCTCGTTGACGGGGAAGGGGTATTGATGGGGCTTGGAAGGGGCTTAGGGATGCAGTCTCAAACTGCCATCTGGTTCGATGAGCAATCGGTAGGTTGTTGCCTTGCCACCGGGTTTGGCGTCACCGCGTTTGACAACCTCAATGATTCCCTTCCGCTCGAATGCACGAAGGTTGCGATACGGTGTTGTGTGATCGGGGCACCCAATTATCTTTTGGACCGTTCTGGGGCTCAGGTGGAACGATTTCCCTTGGGAGGCGACGTCGCACGCAATGACTACCCTGGCCACCTCGCGACCGATGGGGCGAAGGTTCAAGCAATCTGCCCAGGATGGCACGTCTATGCTCTCGAGAATCGATTGCACAACCATGAGAAAACCATCGCCTCGCAACTCATCAAGCATCTGATCAAACTCCAACCAACTGACTTCTTCGTCTGTGCCGCAGTGTTGCGAGTTTGCACGCCACCAAGACCGGAAGATCCGATCCCTGAGCTCTCCTTCGGGGCGTTCTTCGCATTGACGAATGATCGACATGCATAAAGCCTTTAATGCGTTTCGTCGCTGGCCTCTGCCATTGATGCGATGGCATTCGATCAATCGTTGAAAGTCGATGGCCAGCTTTTGATGCACCGCCGCGCCCCCTCCTTGAGTATCCTGGGTTTCCTGAGTGTCCTTGGTATCCTGAGTCTCCTGGGTATCCTGTGTTGCATTTGGGAGAGGGATAGAACCTGGCGGAACCAAACCAGAATTAACAAGGCACACA
>NZ_ANOH01000412.1 GCF_000346505.1 Aporhodopirellula sallentina SM41
AGAGTGCGCTGTTGGCCAAGTTGCAGTAAGCAGCAATCGAACCGAACGGATAACACGCGTCCCATTTGCTGTAGCGGAAGCCGCCAAGGCTTTCGGCTTTCCCTGCTTCACCCAATACGCTCCGCGCGTTTCGCTACGACAGCAAACTATCCCTCGAGCCTATCCCCATCCCAACCACCCTCTTGAAAATCCAATGAACCCAACCGATCCAACAACGCCCCAGGCGGAACGTCTTCCTGTCACCGTGCTTTCCGGATTTCTCGGAGCCGGCAAGACGACGCTGCTCAACCATATTCTGACCAACCGCGAAGGCCTACGAGTCGCGGTGATCGTCAACGACATGAGCGAAGTCAACATCGACGCGGCGTTGGTCAAATCGGGCGACGCGAATCTTTCGCGAACGGAAGAACAGCTCGTTGAGATGTCCAACGGTTGCATCTGCTGCACGCTACGCGAAGACCTGCTGATTGAAGTTCGCCGGCTCGCTCGCGATGGTCGCTTTGACTACCTGCTGATCGAATCCACCGGCATCTCCGAACCGATGCCGGTCGCAGAAACGTTCACCTTCGAAGACGAAGAGGGCGACAGCCTGTCGTTGGTTGCCGAACTGGACACGATGGTGACCGTCGTCGACGCAGGCAACTTCATGAAGGATTTCGGTTCTTGGGACGATCTCACCGATCGACGTTTGGGTCTGAGCGAAGAAGACACTCGCAACATTGTGGATCTGTTGGTCGATCAAGTTGAATTTGCCAATGTCATCGTCGTCAACAAAACCGATTTGATCTCGCCGTATGAACTGGAGCAGCTCAAACAGATTCTGCGTCAGCTCAACGCCGAGGCCAAAATCCTGACCACGACAGAAAGCCGCATTGAGCTATCCGAAATCATGGGCACCGGGCTCTACTCTCTAAGTGAAGCCGAGGAGCAACCCGGATGGTTGGAGGTGCCGCGCGGGGAAGAAGAAACCGAGACCGAAGAATACGGCATCTCGAATTTCGTCTATCAAACCCATCGTCCATTTCATCCCAAACGTTTGACCAGCGCTCTGGACGCCGACATGGAAGAAGGTTTATTCACCGGAGTGCTTCGTAGCAAAGGATTGATGTGGATCGCGTCGCGACACGATTGGGCCTACGACTGGTCGCAAGCCGGGTGCTCGATCCGCATGAACCCAGCCGGTTTCTGGTGGGCAGCCGCACCGGAAGAGGAATGGCCCGACGACTCCGAGTCCATTGAAGAAATTCGATCCAAGTTCGTCGGGGAACATGGCGATCGCCATCAAGAATTGGTGTTCATCGGAAACGCGATGAACCAAGAAAGAATCACCCAGATTCTCGATGACTGCTTGCTGACGGACGTTGAATTTGCTCAAGGCCCAAACGCGTGGGCGGACATGGAAGATCCGTTGCCATCAATCGAATTGGAACATGACGAAGAAGCCGTTTCCAGCTGATTGTAATTCGCCACAGAGACACAAAGGGGCACAAAACGCTGCAACGCAAACGAGCGAGCTCTCTGTGCCCTCCTTGTCTCTGCCGCAAACCCAAATCCTACATCTTGAATTTTCTGATTTGAAATTTCGCTGATCCGAAGTTGACGAGCAGCCCGTGACTCAGCGTGGTCGCTTTTAGATAGCCGAGGATTTGTGCAACATGTTTGTCATCGATTCCTCGAGCGGCTTTGATCTCAACCACCAGAATTTCTTCGACGACAAGGTCTAACTTGTATTCGCCTCAACAAAATTGGTCGTCATCAAACACCTGCACCGGCACCTGCTTTTCACAGCGAATCCCCGCTTTAGCCAGACGATGAAGCAATCCGTTTTCGTAAATCTTCTCGAGGTAGCCGGTGCCCAAATAGACATGCAAATCGTAAGCGATCTGTCGAACCCGATCGCAAAGCTCGTTGACTCGCACGTCACTCCAGTCTTGATTGACACTCATCTCCTAGGCCTATTCAAAAACATGGTGCATAAACAGTTTCGCCACAGAGACACAAAGACCACAGAGGTATTGACCACAAAGTCTATCTTCCTTTGTGACCTCTGTGCTTTTGTGGCCAAAATCAGGGCGGTGCAACACAAATGAGCTTCGCCACAGAGGCACAAAGAGCACAGAGGTTTTGGCTACAAAGTCGATCTTTCTTTGTGACCTCTGTCCCTTTGTGGCCAAACGAATGCGGTGCAAGACGACAGTTGGCTGAGTTTTGAGGCCCCGCTACCACCGATGAAATGGAAGAAGAGAAAGTAGCCAGTCAATCCGCTTGAATGAGCCTTGTTCCATCGCGTGTGCGGAAACCAACTACCGGTCCGACCAAGCCAAGTTGGTAACCGCCATGCGGCGAGACAAATTTTCAATTACCGGAACAGCGTTCCAACCGAGAATTTGACCTCGCAGTCGTCGCAGACACGAAAGGCGACCGAATCGTTCAAGTTTTCAGTTTGATAACCACCATCGTCTTGGCGTTGATCGAGAACAACCGTTTTTTCTTGTGGGTCAACAATGAGGTACGCGGCGATGCCGTGCTGGTGATAGAGCTGTCGCTTGTAGCCGAGATCGTTCCGTCGCGTGGACTCCGAAAGCACTTCCACAGCGACTGCGGGAGCCTTTTCCAAATGCCGTTCGGGTGGATCGCCGCAGACAACCATCACGTCCGGTCGCACAACGGTATCGTCACTGACAATCCAATCCAGCTCCACCAATGCTTCGGCATTGCAATCAATTTCTTCGACCGCGTTGCCCAGCAATCTTGCAATCCGCGAGACCAACGACTGATGCCGACCAAATGGGCTGGGGCTCATTGCAATCGCAATGCCTTCCCACAATTCCCAGTCACCCTCCCAGTGCTGATAGTCGCTTGCCGTGTAATGCGGTGAAAACTCGTATGCACTCGACATTTTTGATCCCTCGTAAATGCGCCCCCTCAACCAAATGGCCCGCATGAATGCAGCGGAGACGCTGAAATAGCCCGGCTGCCCACTGGACCAGTGCCCGTATTCTAGCAACGATTTCAATCGAGCAAGGGGCGAGAGAGAGCAACCACAAATTTAACTGCAAACGAAACGCCACCAGTGAAGCAAACAGTCAAAGCAACTCGATGGCAGATGAAATCACCGACGCAAAAAATCAGCCCAGCCCGCTGAGCTTTGCCGTTCGCTGATCAAATCAAATTGACTTGCACTCGATCGATCGAGTAGCCTGAATCGGCTTTGGCTCCCTCTACGACAGGACAACGGAATGCTTCGCACGACATTTGCATTGACTCTGTTGCTCTTGTCTATAAAGGTCGCTGTCGCAGCTTCAGCCGCAGATCCGCCAAAGGAAAAGGCACCTCGCGCCGACATTGCAGACCGCTTAGAAACGATCCTGAAACGGCTAGATGATATCGGGCAACAGTTCGCGAATCAGGAGGCAACAAATTGAATACCGACGGAATGGACCGTTGATGACCATGGCATAGTGCGTTCACAAGGTCGTCCGATTGGACACAGGGGTATTGATGGACCGACACCACCAAATCAACAACGCCGCAAATTGGGAAATCCAGCGACGAAACATCCGATGTCAGTGAGTCGAGGCATTTCGACAAGAGAAGATCAATCGCGCCGATCGGGTGATCGGTAATGCTATGAGCTAAAACAATTGGTGTCAGATGGCCAATCATCCAATCTTTACTTCGACATTTCATGGCGACGTAGCCGCCGTCAGGAAATTGCTCGACGACGACGCAACTCTCGTCACCATTCGCGACGCGAAGAACCTGACGCCCTTGCATGTGGCTGCAAGCCGCGGACAAGTGACGGTTGCTCAGCTTTTGATCGACCACGGCGCAGACGTTCATGGGCTTGCCAAAGATGGCGAATGGACGCCACTCGTCTTCGCCGCCTATCGCGGACACTTCGACGTGGCCAAAGTATTAATTGAGAATGGTGCAGGTATCACGGACGACGATGGGAACCCAATTCACTATTCGGGCCAACGCAAACACAAAGACATTTGCCGCCTGCTCGTCGAACACGGAGCGATTGACAATCTGCTCGACTCCGATGACGACGATCTCCTTAATCTGTTTCGCGCGACATACAGTTATGACGCGGACGCTGTCAAGGAAATCCTCGCTCGTCGACCTGAGCTAGTGAACTGCAAAGACAAAAATGGCCGCACGGCTCTTCACGAGGCTTGCACGCACGGTGATACGAAAACGGTTCGTGCGTTGCTCAATTCGGGCGCGGATGCGACGATCCAAGACGCCAACAGGCAAACCCCGACGGATAGAGCAGAGACCCACAACCAACACTCCGTCAAGAAGCTTCTAGATAAACACGACGCAGCATAACGATGCAATGGCCACGAAGCGGCGAAGTCCGTTCGCATTGAGGCGATTGCGATTCAGAGCCTTGCATCTCTCTGGCGGAGCGGAAGCCCCTCTGCTAATTTACGTCACTCATGGTTTGCGTTCGAAAGAGACCGGAAAATACGGATGAAGGTTCTTGCATTAATCTCACTGCTATCGGCCGCGTGTATCGGGATCCCGGCAACTGCCGAGGACAACTTGAGCTGCTTCCGGTCGATTAACCTTGGTAAAAGCCATGCGGAGCGTGTTGTTAATTCGCGACGCCTGCGCCAAATCTTTGACTTTCCCATGTCCAGAGCTTTGGGCAAAGATGTTTTGGCCGTTCACGCCCCTGTAGCTCCATTGGCCGATGTGTTTTTTCATCCGTTGCCTCAGCATGGACCACGGCCGTGGTACGACGGAATGGCGATTGCGGACAACCAGTAGTTCCATAGAACGTTCCACTAACAGTGAAACGCTTCTCACCGCACTACTCGCATCGAATAACCAGGCATTGCACCGGATCCGACTGGCAGTGGAAAGCGACTAGTTGAGACCAAACACCGCCGGACCGGTGACCAATTTCGTTCTCCGCATAATTCCCTGAACGGAGTCAGTCTTCTTGGAAGTCGCAATACTTGGTGCTGGTATCGCTGGCTTAGCGTCGGCAATTACGTTGCACCAAATCGGCATCTCGGTCCGCGTATTTGAACGCCGAGAATCGGTGCACAATCTCGGTGCAGGCGTCGTATGCTGGCCCAACGCAACCTTTGTGCTTTCCCAAATCGGAATTCTCGATGAGTTGTGTACTGTCGCTGGAAACGTCACCGCAATGCGACGCACTACGCAAAACGAGGTTGAACTCGGAACTCTGAACGTTCAACAAATTGATGCTGCAATGGGGTTTCCCAGCCTTGCTGTTTTGCGAGAAGACTTAATGCGTGTGCTGCTACAACGTGCAGAAGAATGCGGAATCCTCATTGCCTTCAACACACATGCTACCGCGATTGAGCGCACTGGCGATCATTGCCGTGTCCTTTTCGCTGATGGCACATCCATTTCGCCAACACTTATCATCGGTGCTGATGGAAGAATGGACTCCAAAGCGCGGCAATACACCACCAAGGACAATCGACCTGTTTATCAAGGATTCGTCAACTGGATTGGGATCCACCGATGGGACCAACCCAAATTCGATCCTTTGGAAATCCGCGACTACTGGGGTGTTGGAGCACGTTTTGGAGTCGTGCCCGTATCTGCGTACACGGCATACTGGGCGGGAGGCCTGGCAGTGCCAGAGCGTTCTCTATACCGTAGTCGCACGAACCTCAGTCAGCTGAGGCAAACCTTCGATGGGTGGCCTGCTCCTGTCAGTGAAATCGTTCGGACCGCAACGAATACCACCATAAAGTGTTTGGGACTTTTCGATCACGACCCGGTACCAAAATGGCATCGAGACAATGTGCTCATGATTGGAGACGCGGCGCATGCGGCGCTTCCAACATCGGGTCAGGGGGCCGCACAAGCGTTTGAGGATGCTTGGTTCCTTGCTCGAGAGTTTTCCGCATCACCCGGTGACTTAGAAAATGCCATGGCCAGATTCACTCAACAGCGATTAGAAAAAACTTCTCGAATCGCGATGGGAGGCCGAATGTTCGCATCCAGCTTATATAATACCGATGCGGCAGAATGTGCGTCACGTGATCGCAACGCTATCGAAACAGATTATGCTGCAATGGCTCTGGGAATGGCCTCTGCCTGGAGCGACGGACTGCCAATTGGTTGATAAAAAGGCCAGAACGCGGAGTCTCCGGTTGCGAGTTTTCAAGTAGAGCATCAGTCACGGCGGCCGGATTATGCTTGGCATTCGTCCGGTCCAGTTCAGCCAAACGTTCCCCTCGCACCGAAGATCCTTACCTACCGAGGAAACCGAACTCTTTCTTGGTGAAAGGAGCAGGAATTATTGCCCGCGTGTTTCCCCGGGGCGGCGTGAGTCTGCCGAAACGGGGAATCGGTCAATACATCGCTCGCGAAGCAGAGTAAGATATGAGCCTGTCGAATACCTTACCGGCTTGTCGATTTAATCGAAAAGCGAAGGTTCAACGATAGAGTACCAGCCCGACTCGCAAGCGAGCGTTTGCCTGTGCCCCTTGCTTGGCGGGCTGTTGATTTATTGCGTTTAACGGGCAGCCAAAGGCGACCTACCTGCCACTGCACGTCGCCTACGGCTACCGGTTAAACGAAAACAGGTTGACTCTTGATTAAATCGACAATTCGCTACACGCCTCCTGACTGAAACTCGACCAAGGCGCCGCCTCCGATGAGGACACAACATTCGGATCAACAAGGATTCACGCTCCTCGAACTCCTGGTCGTGATTTTCATCATTGGCCTGCTCGTTGCTTTGCTGCTCCCGGCCGTTCAATCGGCTCGCGAAGCCGCCCGATCGACGGATTGCAAAAATCGAATGCGGCAATTGGCCCTTGCCTCCCACATGCACCACGACGCGGTTGGCTATTTCCCACCGGCTCGATACGAATCGCGGCCGGGCGCGGAACCATCTCAGCAATGCGGTCTCGAAACGCCCACTTGGCTCGCGCGAGTGATGCCATACATCGAACAGACTGCTCTGGGACAGCGTTGGGATCTGTCAAAACCATGGTACGAACATCCCGAAGCCGTTCGCACCACAGTCCCGGACATCTTTTTGTGCCCGTCGCGACGCAGCGGAACCCGTCCGCTCGGAACGCGCAGCCTGCGAACGACGGTAGATGGTGGCGGAGGTCGACTCCCATGTGGCTGCCCCATCCCGCCTCGTCCGGTGGATGTCTCTCTCGATATCGAAGGGGCACTCTGCGACTACGCGGGCAACCATGGCGACCTCACACCGGGATCGACCGGAGCATCTACCGATTTTTACTATGGCGGAAACGGGACAGGCGTGATCATCAGCGTCCGACCGCAGTGCAAAGACGGTGTCGCGACCGCCCCCGCGGATCGCATTCGCATGGCCTCGGTCTCGGACGGAACATCCAGCACGTTCCTGTTCGGCGAGAAGTACATTCCGCCCGAACAACTGGGCCAATTCCCAGAGGACTCCCCCGCGTACGACGGCGATCACTTGCCCGCATCGAGCCGACTGGCTGGCCCCGGACTGAGACTCGCCCACGGTCCAAGCGACATCCTCGCCGACATGTTTTCATTCGGAAGCTGGCACCCGGCGGGCGTGCATTTCGCGTTAGTCGACGGCAGCGTTCGCATGTTCGATTCCCACACGGACACGAAAATATTGGGTTCGTTGGCGAATCGCAAAGACGCTCGGGTGGTGGAGCTAGCCAACTGATGCGACGCCTGCCCGCCCCCATCATCACCGTCGCCCTGGCGATTACGCTCTTACCAACAGCGGGCTGTAGCAACGACTCCGAATCCGCCAAAGGCACCGTCGCGTTCTCCGACGGCGAACTCGTGCAATCGGGCAGCATCGAATTTCGTTCGCTCAAAGACGGCTCGCGTTACGCCAGCCGAATCACGTCGCTCGGTGCGTTCCGATTGAGCGACGGTGACGGGCGAGTGCACTTGCCACCCGGTGAATACGAAGTCGTCGTGGTTCAGGTCGTCTTAACCGAAGACCTCGCCGCCGACGCGCACGAGCACGGCCGCACCGTTCCGCGAAAGTACGCAGACTATTATACAAGCGGCCTACGCGTCACCCGACTCGCTGAGGATACGACTCCCATGCAGGTCGTTCTGGAACCCGACATTTAGCGATGGCGATGCACTGCCGAAGGTAACCTCCATTGTCACCACGGCTTCGCGAAGCGGTGAGATCTCACCGGCAACCACTGGAGCGTTTTTAGAAAAGAATGCAGCCGATGTCGCCAGACTTCAGTGGCCTGAATTCTGGCGAAGTCAGCTACAGGGATCGGATACGCCAAATATCCGAATGCACTAATCGGCGAGTGGGTTCAACGCGTTTTCCATCGCTTTCGAAGACTCCTCAATGTCTTCCGTAGCTCCGGGCGCGATACCCATTGCAGACGGGTCTGGCGCGGATTCGATAACCTGGTTGCCGCCATCGCTACATCCGATCGACGTCAAGAGCAACATGCTTCCGCCGGACTGCTGTAACGCTTCCGTTCGACTTATCGATCGGAACGAGAACACTCACTTGTCAATCGGCCTATTTGTCCTTGTCAGACGAAATTGTTTGGGGGTGGTGCCGACGTGCTGCTTGAAGATTCGGCACAGGTTATGGGGCGTCTGGAATCCGGCTAGCTCGGCGATCACATTGACCTTCTTATCGGTCTCGAGCAGGAGCTTCTTGGCCATTGTTAATCGGTAGTTTCGTAGCTCCTCGGCGGGCGCACGGATGTAGTGTTCGCGAAACGCCTTTTCCAACCCGCTTCGAGACATACCGACCGCTTTGAAAAGCTGATTCATACTGATCGGCTCAGCAGCATTCTCGTGCAGATAACGAATGGCTTCGACCACTTTCGGATGGTCAACGGCATGACTGTCGGTGCTTCGTCGTTCGACCACAAATGACGGGGGCACGTAGATCGGTTCGCGTGGCGCGGACTCTCCACGCATCAACCGTTCGAGCAATGCTGCGCCTTCGTAACCGACCTGCTCCCAATTGTTTTCAATACTGGAAAGGGGGACACGCAAGCATTCACAGATGATCTCCGTGTTGTCGACGCCGAGCACAGCAACCTCGTTCGGAATATCCAGTTCGGCCGCCAGACAAGCATCGATCACCTCCACCGCTTCGGCGTCTCTCGACGTGAAAACGGCGAGCGGCTTGGGCAACGAAGTCAAGCGGCGAAGCAACCATCGGTGTCGTTGATCGAGTGTATCGTTTCGCCTCTCCCGTTCCCGATGCCAATTGAGAACGTCGCACCGATGACCAGCAGCCTCGATCGATTCTCGATAGGAATCGCGACGCCGACTGCTAACCCCCATTCCTCGTCTTTGGACGTAGGCGAAGTGTTGGTAGCCGCGATCGAGGAAATGATCGGCAGCCATTCTTCCAATCGCGACATTATCCGTGGTGACGCGAGGCAACTCGATGTTGGGGCGACTTTCTGCAAAATCGACAATCGGGACCTTGCAGTGACGAAGTCGCTTCCAAATGTCACGTCCGCCACCGAGCAACGCCAGCACTCCGTCGCCGTTCCAGTGACTCGGAACGAGGTCTTCGAAATCAGCCGTAATGTGCCAGCCATGATCACGTGCAAACCGGGCCACCCCGTGGTGAATTTTCGGGTAGTACCACGTCAGTGCTAACAAGATATTGCGTCCCGGTGTAACGACCGCCTTCCCTGCCGAGGTTCTTTGCGGGGTGCTGGCTCCTCTTGGGTTATTGGCTCCTCTTGGGCTACTGGCTCTTTTTAGGCTGTTGGGCAAAACGACAATTCCTCAGAAAACACGGTAGCGAATATGACAACGATTTTACTCGAAATGTCAATTTGTGTTCGACTGCGGCACGGTTATCGTTCTATAGGTGCGAGCCACCTTCATCACGCTCTTCGCAACGACCGGTCCGTGTTGCGTTTTTCAACGATGAGGTGTGTCCCACGCGCCGTTCCCCACAAATCCCTTCGACCCAAGAGCCTACCTCCCCGTGATTAGTCAGTCGCCTTCCCCCGGCTTTGATCGGCTGAGGGGACTTATCGCAGCCACATTTACTCCCATGAACCCAGACGGGTCTTTGCGTCTGGACGGGATCGATGAAACCGTCTCGCATCTGATCGGTCACGACATCGACGGGATGTACATTCTCGGCAGCACCGGTGAAGGCCTTTCGTTGACGTCGCCGGAAAGATGCGCCGTCGCGGAACGCTTTGTCGATCGCGTCAACGGTCGCGTTCCGGTTATCGTTCAGTGCGGCAGCGAGAGTTTGCGCCAATCCAAACAACTCGCCGCAGACGCGCAATCCATCGGCGCCGACGCTGTGTCGGCGGTCAGTCCGGTGTATTTCAAACCGGACTGCGTGCAGACATTGGTAGACAGCATGGCAGAGATCGCGTCTGGCGCACCGGACCTACCGTTTTACTACTACCACATACCGGGCGCGACAGGCGTCAATCTACCGATGGTGGATTTTTTGAAATTGAGTGCTGACCGGATTCCAAACCTGCGTGGGATCAAGTTCACATCTCCGAACGTGCATGAATTGCAAACCTGTCTAAACTATTCACAGGGTCAATTCGAAATCCTGTGGGGACAAGACGAAAGTTTGTACTGCGGCCTGATTGCTGGGGTACATGCCGCAGTTGGCAGCACCTACAATTTCGCCGCAGCGATCTATCAGCAACTAATCAGAGCATTTTCAGACAGAGACATTGCCAAGGTTCGTGAACTGCAAGCACGTTCCCAAGCAATCGTAAACACCTTCATACCCTACGGTCCGCGAGCAGCACAAAAAGCGATGATGTCAATGATCGGTATCGATTGCGGGCCGAGTCGATTGCCAATCGCGTCACTACCAGCGAACCGATACGAAGAACTTCGTCGCGACCTGGAAGCAATCGGCTTTTTTGAGTGGATCGCAGAACCGCTTCGGGTCGAAAGTGCTGGCTAGCGTGAGAACTCACAACCGATTTAAAATTGCCGCGTTCGTTTTTGCCTTGCTGACGCTCGGCGGATTCGACACACGTTGCGTTTCCGGTGAACAGGCTACGGCACCTGATGCAGCAGTCGGCAATTTGTTGTGGGATGCGTTACCAGACCATCCGAATGAATTGGGAGTTGCCGGTCCCTTCGTCGGAACCAGCAACAACGCATTGATTGTTGCCGGGGGAGCCAACTTCCCACGCCCGGTCTGGGACAACGAGAAAGTTTGGCAGAATAGCGTAGACGTATTGCTACGCAGGACCAACGATTTCGAAAAGCCCAACAACTACGAGTGGGTAAGCGGCGGGACACTGCCGCGACGATGCGGATACGGTGCGTCCGTGTCCGCACACGGCGGCGTCCTTTGCATGGGCGGCAACGACGGCGTGAATACTTTCGATGACGTGTTCCTGATTCGTTGGAACGCGACGTCGGAGACGGTCGAAACGATTCCGTACCCCGCCTTACCCGAGCCCTGTGCCTACGGACAGGCGACCCTGGTCGACGGCGTGGTCTACTTCGCCGGTGGCCAAGACATGACGGGCGAGGCGCTGAAAAACTTCTGGGCGCTCGACCTCAATGAAACGATCCCGCCGCAGCAAGCAAAATGGCAAACCCTCGATCCTTGGCCGGGTCCGTCACGCGCATTCAACCTCACCACCCATCAACACAACGGTTACGAGGAATGCGTCTATGTCATCAGTGGTCGCAACGAGTCACGGGGGAAGCTGCAACTCCTAACCGACGTGTGGGAGTATCGTCCGAGCACGGCTCAGTGGCGGCAGCGGTCGGACGCGCCGCGGCCCGTGATGGGTGCGGCGGCCATCGGGATCGGGCAAAGCCATGTGCTGGTTCTCGGTGGTGACGACGGGACACTCTTTGGCAAAGCAGATGAACTCAAAGATACCCATCCCGGGTTTCCCAAAGAAGCTCTGCGGTACCACACCATCACCGACACCTGGACATCCGCAGGAGCCATCCCACAAAACCAAGTCACAACCAACGCAGTGATGTGGGAGGGTCGGATCGTATTGCCAACCGGTGAAGTACGTCCGCGAGTACGAACGCCGGCAGTCTGGAGCATCTCACCGAGCGAATCGCGTTCGGGCTTCTCCACGTTGGATTACGTCGTTCTCTTTGGCTATCTCCTGACGATGGTTGGCGTTGGACTTTATTTCGCAAAGCGGAACCGAAACACCGACGACTACTTCCGCGGCGGCAGCCAAATGCCGTGGTGGGCGGTTGGTTGCAGCATCTTCGCCACGATGCTCAGCTCGGTAACCTTCACGGGGATTCCCTCGAAAGCATTCGCTCAAGATTGGGTTTACGCCGTCGGGAACCTGATGATCCCGGTGATCGCATTCGTGGGCGTCTATGTTGCGTTACCGTTTTACCGACGCGTTGATGTGACGAGCGCGTACGAGTATCTCGAAAAACGATTCAGCCGAAGCGTGCGGCTCTTCGGAAGCGCTAGTTTCACCCTCTTTCACATTTTCCGCATGGCTGTGGTGATGTCGTTGACCGGCTTAGCCTTGGCAGTCGCGACACCTCTCTCACCGGCAGAGTCGGTGATGCTGATGGGCTTGCTCAGCGTTCTCTACAGCACCATGGGCGGAATCGAAGCCGTGGTTTGGACCGATACGATCCAAACGTTTGTCTTGCTCGGCGGTGCATTGTTAGCGTTGGTGTTGATGGTGCTCGGTGCCGACGGTGGATGGAACGGGATGCTCGAAAACGCATTCGCCTACGACAAACTAAGGGTCGCGAATTTTCACACCGACATCGCCCATTCCCAATTGGCTTTGTGGGTCGTCATCCTCGGTGCTGCCGGACAAAACCTGTCGTCGTACACTGCCGACCAAGCAGTCGTCCAGCGTTACATGGCCACCCCAGATCAGAACCTCGCGGCCAAATCCATTTGGACGAACGCGTTCATGGCAATTCCGGCGACACTGCTGTTCTTCGGCGTGGGCACCGCACTGTTCGGTTTTTATCGCACCCATCCTGAACGCCTCGATCCTAACATCACGACCGATCAAATTTTTCCCCTCTTCATCGCGAACGAGATGCCGATCGGGATCGCCGGATTGATTGTCGCTGGTATTTTTTCGGCGGCACAGTCGACCGTCTCCACCAGCATGAATTCGACCTCGACGACCATCATCACCGACTTCCTGCGTCCGATGAGTGTTTGCCAAACCGAACGAGGTTACCTGCGAGCAGCCCGTCTTGTGACCTTCGTTGTCGGGATCCTTGGCACACTGCTCGGAGTGACTTTTGTGGACCCCAGCATCCAGTCTCTGTTCGATAGCTCGATCATGGTGATCGGAATGTTCATGGGAGTACTCGGCGGTCTTTTTGTACTCGGCTTCACGACCCGGCGGGCATCGTCGAGCGGAGCGATGATTGGTGCGTTATCGGGCACAGCTTTGCTCATCTATCTTTGGCAGTTTAGCGAAATCACGGGGTATCTGTACACCGTGATAGGCATCGCCACATGTTTCACCACGGGCTACCTCTCGAGCATTTTGCTCGGTGCGGAAACTCGTGAGCTTCGCGGGCTAACGCTCTTCACCACGCCGGCATCTTCGGCGACCGTCGCCACGGGTGACGACATGCGTGCCACCGAGCAACAGCCTTGCTGAAGAACCACGCGTGTCCCTAATCGCCCAGACTTCAGGCCCCCAAATCCAGGCCCCCAAATCCAGGCCCTCGAATCCAGGCCCTCGAATTCAGGCGTTCAGTTCAGGCCCTCGATGTCAGGCGACATCGGCTTCGTCGTTTTCTAGCTCGCGTTCGTAGTGAATCGCATGAAAGATCCTGCTGCATGAGGATCTTTCACACGATCCACTACCCGAAGAGAGAACTAACCTAAACGCCTGGTCAATCCACAGGGTTCTTGAGTTACCAAACAGGATCTCAGTAAGACAAAGCGGGCTCAGACGGGTCCGTCGCCGGAGAGAACGCCGCCTGTGAACACCCGCATACACGGCACAGACGATCACCAACCTCGCAAAAAGGTGACACTAATCATGTCATTCGCGACTCGGGGTCACACAACATAGATAGCGACATCCCCTGCGGTAGCGAGAATGCCAATATTTTTGTTCTAGGTGACAATTGAAGCCACACACTTAGGGCCTATCATGAGGGAACGATGCACCACCTTGCAAAGCCATACCGGGGTGATCACTGGCCTTGAATGCCGGTCGTGCAATTCTTCTTTATGTCGTGGTTCAGTAAGGGTCAGACCAATGCGAGTTCTTGTTTTCAGTTTGTTTCTGGTTGCCTCCAGCGTTGGTTGCAATCCATCCGGCCCGCAAGTCGTTGAACCGGCGCCGATGACCGCGGAGGAAGCAGCCGCGGCAGAGGCTGAATACGAACGCTCCATGACGCAGGACACCTAGAACCTATCTGAGAACTCATCAACCAACAGGAATCGCCCTGGTTGATACGAGACACCTGCGGCCAACGCCCGTCGGCGAACAATCCAAGTGGTTTAGGTCGCCTTCGTATTCGAAACGAATCGTTTCCCGATGGCCGCATTGGAGGCCACTTTCATTTGAAAACGCGTGCCGCGTGCTTGCTTGCGCGACACCCTCTTTCCGACTGCAGCGTACGAATTACTTACTATCTTCCTTCTTCGGAGTCTTCACGTGTTCAGCAGCAAACGACGTTCTTTCCGAGGTTTCACCCTGGTCGAGCTTTTGGTTGTGATCGCAATCATTGGTGTCCTGGTTGGCCTTTTGTTACCGGCCGTTCAAGCGGCTCGCGAGGCAGCTCGACGAATGAGTTGCAGCAATAATTTCAAGCAAATCGGCTTGGCACTTCACAACTATCATTCGGCCTACAATCAGCTACCGCGAAACCTTGGCGGAACCTCTCCTGATCCGACAACGTCCATCAGCAACAACAAATCCAACCGATTGTTCTTGAGTTGGATGGTGGGGATCACTCCATTCATCGAACAACAGTCGATCTGGGAATCGATCGCTGCGGGAGTCGACTCGGATGGCAATCGTTACGTTCCGATGGGACCAACGCCGTGGACGAACTTCGTTCCTTGGAACACCGACATTCCGGCGTTTCGTTGCCCGAGCGATCCGGGTATTGGCCTGCCCGCGAAAGGTCGAACCAACTACGCGGCCTGTGTTGGCGATCATGCCCGCTTGACGAACTCCGGTGGACGAAATCAGTTCGGGTTCTATCAATCAGCTAACGACGATAACGCGGAGGTCGCCGGCACGAGCAAATCGGACGACGTGAACACCGCGATCGAAGCACGCCGCACGAACCGTGGTTGTTTTTGGTCACGCCACACGACCCGTTTCCGCGATATCACCGACGGCACCTCGAACACCATCATGTGTGGTGAGATTTGCACGTCGCTCGGCAATAAAGAAGTCAATGCCGACAACGCCTACTACACGAACGATGCGTTGGTCACCGACACGGCCATGGACCTGCAACGTTGTCTCGACCGGGTTGACCCGGAGCGGCCTCAGTTCCTTCGTTCCAGCGTCGATACTCGCAACGGAACGAGCGAAGCAAGAGGTTATCGTTGGGCAACCGGGATGCAACAGTACAGCGTCTTTCAGACGATCTTGCCGCCCAATAGCCCGAGCTGCTTCCGTGGCCGCGACGTTTCTCAGGGTGTGTCATCCGCGGGCAGTCGCCATCAAGGTGGCGCCCATGTTGTCATGGTCGACGGAGCCGTCAGGTTCATCACAGACAGTATCGAAGCCGGCGACATCACGAAAACTCCGAACACCGGCGAGAAAAGTCCTTATGGGCTATGGGGTGCGTTGGGCACTCGCGGAATGAAAGAAACCGAGAGCTTGGAATTCTAAGCATCGCGAGAAAATCCTACCCCCGCGAGCGAAGTGGGCGTCGGCCCACATTGCTCGCAACCTCAAACGCGAGCACGTCAAACTCTGCTCGCGCAGTCCCCCCTTCCCTCTCTTTTCTCCTGCCTCCTCCATGCCCCCCTCTCTCGCCTTACCTTCCCTCGCGATTCCATCGCCACCGAACGTGGCTGACTCGCGATCCGTTCCTTCCCCACCTTATTTCCTTCCTTTCATTGATTCGATATGAATTCAACTACAACGATTCGCGCAGTGGTCGCCTCCGCGATCCTGATCAGCTCATCGGCCACCTTCGCAGCGGCGGACGGTCCCGATTTGCCAACGATTGATCTTTCGGGAGAAACCGCTCGACACACCGTGATCGCTCCCGGGACTCCACAAACCTATCAAGGGCATCCGACGACGCTCCGGATTCCGGGGACAGACACCATTTTTTGTGTTTGGTGTATCAACCATGGTGGAGCCGCCGGACCGATGGCCAAGAGCGACGACGGTGGAAAAACCTGGATGCGACTGGACGACCGGTTGCCACCCAACTTTGCAACCCATCAAAACTGCCCGAGCATTTACCGCCTTACCGATCCACAGGGCGTCTCCCGCATGTGGGTCTTTTCCGCCGCGTTGGGGCATCGCGGCGGACCGGGCATGCCCAGCATCATGAGCGAAGACGATGGAAAGACATGGAAAGAAATACCGCCTTTGGGTTTTCCATGCGTGATGACATTCAGCAGCATGGTGCGGTTGAACGACGGTCGCTACCTGGGGCTGTATCATAAAGGTCCTGATGGCAAGGACCGAGCTCCTCTCAACGTGCTCCAGACGATCACGTCGGACGGCGGATTCACCTGGACCACACCGAAGGTGGTCGCTGCCGTGGAAGGAAAGAACCCGTGTGAACCCTTCGTTTTTCGTTCACCCGACGGATCGGAATTGTGCTGTTTGATGAGAGAAAACACCCATCAAGGTCGAAGCCTCGTGATGTTTTCTCGTGACGAAGGGAAGTCATGGAGCACACCCAAAGACACCCCATGGGGGCTCACCGGCGATCGTCACGTCGGTGTGCGAACGCCGGATGGTCGCTGGGTCATCGCGTTTCGCGACCAAGCACCAAACAGCAAAACGAAAGGTCACTTCGTCGCCTGGGTTGGCACCTACGCCGACATCCGGAACGGCGATCCTGGTCAATGCCGGGTGAAGTTGTTGCACAGTCACGCCGGACGAGACTGCGGATACCCGGGCGTCGAACAATTGAGTGACGGCACCATCGTTGCCACCACTTACATCAAATATCGCCCCGGGGCGGACAAACATTCGATCGTCAGCACTCGATTTCGGCTATCCGAAATCGACGATCGTCAAACGAAGCCCGCGCCCTAGGATGCATTCCTACGCCGAGCAATGGCTCGGCAGGAATGCCCCCACAATGCCTATCGAATTCGGCACTGGAATTCGATCGTGACGCTGTCGCCGACTTCAAGCGTTTCGTTGATTCGCCAGATCAACTGCGATGACGACGCGCTGTTGGACTTCGTTTCGAAGTCCGCATCGACCGACGCAGTCTGACTGTCGGCAACGTACTCCAGTCGAGTCGTCAAGTTATCGGTCACGACAACGCCTGAGACGGCGGAGTCACCAACGTTTTGCAGTCGCAAGGCGAAGGTGACGGTATCGCCGATCGCGGCGTGTTGCTTGTCGACGATCTTGATCAGGTTGAGACGCCCGGCGTCAGGAAACTCGTACACGACCAAGGAATCGACCTTTTGGTCTCGAGTCAACACCGGTGGTTCCAAGTCCTGAATTTCAACCTCGACACTTTGATCGACCGTCCAAGTGTTGGCCGCAACGGCATGCCGTTCGAGCATGGCGAGCAACGATTCGTCGAGTTCCGAAATACTGATGTCTTGGATGCCCGCCAATACCGCGAGAACATCAGACATCGAGTGGAGTTGTTGAACCCTTTCGATTCGCACACCACGATTGCGATCTCGCATCGAGTCAACCCGACGCGTGAATTCGGCACGGTCGACTTCCACGGAATCTCGGACCACCAAACCGGGCAAATCGTAGTTGACGTCCACGGGGCCGACCGGACGATCGACTCCCGAGACTCCAATGGCTCCGTCACCCTGAATCGCACCGGTGATGCGTCGCACGTTGCCAAAGCGAGGCGAGTAAACGCAAACGCGATTCGATGCGGCGAATTCGATATCTCCGTTCTCGGTGGTGTAGTGCGTGACCGTGTCCTCGGGTTGCAAACCGATGATGCGATCGTCCACCGTCAGAGCGGCGTTTGGATCTTGGTCGCCACCGTCACACAAAAACTCTTGTGGATCGTAAAGCCAGGGTTGCGGCGCCATTGCGGGCATCGCGTAACCGTGCGGGCGTTGGTTGCACGAGACACAATCGCCACATTGAGCATCGGCGCAAGGCCCAAACGAACATCCGCAGTCCGGCGTTTCACAGTTGTCATCGCCAACATGAACGGACGACCGACGAAAACCGACTTGAGAGATCTGCGCCGATTGCGCGGCGACGGCCGCGGTATTTGACGGTGCGGCGGTCGCGGTGGCAACGCCATGGGCTAGCTCCGCAACCGGTTCCAAAGCGACTGGAGTTGCTGAAGCATTCTGATTCGCGGATTCTTTGACCGGCGCAGAAGGGACCGGCGACTGGCTTTTCGACGCCCCGATCGGCAACCCGGTGCAACCGGTGGTAACCGCCAATACGCACGTCAACGCCATCACACCGCAGCACGGCGCGAGCGATGCGAAAACGTGTTGTTTCCCGCTGAATTTGTTGTCAGTGAATGAGATCATGGATTTGGTTTAAAAATGGGAGCCCAAGATGGGTGACCAAAAAAGAACTGACTCTTCAACACTTCCGCACGTGGCGGCGCCAACGATCCGATGCGAAGAATCGCAACGGTACGTCCTCGCAAATCAGCAATCTCCAAAGGATCCTGGTATTCAGGAACATCGATCGCGACAGGTCCGTTAGGCCCTTCGGCGAGCGGCGTGGCGGTTTGCGGGTCTTCCAAATAGATCACTCGAGTGACCAATCGTCCTTCCAAGGCGGCGAGAATGTCATCCTCGTCCAGATTCACTGGAATTGGATAGGTGGTTGCCAATCCTGGAGGCGGGTAGGTCCGATCGACCATTTCGATCGTCGGATACAACTCCGCGCCTTCGGCTCTCGGGATGCCGCTGACGCGAAACCGATAGACCTTGCCGATCATCAGACCGGCCATCAAGTCCGACTCCCCTTCACCGAAGGTGCCGTACTGCGCCAATGAGAAACGCACACCCTCGGGCCCATGAAACCGAACCGGTTGAAAATATGGCTGCACCGGTTGTCGGTAGCTCATCGCTTGCCGAGTCGACGCGATGACTCCCGCCGGCATGTCGCCGGCATAGAGCGAATGACCAGAACGCCGGGGAAGATAATCCGAAGGATCCGCAGCCTTGGCGATACTCGAGACACAACACGCGACCAAGAGCAGTAAGAGTGAGCGTCTTAACATCGCCTGTTCCTTTTCTAACTGACGAAACCCAACCGACATTGTCAATAAAAGTCGCCTGAACAAGGCCAAGCAACCCGATGCTGATAACGCAAGCGAAGCGGACTGAATCAGCCCGCTTCGCTCGGCCGTTAATCAGCCTGTTTAGTACACCCGTTGGCTCGGGTGCTCATATCCTGGGCTGGCGTTTGGCACGCCGGGATGGATATTTTGCTCGGTAACGCGGATGCGGCTTACCGGGTTCGGATAGCTCATGCCAGGTTGTTGACGGACGTCGATACGAAGGTCTTCAACCGGACGAGGCATGTGCATGTGGGTGTGGTTACGAATCGTGTGACTCTTCAACCCAGCCGGTGCTCCCAAAGGAATGTGAGGAGGACCAGGCAATCCGATCGGCGTTCCGGTGTACGGCATGCCGTATTGCGGTGCGTTGACACCAGCGACCATTCCAGGAAGGCTAGGTGGTGCACCCACTTTGCCGGCTCCCGGTCCCGCAGGCGAACCACATCCGTCGGTCATGGCAGGTGCGAACGGTGCAGGCAGTCCGGCGATCGGAGCGCCCATCATACCGGCTCCCGCGATGCCCGCCATTCCGCCACCAGCCATCTCGATATCTTTGTCACCGAGACGGATGATCGCGAGGATGCTACCGCGTCGGTCGGCTTCGACGATTGGGTCGATGCCCGGATCGAGTCGAGTACTGACGAGTGTGTCGATGCCGGCGATGGCAGGACCTTGGAACTCGGGATCGGGAAGATAGATGACTTTGGTGACGAAGTTACCCGTCAGGACTTGGTCGAAGTCTTCTTCGCTGAACTGCAACGGCACCGAGTTGTGAGCGAGGTAGGCTCCGGTGCGTGGGTTGGCATACGCGAGTTCCACGGTTGGATACAATTCCACGCCGGGACGGCTAGGAATGTTGGTCAACTTCAGGCGATACAATCCGCCTTGCGGGAAGTTCTGACGAGCGGGAACCACGAGTGGTTCACTGTCGAACATGCCCGAACCGCTGATGTCGTATCGGACGTGCATCCCGTCAGGGCTTCCGAAGGTAACCTGAGCGGTTGAGATCATGCCGGGCATGCCGGATGTCATCATCACACCGCCGCCGGGCGGGATGACTTGCCCGCCACTGCCACAGCCTGCGGAGTCACCGTGACCGCCACAACCGCAATCGGCTCCCGCACCGCCTTTCAGCAGTTGGCGGAAACCAGCCGTTTGAGCTTCGACTTGATCGTATCCGACCAAGGAGATTTCAGGGTTGCTGTCCCCTGTCGCCAAATCGCTGATCGACATTTTGCCGTCTGCGGTTTCGCTTTCGTTGGCTGCCAATCCGGATGTCGACGTATCGGCGGCCGCGGCTCCCATCATGGGGTTGTAGGCCGGCGGTCCGAGGACGCCGGGGCCAGGTCCACCGACGCCAGGTCCGGGCTGCATCATCCGCTGCTCCGGTGGCATGTTATGGCGAACCGGCACACACCCGGTGGCGATCATCGCCATGGTCGCCGTTAGCGCCAAATGAGTGACGATTCGTTTCATCTTTTCCCCCGTCATGGGTCGCTGCGTTCGAGGATTCGGGGAGACCCGCACGGGATCCCTGGCCAAAAGTCGAACAGGTGTTAATCCGTCATGGTGACGAATCGTGATCGAATGGGATGGACTTCGACGGCCCGAGATCTCTACGATCCACACGCCGTTGACGCTCTGAATCCACGAACGGACCCATCGCTACGACGTTGCATCGGCAGGTCAGGCCTCGAATCTTTGATAAAATCGTCACAACCCGCACATGAAGATTGACCCGCACGACTGTTGTTGCCCTCACCGGAACGATCGAGCAACGCGTCGATGGGGCGTAAGGAAGCAGAAAAACTGGCTTTTCGCCCTGTTTTTGCTACTCGGATCGATCACCCTGGTCGGTCCCGCGGCTCGCTCAGCTTCGGCCCAAACAGCATCCGCGACCGACAAAATAAAATCGATCGCACCGGCGGACGCCGACCCGGCGCGGCGTCTTCTCGCCCGGGTGATCGAGCAAATTGCCCTCGGCCCCGCCTTTGACGCCAAATTTCGCCAACGGGTTTGGGTCGGCGGCCGCGAAGTAATCGGCGTCGGTACCTACGAACAAGCCGGCGACGGCAGCGGATGGTTCAACATGCAAGTCGCGATGCATGACGGGGACGGCAAACACACGCTGCAACAAATCAGCGACGGACGTTTGGCGTGGACGCGGGAACAAATCGGTGACGACGTCTCCCTACAACGCGTCGACGTGGGGCGACTCGACCAATGGATGCACAGCGGATCGAACTCGACCGTGTCCGCACCTGTCTACCGCGGAGGTCTTACCAGCGGAGACGCCACGGACAGCCTGAAAGCAACGGCCCGCCGTGACCACCTGGTCGATCATCTTCCGCCGAGCGTTCGGGTTGGGGGATGGACCGAAATGCTCGAATCGATTGCCGCGGACCACGACCTCCAAATTGTTTCGGGACGGTTGGAAGATCGAGACGTTTGGATCATTCGAGGCTCGATGCGTCCCGACATCCGAGAAGCCAGACTCGAAGAATTCGGCACTCCAACCTGGCCTGAACTATGCCCCACGCAGGTTGTGGTGGCGATCGCGAAAACGGCTTCCCCCGAAACCGGATTCGGACAAGGTTTGCCGCTGCGTATCGAATTTTGGACCGATCCACAAACCACCGAATCGCCCAACTCAGCGAGTGGATCGAAAGACAGCGGATCCAACGAAGATGGATCGGTTGACACCTCGGGCGATGGCAACTCCCATAACGGGCTCGCGAGCACAGGTACCGCCGTTGATGCGTTGTCCGCCGCACCGAAGGCACCGGCGGAAAAACCAATCGCCGCAACGCAGAAGGAGCGGCTGATCAGTTTGATTGAGCTTTACTCGATTCGTCCGATATCGTCGCCACCGATTGGACGCTTTCGATTTGAGAATCAAGACATGTCGGTGAACTTCACCAACGACACCGACCGCTACCTCACTCGCTATGGGATTCAAATTACCGAGCGTCAAAGCCGAATGCTTCGCAGATGAACACAGCCAAATGGAAATCGTGGGCAACCCTGGTCCGCTTGCCCAACGTTTTTACAGTCCTCGCGGATGTTGCCGCGTCGTTCTTGTTGGTGCTCGGGGGCAGCGGTTGGTACACCGGGCGACTTGATCTCGATGCCTTTCCCGATGGCGGAAGTTCGATCTGGATCTTCCTCGGCTTGGCGATCGTTTCGGGCGTTTGCCTTTATTGGGCCGGCATGATCCTTAACGATGTTTTCGATCTTCCGCGTGACCGAGAGAACCAACGCCAAGGACCGCTCGTCACCGGCGCGATTTCAGCCGGCGCGGCAAAGACTGCGGGATGGGGTTTGTTGCTACTGGGTATCGTACCGACACTCGGAATCGGCTTTTGGAGTATGGGAATCATCGGATGGCTACCGGCGATTGTGGCGACGGTATTGGCCATTTGCATCTTCCTTTATGACGGCCCCTTAAAACGCACCCCCATTGCTCCCGCGGTGATGGGAATGTGCCGTGTGTGCAGTTTCCTGTTGGGGGCGAGTGCAGCAAACGCGGCAATTGCGGCAGGGATCGGCCCTGACAAGCTCCACGATGTACAAATCGTTGCACTGGGGCCGTCGATCGCACCTGGGATCACTCCGGTGGTGCTCGCATTCGCCTTTGGAATGGGAACGTATATCGCCGGCCTGACGACGTTCGGCCGGCGTGAATCAATCGGCGATCGAACGATTCATCTGCCGATCGGCCTGGTTGCGATGACGGTCGGAGCGATGCTGTTGGCGTGGGCACCTCGGTTTGCAGGAATCGGCTTTGAAGGCGACGGACCCGCGTGGATGACGGCATGGCGCGTCGATCCGGTGCTGATCTTTCCGGCCGCGATTTTATTGATGCTCGCAACGACTCTGCTGCGAGCCCGCTCGGCGACGATGAATCCATCTCCGACAAAGATCCAAGGAACGATTCGCGCAGGATTGATGGCGATCATTCCGATTGCCGCCGCGATCACGATGCTGGCCGTTGGTGCCGAAATCGCACTTTTGGTGTTTGCCTTGATGCTGCCCTCTCGGTTGCTGGGACAACATTTCCGGGTGACGTAGGTCGGGGCGTCGTACGTGGCGGATGGTGCTAGTCTCGGTCTCGGAGAGACCGATCTACGTGGGACAAGCTACGTGGAAACCGGTTGCGAGACGGTCTGTTCGCGCCAATCGACGAGATGGACTTCGACGCTCTTGTAGCCGCGAAACTCGTTGATCACCGGGCGGTACGCGATCTCGATCGGACCGTCGCAATCGTTCAGCGGGTCGCACCAATCGG
>NZ_ANOH01000413.1 GCF_000346505.1 Aporhodopirellula sallentina SM41
GCCAAGACTTTCGGCGAATCACGGGCGCCGGCCGAAACTCTTGGCGACTTTCCCTACCCTAAAACGAGCCTTTGACGCACCACGATCACGTCACGACAACTTGATTTTCGGGTAGTGGACGAGGCGACGAGTCCTTGATGCGCTAGACACGCAGACGGATTCCTTGCGTCATCCACTACAGTTCCATCCGAAAACCAAATCGCGGCGAACCACTAGGCTAGGAACCACTAGGCTAGGGAAAATAGACAAGAGCAGGAATAGACAGGACGCGACTTCCACGACTCGCAGCCAAGCTCTCACTCCCTCAATGCCGGATCTTAAAACCGGTCCGATCGGGCAACGGGTCGCGAACGTCCACCAACGTTTCGTTGATTTTTCGCTCCATCGACGACGCCACCCGCTTTTCGAGTTCCTTGACGTCCGCTGCGCTGCCCTGCACGTCCATCGTCACGTCTCCGTCGGGCTCGTTTCTGACAAACCCCGCGATCGCCAACCCTTTGGCCTGCTGAATCGCGTTGACGCGGAACCCCACGCCCTGCACGTCACCTCGATATCGAAAGATTTTTCTCACCTCCGCCATTGGGATCACCTATCGTCCTTTTCGTCATCGTCACTGATGTTCTGACATTTCTCGACTCGACCTATCCGCAATTGACGATAACATTTTCAAACGCGGCGCAGAAGTAAACCGCCACACGCGGCATCCATCCAGCACGAGTCATCTATGAGTGAACCCATCTCCGCATCGGACACCAACACGATCGAAATCTCCCAAGAGACCGATCGGCCGTGGGAACGGCTCGAGGAGCTCGCCGATGCCGGAGACACCGAGTCACTCACGACGTACCTCGAGAGTCTTTCGGTCGGCGACCAAGCACTCGCGTTGAGCCGAACCGACGAAGCCCACTTGCAGACCGTTTTGACATCGCTCGCGGGGGAAGACGCCGCTGAACTGCTGCGCCACCTGAGCGAGAGCCAAGCAGCCGACATCGTTGAGACGCTGCCCGCCGAAGACGCCGCGGCGATCGTGCACGAGATGCCCAGTGACGAGCAAGCCGACTTGCTCGGCGACCTCGATGCCAAACAGGTCTCCGCGATTCTCGAAGCCCTGCCGCATGAGGAAGCCGACGCGGTTCGCAAATTGACCGCATACAGCGACGACGTCGCCGGCGGTTTGCTCGTCCGAGAAATCCTGCGGTTCGACTACTCAACCAAAGTCGCCGACGTCATCAGCACCCTATCGGAAAACGCAGACGAGTTCCGCGACTATGACGTCCAGTACGCCTACCTGACCGACGCGGAAAACCGACTCGTCGGCGTTCTGCCGATGCGAAACCTGCTCTTTGCGCGTCGCAGCGATCCGGTCGCCGACATCATGATCGCCGACCCGTTGTCCCTGCGTGACGACACACCACTGGACGACCTGATCGACTTCTTTGAAACCCATCACTTCTTGGGTGTCCCCGTTGTTGATGCCGAAGGTAAACTGCTCGGCGTCGTGCACCGAAACGCTGTCGACTACGAAGCGACGCGGGCCGCCGAAAATGACTTCCTCAAAAGCCAAGGGATCATCGGCGGTGAAGAACTCCGAACGATGCCTCTATTCCTTCGTGCCCGGCGTCGGCTGAGCTGGCTGAGCATCAACATTCTGCTCAACATCGGCGCCGCTGCCGTGATTGCGATCTATCAAGACACGCTCGAAAAAGTGATCGCGTTGGCGGTCTTCCTCCCCATCATCAGCGACATGAGCGGCTGCAGCGGCAACCAAGCCGTCGCGGTCAGCATGCGGGAACTCTCCCTCGGCCTCATCCGCCCGACTGAAATGCTCCGCGTTTGGTTGAAAGAGGTCTCGGTGGGTTTGATTAACGGTGCGGCGTTGGGGCTGCTCGTTGCGATCGTCGCCGTGGTCTGGGACGGCAACCCGTACCTCGGTCTCGTCGTCGGGCTCGCCTTGTTCGCGAACACGATCGTGGCGGTCTCCATCGGCGGCACCGTGCCGTTGGTGCTGAAACGTTTCGGTTTCGACCCCGCCGTCGCCAGCGGTCCGCTGCTGACCACCGTGACCGACATGTGCGGCTTTTTCCTCGTGCTCGGCTTGGCCACCGCGATGCTGAATCAACTCATTTAAGCGTTCGATTGCGGTAACGAAATCGACAGCGTGGCAAAGGCAGCGATCAATTACCGCCCCTCTGCCGGCTACTTTTTTACTTAACCAAACTCTAACGCTTCCTGAATCCTTCTCAACCGATTCAAAAAAAGCGAATCGGTATCATGCCGACTTCCACTACCCGCTCGGACGGCCGACGGGTGCGACATGGATCTCGCACGCGACGTCCCGCTGCGAAGAGGCTTCGTCACGAGGAAGGACTACCCAGAATGAGTTTTCTCGATGTCTTCGATTATCAGTTGGTGCACCGCAACGGAGACGAACGCGGCGAAGTAATTCATATCGAAGAAGGCAAAACGGTGATCGGACGCAGCGAAAAGTGCCACGTCCATCTCGCGAGCCCGGACGTCAGCCGTCAACACTGCGTCCTCGTCCGCACGAAGACTCAGTTGTTCGTCTACGATCTCAGCAGCCGCAACGGCACGAAAGTGAACCGTCAGCGGATCGCAAGTAAGAAGCCAGTCGAACTTCGCCATCGCGACAAATTGCAAATCGGCCGATGGAAGTTCCGCTTCCTTGTCAAAGACGCTCTCTCGGGCGAGAGCATCCCGGACGAACCAAAGGTCGTCGACGACGCCAAGGCATCTGCCCCTAGAACCGTGCTCAACGAACTCGACGCGATCGCCGAAGCGTTGGATCTGCCCAGTGGTGAGATCACCGAAACCAAATCTATCCCGCGTGATTTTCCATCCGAGGCAAACAACGCTGCCCCATCCGCAGCCAAACCCGAAAAGCCCAACAAGCCGCAATTAAATGAGGCGTCGCCGGCACCAGAGAAGGCGGAACCCGAACAACCGGCGTTCGATCCGACTAAGAAGCGGCAACCGATCAGCCTGCCTGCGTCGGCACGACTCAGCGGCGCGTCGGACCCGCGAACCGCGGCCGATCAAACCCTACGCAAACTGTTCGGCAGATAGCCGAGATCGGGCACGTCAGGTTTCGAAATGCGCCGACGTTCCGTTTGGCAGAACTGCGCTACGGCAGCGGAGCGTATCGAATGCCGCGACGTCGAATCGGTGGAGCCCCTGAGTACAGAGACACCTCCATCTCAATCGTTTGCTGCGGCACGTCCAACGCGACGACTCTCGCCTGCGCGTCTTCGAAACCGTTGATCTTCGACAACGTCTTGTCGACCGGAGCAACCACGAGAGACGGATGGGTCCGCTGATAAGCGATCTGCCGCTGGGTCAAACCTTCGGCGATCAAGCGACCTTGCACACTGCTCTGCGTTACCGAACGTCGGATGTTCAGCCTTCGATGCGAACGCGCGATCGTGATCGACGCGACCGAAACGACCGCCATTGCCAAAAAGCACAACAGGATCGCCGAACCCCGGCGGGGCCTTCGGGACAAACGCGATGCCGACTGTTTCGATAATCGGTGAATTACTCTCATGGCACCACCGCGAATTGAGGCACGAGACAGACCCGCGTGATTGTTTTTGCTTCCCGGTCGATCGGTCGCAACGTCGCGAACTCATCACCGGATTTCTTCAGGTGCAACCGCAACTCGACGCCCACGACAATGCCCGCGACCGTGATGGGTTCGTATTCAAACGTCTCGAGGGACTCGCTCACGCACAACGTCTCGTTCCCCGCATCATCAACGAGGTAGAGGTCCTTCCCGAGTCCGGAGTCGGACTTTCGCTCGTCAAATTTGTAGGTGTTTCCGGTGCACTGGATCGACGACTTGTCGATGCTAACAATCCCTTCGACCTCATGAAACGCACGGAAACGGTTCGCCAAAAAACGCAGCGTCTGGCGAGCTTCCGCAGGAGCACCGACGACACCACGCGATGCAGCGGCGACTCGGATGGATCCCTGCATCACACCAATGATCGACGTCGCCATCGCAACCACGATCATCACGCAGGCAACCGTCTCGATTAACGACACGCCCCGATGGATGGGCCGACGAATGACTCGACGATTGCCCGGCATACCGAAAAATATTGGGTGGGCAGCAGACATCACGGACGACTCCACTGTGTCTGAAGGACCTCTTGCGGCTCGCCCGAATCGGGGCGTCGATTTCCGTTCGTGTCCTGGTACGCCGTCGCGATGATCGTCAGCAAACCTGCGATATCCGGATCGGCAACAAACTCAACTTGTGCCCTGCCTTCAGTGATCGGGTTATCCGAAACCGCCGTATCGATCGTCCCGGACGCGCTGTCAAACGCGGTCACATCGCACAACGACATTTTGGTCGTCTCGATGGCTCGTTCCGCTTCGAACAGCAATGCATCCTGCAACCCGACGTGAGCGATCCGAGTTGACGATTCGCCCATCATTTTCATCGCCGGGATCAACATGATCGACAGGACCGCTGCTCCGACGGCGACGTCGATCAACGACGCTCCCGCGCGGCGTGCGGATGAGCGAAGCGATATGGTTTGTTTCCAACGACAACTCATGGTGACACCACCAATTCAATTTCTCCGGTTGCCGAATAGGCCACCGCGGTCGCCACGGACGTATTGGTCGTTACCTGCCATTTCGTGTCACGGCTGGGCGTTCCGTCGGGTCGAAACGTGATCGTTGACGAACTGCTTTTGACGGTCGTCGATTCGCCGAGCCAAATGGGATCAACCATCCAGTTCGTACCGGACTTTACCTCGGCACCAAACACGCCGACATCGTTGGAATCATAAACCGGACGGAACGGGCTCGGCTGCACTCGCATCTCAATCGCCACCCGTTTCATGTTGGTGGACGGGTGCACGAGAGTTACGTGACGGACATCCACATCGCACTGCGACATGACCGCCGTCTCCCGCGCCAAACGAAGACAACGCATGACTTCATCGGCATCGTCCATCACCCCAGGACGGGCAAGAATCGTACGATTCATTGACGTCCAAGAAAGACTCGCGATCGATAGCGTTGCGGTAGAAATCATCACCACCATCAACACCTCCAGCAGCGTGACGCCGTTTCGCTTCATCGATCTGCTTTGCATAAAGGAGGAGATGGGAAGTATGACAAGTTTCCGCAATGACGGACTCGCACTGAAAACTCAGCACCGAACACTCAGCACGGTGTGTTCATCTATTCGGCGGACGCTATCAAAAAAAGAAGGAGGCCCGAAGACCTCCTTTGTCTGATTCTCAAAATGTGACCAACAATCGCAAAACGACGTTCGCCTTCGTCCCGACGCTGCAGGTCGTGCTCAACGGCGGTCAGGCCGCTGAGGCAACGATGTTCTGTGCGTGGAGCGAACAGTCAGGATGACTGCTCGGTATCTGCTCGACAGTCAGAACGACTGCCCAACAAACTACGGAGTCGGAATCGAGAACGTTCCGGTCGCTTTGTCGTAGGTGTACTTCGCGAGCTTCTTGTAGCGAGTCTTTTCCGAATCGGTAGTGTTGGCGATGTAGCCTTCACGCACCAAGTAGGCGATGCTCGACGGGAAGTAGCCTTTTTCGAGGTAGTACGTTTGCGACATTGCGTTGAGCGATGCGACGTCTTGAATCGCGAGTTTGTCTTCGCTCTTCTGACGCATCGGAGCAACCGTAGCGACAGTCGCAGCAGCAACGACGGCGAGGATAACAACAGCAGCGATCACTTCCAAAAGCGAAAAACCGTTTTTCTTATTGCGTTTCATGTTGAGAACTTCTTGGTGAAAGGTTTCAGGGGGGCACAAACAAGACCGAATGTTAAAACGACGTGCCTGTTCCTTTTTTGATTCCGACGCAGAACCCATGGAATGACTTCGTCGTGGGGCGAGGTTTGTTGTCCCTCGACCTACTGAAACCTAGGTCGCTTTTGTCCAGTGAGCGTCGGAATCTTGAAAAAAATTCAGCCGACTTCTCACACTGCTCAAAATCCGCATTACCGCCCCCCCTAAGTACAGGGTTGCAGTTTCGGCAGCAGCGCCGACGCGATCAAAACCTCGTCGCATCCCGCACAAACGTAGGCATCGACATCCTTCGTTTGACGGCAACCACCGCCCGAAATCCATCGCCAACCGGGATGCCGCTCAGCGACGCCACGCAGCGTCGACACCGATGCGTCCGACCGCCCGGTCCCCACGGCCGACACGTCGATCAGCAACGCACGATTGATGCCCGCTTCCTTCGCTCGACTCATCCAAGCATCCACACCCGCGGGCTCGCTTGCTTTGTCGGGGCCGATGAACCTCCCGTCGCGAAAGTCGACACCGAGAATCAAACCGCCCGGGTCGCAGTGACGGCTCGCCGTGTCAATGACGTCGACCGACTCAGCCGACTCGCTGGCAACGATCCACTGCACGCTCGCAGCATCAGAAGAGGCGAAGAACCGATTCGACGTCAGCCATTTCGAGTGCCGCGCGATCACGTCCTTGCGAAGCCCAACGTCGATTAACCACCGGTCAGGTTGCAACGCGTCACTGTCATTTGAGGCATCTTTGATTAGCCGTTCGATCGACTCGCGTTGCACCTCACCGTCCGTCAACGAATCAAGATCGGCAACATAGAACCGTGTGATACCGAACCGACGATACCAACGCACGAGCGCCGCGGGATCACCGTCGGATGCTCGAACGTGCGCTGCGTCCGGCGGGAAAGGCGAGTCCGGCGCAGAGTTCGCCGCCTCATTGACGAGTGAAACGGGTTGGTATTCGTTTCGTTTTCCGGCGACGGCATGAACCGCTTTGCCGGCTTTCAAATCGATCACGCCGACCAAACGATCAGCGATGCCTAGCCACTCAGTCGGATCAGCCAACCGGGCTTACTCGGGCAGACTGAACAACGATTCGACTTTCACGATCGCGTAGTCGTCCGGGAAAGTGTGAATCGCCTGGATCAACATCGAATTCTGACGCGTTTCGATGTTCACATAACTGATCGCCCCGAGAGCCATCCGGCCGCTCGAATCGAAACGGTGCAACAGACCTTCGGTTGGTCCTTTGCCGAGTTGTTGCCCGACCATCCAGAACATTTCCGCCGCAACGGTTTCGAGTTGGAAGTGGGTGCGGTACTCCAGACCACTTTGACAGGTCGCCTCTTCCGTGCGACTGCCTTTGAGCGATTGCTGAATCAAACAACGCCGGGTTGGCAGAGGTTGTCCCGAACTCGTCGCGACTTCACAGAGAGTCGACTTCGCACCATTGAACGTGACGACGTGACCACAATTTGTGATGTCCACCTTGGCGTCGTAATTCCCACGTTGGATACGTCGCGACTGATGCACGACGATCAACTCGGGATGGATCGGTCGGCTGAACAAACGAAATGCGAGTTCAGCGACTTTTGGGCGAACCGAAATCACGTCGAGGGGTCCATGAGACAAAGGAAAACAATTGAACGAAACACTCACCCCGCTGCATCTTGCGAAAACAGTGCGTCCGTTTCGGTCGAGCCGAGCTGGAACATCGGGTTAGGAAACACCGATGACGCGAGGGTGAGTTAACATATACGGAGCCAAACGAAGATTCGTTTCGTAACAATCGAACCAACCTTGCCGCTCGCCCCAATTATAGGCGGAGTCACGCGGAAGTCTAAAGAGCGTTTACGTCTTGACTCGGGAAGAATATCCTTTCCGCTATTCTTCGCCGATTTCATCTTGACATTTGAAAACCCGTTCGCCGGATCCATCCATGTTGCTGGTCATCGATAACTACGACTCATTCACCTACAACCTGGTGCAACGCCTTGGCGAGATCGATCGCAATGTTGACGTCCGGGTGATCCGAAATGACGACCTCACGGTAGAAAAAATCGAAGAACTTTCTCCGGAACGCTTGCTGGTTTCTCCAGGCCCGTGCACTCCCAACGAAGCCGGCGTCAGCGTCGAGTGCGTGAAACACTTCGCCGGAAAGATCCCGATCCTCGGCGTTTGCCTCGGCCACCAATCGATCGGACAAGCCTTCGGGGCAACGATCGTGCGTGCTCCCCAATTGATGCACGGAAAAACCGATGGCATCGTTCACGACGATCAAGGGTTGTTTGCGGGCCTCGCCAATCCCTTCACCGCGACACGCTATCACTCATTGGTCATTGATCCCCCCAGCTGCCCGACGAATTGATCGTCAGCGCGTGGACCGACACCGGCGGCGAACGACAAATCATGGGCGTACGCCACCGCGAATACCCAATGGAAGGCTGGCAGTTCCACCCCGAGAGCTTCCTAACCGAACCAGGAATCAAACTACTCACCCGCTTCCTGAAATGGTCCTAAACAAGCAGCCCCCGCATCCCCAAGGCAAAAACACGTAGGTCCGCATCTCCGAGGCGGACAGCCACGCAGGTCCGCATCTCAGAGGCGGACAGCCACATAGGTCCGCATCTCCGAGGCGGACAATGAAAAATCCCCAACCGCGCCACCCACAAAACGCCCCGCAAACCACCACCGCCCGAATCCACACGGCCCCAACCCGCCGAATCCTAGATCCACCACGGCCCAAAAGGCCAACCGTTTATCTAGCCCAGGCCAACGGCCTGCGATCATGGCCCGCACAAAAAACAGAGGGCCAAAGGCCCGGCCGTTTGTCCCCACACCAAAACAAACCAACCCCAACACAACGGTTAGTCTCGGTCTTGGAAAGACCGAGCTACGTGGGCGCCCCAACCCCGATATCGTCGGCGCATAAAAAAAGCCACCGCACAAAATTGCTTGGTGGCTTTCTTCAAATCCGACTCAGAAAGAGTCGAAGAGCGGCTGATCGGATTCGAACCGACGACAATCACGTTGGCAACGTGATGCTCTGCCAACTGAGCTACAGCCGCGAGAAACATTTCGGTGCGATGTCGACTAGTGAGGCTTGCTGCTCACCCAAGTGACTCGCTCCCGTCGTGTGTGGGCTAGAGTATAAGTTCGCTCGCCGAGGTGACAAGACCGTCTGAGCATCTTTTTTTGAAGCTCACATGATTTTTCTGACGGGCTCGTTTT
Organism: Aporhodopirellula sallentina SM41; assembly: GCF_000346505.1. GTDB lineage: Bacteria > Planctomycetota > Planctomycetia > Pirellulales > Pirellulaceae > Rhodopirellula > Rhodopirellula sallentina. The sequence continues at coordinate 9,037 of NZ_ANOH01000413.1, forward strand.
TTGGCCCCCAATGGGCACACCATCTCGCCGGGTTTCGTTCCGGCTTCTTCCCAATCGAAGACACCTAACTTTTCGGCTGTCGGCTTGCCTTCTCTGCGGATCGGGCATTACACTTGCCGGATTGCTTAGGAGGCAACGCCGACGATGTCGCCCCTCCGAGCCTCAACAGATTCCCCGTCCCGCGGCGGCCCCTGCGATTTTGGGACGCCCTCCTCTGGCATAAGTAAGAATACAGGATGTCCACGTCCGTCGACACTGACACCATCGCGACCGACGCGTCGCCCGACAAGGCTCCGTTGCAACTGGAAGTCACCGTGGAAAAACCGCACGCATGTTTGCGTGAAGTGGTCGTTTCCATCCCGCGTGGCGAAGTCGAACGTTATCTCAAAGACGCCTACGACGAACTCGTCCCAGAAGCACAGGTTCCTGGTTTCCGAGCCGGTCGTGCCCCTCGCAAATTGGTCGAAAAACAATTCAAGGACCGAATCGAAGAACGCGTCAAAGGCTCGCTGTTGATGGACAGCCTCAGCCAAGTGACCGAGAAGGCTGAGTTCTCCGCCATCGGCGAACCAGACTTCGAATACGAATCGATTGAACTGCCCGAAGACGGCCCGTTCAAATTCCAATTCAAAATCGAAGTCCGCCCTGAATTCGAAACTCCGAACTGGAAGGGCCTCGAACTTAAGAAACCGGTTGAGGAAGTCAACGACAAAGACGTCGACCAAGCCCTCGAACGCGTTCTCTCACGTTACGCGTCGCTCGAAGCCAGCGAAGAACCGGCCGAACTCGGCGACAAAGTTCTCGTTACCGCGGTCTTCAAAGACGGTGACAAGAAACTGTCCGAAATGGACGAAGAACGTGTCACCGTTGCTAACCGCCTGAGCCTCTCCGATGCGATCTGCGAATCGTTCGGCGAAATGATGACCGGCGCAAAAGAAGGCGATGTCATCACCGGCAAAGTCAAACTGAGCGACGGGCAAGAAGACGAAGAACTCAAGGGCAAAGAAGTCGATGCCGAATTCACGGTCGTCGAAGTCCTCAAGCTCGAACTGCCGAAGCTCACTGGCGAATTCCTCGACGAACTCGGCGAGTTCGAATCGGAAGACGAACTGCGTGACTTCGTCCGATCGTCACTCGAACGACAAGCCAACTTCCGAACCGAACAAGCAATGCGGAACGAAATCGTTTCCCAATTGCTCGCATCGTCGGAATTCGAGTTGCCGCCATCGTTGGTTCGCCGACAAATGAAACGAGAACTCGACCGGAAGGTCATGGAGTTCCGTCGCAGCGGTTTCGACGAAGACATGATCCGTCGCTTCGTCAACGCCAACCGTCAAAACATGCAAGCCGGCACCGAAGCCTCGCTGCGTGAACACTTCATCCTCGAACAAATCGCGGAAAACGAAGAAGTCGACGCGTTGCCAGAAGAATTCGAAACCGAAATCCAACTGATCGCCGAGCAAAGCGATTCTTCGCCTCGAAAGATCCGAGCTCGATACGAAAAATCGGGACAAATGGATGCTCTTCGCAACCAGATCGTCGAACGCAAAGTGATCGAAATGATCTCCGGTGCAGCGAACGTGACGGAAGAAAAAGTCGAGAAGGAAGCGGAATCGGAAAACGACGAATTCGCTATCTATCACGAGGTCATTCCTACTCGCGACACCGATGCGATCCCGGAAGCCAAGTACGACGACAACACGCCGAAGGGCGCTGAGACCGAAATGGAAAAAGACAGCGACAGCGAGTAATCGACGTCGGATTCCATCCAAAGATCAAACGCGGCGAGAAACCTCGCCGCGTTTTTTTATGCGCTCCCCGTAATGGATCCATCCACAGATCCATCCCCATCGAACCAGCCGTAGCGAAAGTACCCAAGACTTTCGGCGTTACACGAGCCACCCGCAACCCTCGGCGGACTGTTGATCTAATAGGAAACCCCGAGTCCCACGACAGATTATTTGCCCGACGCGCAAGCGAGTGTTTACGGCGATCCCTCGCTAGCGCATCGGGCTATTAAATCAACCGCCCGTTGGCGAGTTCGCTACCCGGAAACCAAGCCGTGCCGGAACACTAGGTCGTGTACAACGAATTGAAACGCACATAGTCCTCGGTCAGATCACTCGACCAATACTGCGATGTTCCGCCCCCCTCGCCGACGACCAAATGCAACTTCACCTCGGCGGATTGCTTCATCAGCCCGCTCAATTCTGCGGCGTCGAACTTTAGCGGTGCGCCATCGCGATAGACAAAGTGCCCTTCGATCGACAGCGATGTCTTCTCGACTTCGATCTTCGGCCCCGCGTACCCGGCTGCTGACACGATACGTCCCCAGTTGGGATCACCGCCCTGAATCGCGGTCTTCACCAGCGGACTCGCCGCGACACATTTGGCGATCTCAAACGCATCCTCATCGTTCTCCGCCCCATCAACAGCGACTTCGAAGAACCGGACCGCTCCCTCGCCGTCGGCGACCAACATCTTCGCTAGCTTCAAACTGACTTCGGTGGCGGCGTCGACAAACACCGCGTTTTCGTCATCCGATGCGTTTTCAGTTGCCACTTCACTGCTCAGTAGCACGACCGTGTCGTTCGTGCTCGTGTGCCCGTCGACACTGACTCGGTTGAACGTCCGTTCGACAATTCGCTTCAGTGATGTCTGTGCCGATTCGCTCGTCAGCGGATAATCGGTAACGACCACGCCGAGCATCGTGGCCATGTTGGGTGCGATCATGCCGGCGCCTTTGCACATCGCGGCAACGCGGTAAGTTTTTCCGCCCGCTTCGAAATTCGCCGAAGCGGTTTTGCGGAATTGGTCGGTCGTGCAGATCGCATCAGCCGCGGCGAGAAAGTGCCGCTCGCTGTCTCCCAACGCTTCACCGGCGAGCTCGATCCCACGCTCGACTTTGTCCATCGGCAGTCGATGCCCGATCACTCCCGTGCTCATCACCAGAACATCCTCGGCGTCGCACCCGATCATCGACGCGACCCGTTCGCACATCGTCACCGCGTCCTCATAACCTTCTTTGCCAGTGCACGCGTTCGCGTTACCGCTGTTGGTGATCACCGCACGGCAAGTCGATCGAGGCGAACGATCTCGACAAATCTGAACGGGTGCGGCGAAGACTTGGTTGGTCGTCGTCACCGTGGCGGCGACACAAGGTTCGTCACTGACGATCAAAGAGACGTCTGGTTTACCACTGGCTTTGATCCCACCGGTAGCCCCCGCGTATCGAAAACCACTTGGCAGCTCATGCGAAGTTTCGGCGGGCGTCGGATCGGATTGACTCATGTTGAATTCCATCAAAGTTCAAATGGGGAGGATTGGCCGTGGAGGACACCGCGAAAATGATACCAATTTCTCAATCGGCGACAGCCTGCCACCACCGACACAGCGACGACCAATCGTTCGTTGTTTTCGATTGACAAGCGATAACAAGTCGCTTCCCGCTTGAACGAGAATCAAAACGAACATCAGGTTCACCAAGTCCCACCCCCAACAAAGTGAGCCGAACGGCCGTAAGGCCTCGGGTGGAAACGCCGCAACAACATTCCAACCCCAACACCTACAAACCCGAGTGCTCACGCACATTCGGCTCACAAGCACGTGCCCGCTTCCGTCGGCTAGTCCCCGCGGGGCACCCAAATTTCAGCTACCCACAGGATCTTTAACAAGATCCACTACCAAATCGGTGATCAACGCAGGAGCGATAGAACGTTTTGTGGGTTTTGATTGGCGAGCGATAGTACGTTCGTTCCCGATTGCACCAGGATCTGAGCACGCGTCAGGTTCGCCGACTCCTGTGCGAAATCAGCGTCGCGGACGGAGCTTTCCGCCTCCTGCAAATTCGCTTTGGTTTCATTGAGCGACACCAGATTGCTCGCCAACGTCGTCGACTGGAACGATCCCAAACGACCGCGTGTCTCGGCGACCTTGCTGATCACCTCGTTGATCACCTTGGCCGCCCCAGCGACATCCACGCTGAGGTTTTTCGCTTGGCCGCTACCGAGTTCGTAAAGTCGCCCCGACACGCCGCCGAGTTGCCCGGTCGACACACTTCCGATTCCGAGCCTCGCCTGCTGTTGGCTGTTGACGCCGGGACCGAGCTGAAACGTCGTCCCGCCACCGGTAATGCTGAAGTCAAAATCCGTGGTACTGCCTGCGGCTACCGACAAATTCAAACTCAAACTCGACGTGTTGATCGAAAACTCATTGCCTCGCCCGTTTGCCTCCACACCATTGATTCGAGCCTGGATGTCTTTGCCGTTGACGCGGGTGGCGGATAGGTTGCTCGCGAAAGAACCGTCTTCCCCTTCGTCGATCACATCCACACTGATCAGCGCCTCGCTGCCGTAGTCGGTGCTCGTGAACTGCAAACCACCGTCGGTCGACGCCACCACTCCGGTGGAGTCGCTCACCAAATTGACAGCGGCCGCGATCTGTTCAGGTGTCGTCCCAGCACCAAACTGAAACGTTTCCGCTCCGTTGATTCCGTTGAGCTGGAAGACCAAGTCGTCTTTCAACGCGGCCGTGAAGTTGGTGACGTCTTGGTTGAGCTCGTCAGCGGGAACATAGGCATATGAGATGTCTGTCCCCGCGGGATCGCCATTTTCATCCAGAATTTCAACTTCAAATGTAAACGGATTCCCTGGCACAACCACCCCTTCGATTGTTCCCTTCAAGGAGAGAAGGTCGCCGCTGACTTGGTCCGAACCAACGCCAACGGTGAGGGTTTCGGTCGCCTCGTCGTAGCTAGCGTTCGAAAACGTCCCCCCGGACTCTTCATAAACAATATTGAGGTTTCCATCATCGCTTCGGGCAACATTGAATTGTGCTTGCGTTGTTCCCGTTGTAGGCGTTTCAGCAAGAGCCACCGCCGAAACGGTATCGTCGCCGACAACCTTTGCCCCCAAATCGGTGCTTCCATCGATAGCGGAACGTAATCGCCACAAAGCTTGGTTGCTACTGGACTCACCCGAATCAAAGGTTAGCGTCAACTTACCATCGGTAACCGAGGCGGTCGCGACTCCGTTCAATCCGGGATCATCAATGACCTCAACGGATGTAAAGTTCCCCGCGATCACCAACTGGCTCCCGTTGGCTTCGTAGGTGTAAGTATTGAAATCAAACCTCGCTTCGGTCGCGGCATTATCATCAACGGCACCGAATGCGGCGTCATCGATCGTCACGCTCGCCTTCTCTGCAGCCGCTTCAATGTCCACGCTAACGTCGAGCTTTCCGGTTCGACCTAGTTGTGCTTGACTGATCGAAACATCTTCAACGCTCGCGACATTGCTAATATTACTCACAAAGTCCTGCGAGCCGTCGAGCAGTTTGCGTCCTTGGAACGTCGTCGTCTGTGCGATGCGGTTGATCGCTTCGAGAGAAGAGTCAATCTGCAGTTGGTTCGCCGCGATTTCCTCATCGCTCAATCCGCCCGTACTGCCGGCTTCGTTAACGAGCCCTCGCACGTCGTTGAGCAGATTGCTGACCTGGCCGAGCGCACTGTCGGCCGTGCTGATGATCTGACTCGTGCGGGTCGAGTTGCTGATTGCTTTGGTCAGCCCGGTGATCTCACTGCGAAGAGCTTCACTGGCTAGCAAACCCGCCGGATCGTCGCTGCCGCGGTTGATCCGCAGGCCAGTCGATAGGCGGGTGAGAGATTGTTGCAGATCCGCGTTGCTGGTTTGAAGACGCGTGCGAGCAACCAGGGAGGATACATTGCTGTTGATGCGAGTCATTTAGACGACGTCCACTGTCGACGATGGGTGTGGCTCGATGGAGGATCGGGGAGGCCCATCAAGCGTCGTCATTTTGACTCAGCCATGCACACAAGAATCCTTGGGGCACGAATAATCGCACCCCAAGGACTCGAGCTCATTGCAATGTTGTCCCCCCGGACAATCTTGAGCGATATCATCCTTACAGACGGAACCACCCAAAAGTGCCAGCCTTATGGTGGCTGGCAAACCATTCACTGAACCGGAGAAACCTCCGGATCAATTCCCAATTATCGCAGAAGCGAGAGAACGTTCTGCGGGTTTTGGTTGGCGAGCGACAGAACGTTCGTTCCCGATTGAACGAGGATCTGTGCACGAGTCAGGTTGGCCGATTCTTGAGCGAAGTCAGCGTCGCGGATCGTGCTCTCTGCTTCTTGCAGGTTCGCTTTGGTTTCGTTGAGCGAGACCAGGTTACTTTCGAGCGTCGTCGATTGGAACGAACCCAATCGACCACGAGTTTGAGCAACCTTGCTGATCACTTCGTTGATCACGTCGGCGGCACCGCTGACGTCGCTCGTGAGGCTCTTCGCTTGACCGCTGCCGAGCTCATAAAGACGTCCCGAAACGCCACCGAGCTGACCGGTCGAAACACTGCCGATACCGAGACTAGCCTGTTGTTGGCTGTTCACACCAGGGCCGAGTTGGAAGGTTGCCCCACCACCGGTGATGCTGAACGTGAAGTCAGTCGAGCTTCCTTCGTCCACGGTCAACGCGAGGTCGAGCGTCGCGGTGTTGATCGAGAAGCTGTTCCCTTGGCCGCTCGCTTCGACACCATTGATGCTCGCTTTGATGTCGACACCCGTTGCACGCGTTGCCGACAGGCTGGTTTCGAACGCACCGTCGTCGCCTTCGCTGATGACGTCGACGTTGACGAGAGCATCGCTGCCGTAGGCGTCGCTGCTGAGCGTCAGCTCGGTCGTACCTTCTGCACTCACGCCGGTCGAATCGCTGACCAGGTTGATGGCCGACTTGATTTGTTCGAGCGATGTACCCGCACCGAAGTTGAATGTTTCTGCACCGTCGGCTCCGTTGAGTTGGAAGACGAGGTCGTCTTTCAATCCAGCCTTCGTTGCGGTTCCAGTCGCCTCGTCAGGAAGATCGGTGGCCGAAACGGTCAGGTCGTCAAAACCGGTCAATGCGTCGCCGGCGTCGTCGACGATTTCGCTCGACAGGTCATCGAGTGCGTCGATCTTCGACTTGATGTTGCTCAGCGAGTTGTTCGAGGTCGTCGTTCCCAACGCGACGGTGAGCGTGTTGGTGTCTTCATCAAAATCAGCAACCACGTCGGCGTCGGTTCCGGCGGTGTAGTTGATGGTGATGTCGTCAAGACCGTCACCGGTGACTTTCAAACCAACGTCCGTTCCGTCCGCGGTGTTGGCGGATACCGCTGCGTCGCCGGTAACAACGGTACCGGTCCCGTCTCCGTCGCTGGTCGCGACAATGCCTTCGATGTTGTTCAAGGCGGTCAACACGTCGCTGACGGCCGATGGGTTGGAGTCACCGTCGAAAGTGATTTCGATCGCACCGGCGGTGTTCACTGCCGTTGCAGTACCGCCGAGGGCGTTGTCTTCGGTGATCGTCAAGCTCGCGAAGTCGGCGTTGCCCGTGATCGTCACGGTTTCGCCACCAACCGAGATATCGATCGTCTTGGTGGCGACATTGTTGGTCGCCTCTGGATCAATGTCGGCTGCGTTGAACGCGTCGCTGCTGATCGAAACGCTGGCTTTCTCTGCGGCCGAGGTGATGTCAACGCTGACGTCGATCTTTCCGGTCTTGCCGAGTTTGGCTTGGTCGATCGAAGCATCTTTCACGCTCGAAACGCTACCGACGGTGCTGACGAAGTCTTGCGAACCGTCGAGCAACTTACGACCTTGGAACGTCGTGGTTTGAGCGATCCGGTTGATCGCTTCGAGGGAGGAGTCGATCTGCAACTGGTTAGCAGCGATTTCGTCATCGCTCAGTGCACCCGAGTTGCCCGCTTCGACAACGAGGCCTTTGATGTCGTTGAGCAGGTTGCTGACCTGGCCGAGAGCACTGTCGGCGGTGCTGATGATTTGGCTGGCACGCTGCGTGTTGCTAATCGACTTGGTCAATCCGGTGATTTCGCTTCGGAGAGCTTCACTAGCGAGCAAACCGGCCGGATCGTCACTTCCCGAGTTGATCCGCAAACCGGTCGAAAGACGCGTCAACGAGGTTTGCAAATCGTTGTTGCTCGTTTGCAGTCGGTTCTGTGCAACCAAAGACGAAACGTTAGTGTTAATACGAGTCATGTTGTTATTCCCAAGCTGGGTTGATTTTTATTTTGAAAAGGAACAACCCGGACCAACACTATCTCGTGGCCGGACTGGAACGCTACGCATGGAAGCGGTGCGTCCACCACAAACATGGAACGCGATCAAGTGCCGTGCGCAAAAAACCCCAAGATTTTCCAATCCGCGTGACCACCCACGCCACACGCAATCAAGCCAATCGTTACAACCGTCCCGACTGAATAACGTCTCAAGCTCCCACAGGCGTTTTCACCATCTGACGACGGGAATCTACCGCTGATAGATGGGCAGATAGTGATAACGAACGCTCAAACTCAACACGGCGAGCGTGGTCGCATAAACGATCCCGATGTTGTGTTCCTCCCCCTCCGCGTTCAACCAGTGCCCAGCACGAGATTGCAGACGCAGCAACAGTTCGGTCGTCAACCGGTTGGCGGTCTCTGCCGCCTCGCCACCTACCTGGTGCATGCCCTGGGCGTAGTAATACATCCCGTAAAAGAAAAACCGATCCTGAGTCTTTGGCGGATGCTCGAGCAACCATTTCGCGGCACCGGAAACCAACGGCGATTCGTATCGACCGCACGTTTGCATCGCTAACAACCCCGCCGCCGTCATACTGAACGATGGCCGCCGTGTGCCGGGCGTGTACGCGAAACCGCCAACCGGTTCCTCCGGAATGCCTCGATCGTCGAGCGGAGTCGTGTAGGAGTTCACCAGGTAAGCGACCGCCCGATCGATCGCGTCCGACGGTACGTCCAACCCGTCGTTCTTCGCTGACCGCAACGCCATGACCTGCCATACCGACACCGACAAGTCAGAATCTCTTGCATCGGGAGTGTATCGCCATCCGCCTTGCAAACTTTTTGGCTTGTTCACAGTTTGCGATTTCAAGATCAGTTTGATCGCCGGATCGAGAGCATCATGAATGCGACCGTTCTGTGCGATCGATGACCCCATGCCGAGAACTTCCGTCAGCATCAATGTCGCAATTCCGTGCCCATACATCCTCGAACCGTCACGCCGCCCGAAATAGCCGTCCGTTTGATTTCGCGGGTGCAGCACATACTCGATGGCACGTTCCATCGCCCGCCCTCTCGGCGAATCCTCTCCCGACACCACACCGACCGAAGCGAGTGCCATGATCGCGAGCGATGTCATCGCGGTCGCGTGACGACGGTCCGTGATCGATCCATCCTCATTCTGAAAACGCAACAGGGAATCAACGCCTCGCTGCACGGCGCGATCGACCGCATCGGGCAGATATATCCCCTGGAGATCCTGTGCCGCCGCGCGACTTCGCATCGCCCGTTCAATCGCCACCAATGACGCCACGGAACATGCAAACGAACCGGCACCGCGTAAGAAACGCCTGCGTGACCCTTTATTGTTCACCGGGAACCTCCGATCCTTGCATCGAACGCGCACCCCGTGCTGCCTCCGCCGCGATGGCCTGAAAGTACGCCTCGACCGCAGACCGATACGACAGCGGGATCGGCGTCTTTCGATCCTGGATCACGTTGTCACTCTTGCGTTCACGCAAATTCCCCCACTGATCGTCGGACCGCAGTTCCCCGTCGAGCGACAACAGCCCACCACCGGGCAACTCGATCGAATTCCCTGACTGATTGCCCGAGAGGTCCCCTTGCTCCTGTCCCCGATTGGAGTCGTCTCCGCTGCTATCACGCTCACTCGATCGCGAAGAAGATTCGCGACGATTGGCACTATCGGGGTTTGCCCGGTCTCCACGTTGCCCGGCTTGGTCTGACGGATTCCGGTTGCCGTCCCTGCCATCCGTTTGCTGGCCCGCCGATGCGACTTGGCTCAGTGCTTGCTGTCGCTGCTCAGCCAGTTTCCTCGCCGCCTGCGATGCGGTACGCTGCAACGTCGACGATGCCTGCCCGGCTCGTTGCATCTGCTGCCCCGAGTCACCGGAGGGATCGCCGTTTGATTCGCCCGCAACCTCCGTGGCAGAAGGCCCGCGCTGATTGAGTTGACGATCGAGTTCATCAAGCGTTCGGGCGAGCTTTTCCGATTGATCCGCTTGATCGAGAGTGCCCTGGTTCTCCGGTGCACCGTTTGGCTCTTGATGGGGCGCGTCACTGGGCGTAGAACCGGAATCGGGCTGACGAGAGATACCGGCGATCGTTTCGGCTTGCTCGGCAAGACGCTCGGCAGCCTCCGCGAGTTGGTCGCCAACGTTGCCTCGACTCGGTCGGTCGGTGGAGCTTTCAGAATCATCGGCCACCGCATCCCGCATGCTTTCGAGAGCCTCTCGCATCGTCGAATCCGCGACCTGATTCAAACGCTGGGCGACTTCGCGGAGCGATTCCGCGCCCGCGTTCTCGCCGAGCCGATCTTCATGCCGTGCGGCACGTTCCAAATCGTCCGCCGCCTGCCTCACCGCATCGCGAGCCTGCTGTTGTTCTTTGGCGATGGAACGAACTGCCTGCAGTGGCGGGACAGGTACGGCTTGGTCACCGAGCCGCGCCGAAACCTCCTCGAGCCCTTCGGCCAACCGCTCGAGTTCGATGCGTGACCTCTCCGCTGCGCGAGCCACCAATTCCGCGGCCGGATTTTTCGAATCGAACTCACCTACCGAATGCTTCCGCGCTTCGTTTGCGAGTTGCTTTGCTTCCTGCTGGCCGGCGACCGCTTCTTGACGCGTTCTATCTGCGGCGTTCACCGCACGTTTGGCCTGATCGACTCGCGTCTGGCTGGTCTCCACGTTGTCCCGCGCCCATTGTTGGTCTGGGTTGGCAGCAAGTTGTTTCTCGGCTTTTCGAAGCTGGTTCTCCGCGCTGCGTTGCTCGTTGCGATTCTGTTGCATCCGCCGCGTTGCCTGCTCTTGGCGTTGACGCCATTGACGTGCATCTCGATCGAGCGATTTCACCCACTCGTTGAGCATCCGCCGCTCCACCGACTCGGAATCTTTCGCGGCCTGTTGGCGTTCCCGGTCGGTCGTATACAACGCCTCCTCGCTGACTCCCTCCGCGGCAGCGATCGTTTCCTCGCTATCGTTTGCGGCTTGCTCGATCGCCGACCTCAAACGTTCAACCTCCTCGCCGATCTCCCGCATCAACAACTCACGTTTCTGCGTCTGCTCGACCTGCTCGATCGCGTCCTGCAATTCCTCGCGAACGTCACCAACGCGATCAAAGAGACGTTGGTCCCTCGCCCGAAAACTCGCATTCTCGGCCGTGGCGAGCCATTGCCCTTCCACGGACCGAGCCTGATCCACGATCGAATCCAATCGCTCACGAACCGCACGTTTTCGCTCGACAAAATCTGAATCCGATCGCTCGAGTTGCCGTTGCAGATCGGCTTCTTGTTCGGCAACCGCCCGAACCGCGTTTTCAACATCCGCCACCGTCCGCTCGCCGATCTCCTCGAGACGATCCTGCATCGGCGGGTCGCGTTGCAATCGCTCTTCGAGTCGCCGCAGCAACTCCTTCGGATCCGAACGAGCGAGCTGCTCAGCCGATTCGACTTCGTCTCTTGCATCGTCAAGCGCCTCAGGATTTGCCTCCACAGCTTCGTCAGATTCACTGCCATCGCCTTCGTTGCCGAGGTTCTCTCGCAGTGCCTCACGGGTCCGATCGAGATCCTCACCGGCGTCGGCCGCCTCGAAGTGATCCGCGGTCCGCTCGAGCGTTCTGGCGAGCGAAGAAAGAGCGTCCGACACATCGCGGTCGGCTTCCGATTCACGTTCTTCGTTCGATGAAACCACCGCTTCCATCCGCCGCTGGATTTCTCGCACCGCCGCATCCGCATCCACCGCCAACTCGCGTTCGTTGTCGTCCGTCAAATCGGCACGGTTCGCTCGATCGACGAGACTCTCAGCGACACGCTGCACGTCATCGTGCAACTGATCCAAACGATCTTCCGCGTTCTCACGACGCGATTCCGCGGCAGCCTTGCGAGCCAACTCCGCGACGCTCGGCAACAACGACCTCAACATCTCGCGAGCGTCCCGCATGGACGCCTCGATCACTGGCATGGCGTCACGACAAACGTCAACCATGCGTTGCACCGGATCAGCCGCCGAAACCATCGGATCATCCTGATGGAGCCGACGTGTCATGCGTTGGCGTGCGATCGTGTAGTCATCCGCCCATCGCGTCGCCCGCAACTTCTCAAACCGATCATTGCCACGATGCCGATCGAGAAGGTACTGCAGTGGACCCTCGCCTGCCATTTGGTAGTGCGACAAACGAACCGCCTGCTGCACTCGCAGATCGGCTTCATCGGTGCTGTGCCGTTCCCGGTCGATCATGTCTTGCAGTTGTCGCATCAACCGGATCGCGCGTCCGCCCGAATACAACATCCCGGCGGCCTCTTTGACTCGTGCGAACAATTCATTGTCGTGGGACGGTCTCTGATCCGGCGTTTCGTCCTGCGTCACATGCTCGACCGCCTTTTGAACGAGTCTCGCATCGGCGGCCATCTCAACGATCGAATCTCGCCGCAACTTTTCCCACGCCATCACGTCGTCATAACCCTGCAACAACCGATCGCGTGCAGCGACAAACTGCTCGTTCCGTTGATCCGCACGCTCGGACAACTGGCCGAACTCCGCGTTGGGTTGCCAACGAGGATTGGCGAGTTCACGTACCGATCCCGCGATTCGGTGGTATGTGCTCGCGTGGACAAGAAAACCGAAATGTCGGCCGGACATCGCATCGCCGTGCCGACGCATCGCGTCTCGGAAATTGCCTTCGACATCCGGATTGCGATCGAGCCGCAAGGTTTCACTCGCTTCATCGATACGCACCGCGGTTTCATCGAGGAACTGTCGAAAGTTCTGTAGATGTCGCACCGTGTCGTCGGGCAACTCATTCTGCAACTCCGCGATCATCGCATCGATTTGCCTAAGACGTTCCACCAACAGTTCGGCCTGTCCCGACAAACGTTCGATCGGAATGTTCGC
>NZ_ANOH01000414.1 GCF_000346505.1 Aporhodopirellula sallentina SM41
TCCAGTTCGTTCGGGCGTCGGGACGCCCACGGGAACAGTTCGCTGACCAATTCGGACTGGGCACCATTGGACCAACGAACGAGCGGTCCTTTTTTGACACCACTGATGCTGATGTCACTCATGCCTGTGCCCATGCCCATGCGGCTGCCCATCCCCATGTCCATGTCCATTCCCATGTCCATGCCGCCCATTCCCATCCCGCCGGCGCGTGCGCTGGATGATGTGTCGAAGCTGGCCGTCCATTCGGCTTTGGCGATTTTCGCAATGCTGGGCAGGACGTTGGCGATGTAGTAGCGATACTGTTGCAGCAACGCCGTCGGGATCTTTTGTTCCTCGAGAATCGGGAAGCTGATATACGACTCGATCGGAATCTTGTCGCGATAGTGATCGAGCAACTCGTCGCTCAGTTCTTCCTCGGGCCAAACGAGAATGTCTTTTTGTTTCTCGAAAACGGTACTCCAGGCGTCGAGCACCTGATCCTCCCGTTTTTCGATCATCTCTTCCATCTTCTCGTGGGAGATCGCGTTGGGGTGCGTGGGGATCTCCGAACGAACGCTTTTGACTTTGCTGATGTCACCACGGATCGCGCTGGCGCGGGAATCACTCTCAGCCACCAGGTCGCTGGTTACTTTGAACCAAACGCCGAGTGAACCGAGCAAGATAACGCCGACTGAAAGCCAGAAGCCGTACTTCTTCAGGAATTCTAAGGCTGGTTTGAGTTGTTCCATATCAGCACGTGCCGTGGATGTTCGAAGAGAAGGCGATGAGTGGGGGTGTTGGATTCGTCGGCGGCTGGTTTTCAAAGCCGCTCGATAACGGACCGCAGGTTTTGCGGCGGTCCAATGTCAGTAGACGTCGGTTTGTTGACCCACGTCGTTTCGATCGATCTACATCGTAACGTCAGGCTCGACGAGTGTTTCGTTCTCGGCCTCGGCTGCCGCTTCTTCGGCGGCCAAACGTTTGGCTTCCATGCGAGCACTCCAAGGAGTCGGCTTCCAAACGAACTGGAAGACGAAATCGAGTCGCAGTTCTTCGAGCGTCGGCGGATCGTAGACCAACGTTTCACCGTCCGGCCCGATCAGTTCTTGATCCGGTGGAAGGCCGCCGGAAGGGACCATGCGAGCCGCGAGGCTGTTGGGGTCGTAGTCCGGGTTACGCACTTGGACGAGGACCGGTTGCTTCTCATCGAGTTGCAGCGGGTAGCTGATGCCGAGTTCTTGCGGCGTGAACGTTTCTTTTTCTCCGTTCGGGCCGGTCAACGTGATCGGTTTCTCGATGAAGTTCCTCGTCAAGTGACGACGGACGTGGTTGCTGCCTTCGTAACCCATCCGCTCGGGGCTGTTGTAGTAGTGGTATCCTCGGAGTTGGATCACCCAGCCTTCTTCGATTGGTCCGGTGTCTTCGGCAAACTCTTCCGGAAGAACGTACCCCGTTTGATCGGCGTAGTTCATCATCTCTTCTTTGTAGCGTTTGTCGAGGATCTCCGTGTACCAAATGCTGAGGTCGTCGAAGTGTTTGGTTTCGATATCCGTGATATGGATGTCGATGCGGTCTTTGTACGGTTTCTCGCGAGGCGAGGGCAGTTTGCCGTCTTCGTATTCGTCACGCGGGATCATCTCGTTGATCGTCTTAAACAGTTCGAGCCACAGCAATCGCTCGTCATTATCACCGGTGATTTCTTCACCGAGTGAGTTCAAAAACAGCAGGCGACTTTCCAGGTCAGCGTCTTTGGTCTTTTCCTCTGAGCTGTGGTTGGACATGTCGGAGACGGCGCTCTTGGCCGTTTTCCACACGTTGTCATGGGTCGTCGCCCAGGAACGTTGGGTCAAACCGTACTGGACCGTTGAACCGATCAGAATCGCGGTCAGTCCGAGCAACGCCCACGGCTTCTTCGCACGGATCATCCGCTGCGTCAGGATTTCACGCGGAACCAACGTCGTGTGCACTTGGCTCATGCCGAGCCCTTGCAGGCACAACCCGTAGCAAACCGCGAACGTCGGTGCGTTGTCGCGGAAGGTCGGGATCGACAAGACGTCGTCGCCGCCGAGGCGGTTGAAACGGTCCAGCATTTGAACTTCGTAACCGAGGTTCTTGCCCAAGTAAGCCGCCAGGCCAGGCATCTTGACTGTGTTACCGGTCACCAACAGTTCGGTGATCTCGGCTTTCTTGTCGATGCTTCGGAAGAAGCCGATCGAACGCTGGACCTCGGTCACCAAATCGTTGAAGACCGGCCGCATCGTTTGGAACACGAGTTTCGGGTCGACCGCTTCGCGAGCGTTCCGTTTGAGATGTTCGGCTTTGGCGAAGGTGAGTTTGAGGTCCTTCGTCAATTGACGCGTGAAGTGGTTACCGCCGATCGGCATGCTGCGTTGCCAGATCCGGAACCCGTTGGTAATGATCAGGTCGCTCGAATCCGTACCGATCGAAAGGATCACCGTCGAGGTCGGCGGGTTGTCGGCGTCAAACTCTTCGTTCTCGAGCCGCTCGTGCATCCGGTCGTACGCGATCGCATTATAAAGCGCGATCGGTGCGAGTTGGACGAGGTCGACCTGCATGTCGGCTTCGTCGAACGGAGCCAATTGACGATATGCCTGTTCACGCTTCATCGCGAACAACCCGACTTCGCTTTCGAGAGCGTAGCCTTCCTGGATCTGAGCCCCCGGCATCATCTGGTAATCCCAGATCACGTCGGACAACTCAAACGGAATTTGCTGTTTGGCTTCGTAGCGGACGATGTCGGCGATCTTTTTCAGATCGACCGGCGGCGGCTTGAAGAACTTCGCCAATCCGCTCTGGCCGGGAACGCTGATGCAGACCTTGTCCCGGATCGATTCGTTCCGATCGAGTAACTGCAAAATCGCTTCGGCGATCAGTTCGTCGGGATTGGCATCGGGTTGGCTGAGAATTTTCGGGTATTCGACGAAATCGAACTGGTCGGCGACGATTTCATCGCCGTCTTTGACGCAGTGCAGTGCTTTGAGAGCACTTTGACCAATTTCAATTCCCCAAACGCCGGCGGAGCCTGCCATGGTTGTCTTTCACACGAATTAAGTAGAAGAAAAGGGAAACGTAGTTCTTTTACGTTTCAAATTGAGAATAGTTTCCGCGGAGCGGGAGGTGCCAGTGGGGCTGTATTCCGATTAGTATCTCGTTTTCCGCCCTTCCCGTCAAATTTTAGTCGCTCATGCCGCTTTTTGCTGAGTGCTGTGTCATAATTCCGTGCAGCACGATCGAAGATTTCCCTTCCCGATTGGATCCTGCCGGTGCGCGAAGCCTGTTGGGTGGTCTGACCGCCGTCTGGCACCCACGATTAATCGCCGAAATTGGCAGTGCCCCGACTTGGCATCGCAGCGACGACTTGCCGCCTGCGATGTCCACCGCCACCGAATCGTCGGATGATTTCGCGGTCCCTTCCTCTGACGGTTCAGCAGGCGATTCCGCAGGAATTGAAAACGGGAATCCGGCAACGCAGCCGACCGAAACTCCCGTCCGATTGTTGGTCGTGCCGGAAGTCTGCGTGACGACGCTGCCCGGCGAACTGCGGGCGGCGGTCGACCAAGCCGCCGTTTCGCACCACAGCCCGATCGAAGGGACCAGCCACGAGATCCGGATCCGCGTTTCCAGCCGGGCCGATACGCTCGAGAAAATCGCCGCGGCGGTCTCGATGCTGAAAGACCCCGACGCACAGGCATTCGGCCAACAGGGCTCCGGCAGTGCAAACGCCTCGCAACCCACAGACGAACCGCAAAAGCCGAACGCCCCTCGAAAGAATGGCTGGACCGATTTGGTGCCCTCGCAATCGGTTATCTGTGAGCACGATTTCTTTGCGTTGGGTTACACGTGGTGGCAAACCCAGGTCCTGACGCGGCGCCTGCGGTACACCAGCAACCTCGATCACCTGCATTTCGAGAACCGGCTCGTCGAAGCCGCACGGGCGTTCGTCGACGGTCGATTGCGGGAGGCGACCGAGGCGATGCACGACTGTTTCGATGCCCTGGCCGAGGAACGAGACCATTATTTCTCGTCGGATCCCTCGTTGATCGATCTGACGTTGCTGACCCCAGGCACGATCGATTCATGGTTGGAGACACGTTCGACCTCGCCGCAACAACCGCTCGACGGCGATTCCGTGCCGCGAACGGCACTGCCGACTCCCGAAAACCTCCTGGTCGACGAAGACGTTGCGGTTGCAGTCGCGGACGGACCGGCAGAGCGACGCGAGCGTTTCCGTCAGGCGCTCGAGCGAAACGACCAGAAACCACCGTCGCCGCGGATTGCGGATCAAACTCCCGGTGTCGATGCGACGCCCAATGGCGGACAACCCGCCGACCAGCCATCCCCACAGCCGAACTCGGTCGGTTGGCTCGGGGGCGGTCCGTCGAGTGATTTTTCCTTCGACGAACATTCGATTGCCGCGTCGGAACAACGAATCGCCAGTGCGGTCCGGGCGGTTCGTGATGTCGGGACGGGGCCGCTGACGGTGTACGGCCGACTCGGTGGCGGGATCGCCGGTGAGTGGGTGCCCGCGATCGCCGCGGCGGGTTTCGACGGCATCGTTCCGGTCGACTTTCTCAACGGACGTGGTTTTGACGATGAATCGAAGGTCTTGCTCGGCGAAGGCGACCAGGAAGTCGAGGCGTTGACGTCCAAACCGATCGATGCGGATGACGAAAGTTCATTCCTGACCCTTTCGACCAAATTGGGCGAGGAAATCGACCGAGGCGAAATCGCGACCGCGTTGATGGTTCATTGGCCGGGTGGGGGATGCGACAGTTTCCACGACGTTCGCCGGGCCGCGTCCTGGTCATTATGTCTGGGACGGTTCTGGCGGATTGACGATTACTTCACCGATGGCGAGCGACCCTACCATCACGGCGCCGCCCCCAAAGCCACACCGGCCTCGGCGGAGACGGTCGCCGACCTCAAACGCCGCCGATCGCGTCTGCACGACGACCTCCGGCTCCAATCGGAAAGAAACGTGATCGGGTATGCCGCATTGGTGAATCCGGAGATCGCGTTTCAGGCGATCGACAACGGCGAGGATTCCACGACGGTGGTCGCCAACGTCGCCGCGTCGCTGGGGTTCCCGGTCGGTTCGGCTGTGTATCGCACGGGAATCGAAAACGCACAGCCGAAAACCAGCCAATCGGCGGAAAACGTTCTGTTGATGCACGCTTCGTTCCCGGCCGCTCGCACCGGCGTTCACGTATCGGGAAAGGTGTCACCCAACGCCGCTTCGGTTTTCGATGCCGCATCATCGGGCAACGGCACTGACCTGATCGTTGATGTTCCCGCTTGGGGATTTTCGGCGGTTGGCCCGGCCGTCCCGCTCGGCGGTGAAGGCGATAAACCGAAAGCTTCCTCCGCGTTGAAGAAATTGTCGCGTTGGTTGACCGGCGGCGGTGGGAAGATCTCAAAGGAAAATCGTCTGAGCAACGAGTTCATGGAAGTCTCGATCC
>NZ_ANOH01000415.1 GCF_000346505.1 Aporhodopirellula sallentina SM41
CCGAGCGAAGCGCTGTTCCGGCGGAAAGTGTTGCGTGGTTGCCCGATCCGCGTCGCGTGGCTCCTTGATCCGGCCTACGTCGCCATGGAGGTAGGGAAGCCTGACGTCGCAAAACCCGCCGAGAGTTTCGGTGGGGGTGGTGAATCGCCGAAAGTCTTGGCGACTTTCGCTACGGGGGAAAGTCGCTTTTTGGGCGCTGCTAATATGCCGAGAGCCTGCGAAGCGCTGGTGCGCTTGGCAGGCTCGTGCGGCGATGGTGGGTGCCATCTTTATGTTAACGAGGCGGAGTGCCTCGGTTGCTTGGGGTTGAGTTCTCATCTGGTGGGAGGATGAAAACTAGTTCTTCTCGATCTTTCCAAAGGCGACTCGTCCTCCCGCGTCACCGGTTGGCTGAGTGAATTGGTCCTCTCCCTCGTGAATCATCAACGATCGTCCGATGATTGAATTCGGGCCATCGAGCGAGATGACTTCATCGGTGATGTCGATCTTCGCGACGCCGTCTTCGTTCGCTTCGATGTTGCCGAGGTCGCCCACGTGCCGCTTCTCTTCGCTCGGCTTTCCGTGTTCTTGGTTGGTCGGGTTGAAGTGACCGCCCGCTGATTTGCCGGTTTCGGTATCGGAGAGGTCACCCTTTTCATGAACATGAAAACCATGTTTCCCAGGTGATAGCCCGCGGACTTCGCCGGTGACTTTCACGGTATCGCCACGCTGCACAAACTCAATCGTGCCTTCGACGTCATTGTCGCCGATCGCGACCAAGGTGGTTGAGGCGGTGATTGGTTGCGTGTTCTGCACCGAGTCGTCGGTGGCGGATTCGTTCTCGAGAGCGTTAGGTGGAGCGTTTGCAACGTCGACGTTTTGGGTGGTCGATGGTTCGGTATCGGCCAACGGTGAGTTGGCATCGATGTTGTCGTCGCAGCCGGCCAAGAAGACGAGTAGAACGAGTTGGGCGGTGAAACGCAGTGGAGACAGGAATCTCATTGGGGCATCCTATGTTGCAAGTTCGCAGTTCACAAAACGCCAGTGAAGGGCGTTGCGGGTTCAGCGAACGGTTTTGCAAAAGGTGTGCCAGTCTCGAGACGGTTCAAACAGAAGGTGTGCTCGGGAGGCTGCAAAAAAAAATTGAATTCTGGCGAATGCGACTACGGGGATTGCAGACGCAGGGTACCCGAATGCTCTAGTCGCGAGAGATTCCGCGGCGGAAGGCGTCGAAGGCATCGCGGATGTTGGCTGGTGCGGGGCGGCGGTTGCCGGAGTCGCGTAGACCGCGGATGTCGTCGGCACGGTCGCGGCGGTTGGACTGAGTGTTGCCCGGCGGACGCATGCCGAGACTGCGGAGAGCCTCTTCGATTTCGTCTGCGGCGGGCGCGTCTGTTGGTGGTGCCCCGTCGATCGGTTTGATGTCCTGCCAACGTTGGCGGAATCGTCGGAGGTCCTGTTCGGTCCACTTCAATCGTTCGAGCAATTCCGGATCGGGATCGGTGCGAGTTTCGTCGAGGTAGTCGAGAACCATGTCCGTGGCCGCTTTGGTGTATTCCATATCGACCGGGTCGGGCAGTTCGTTTTCCGCCGGGACTTCTTCGCCGACGCCACCTCCGGATTGTCCCGAGCCCCCGCCCTGAGACGAATCGCTCGAAGGGTTTTGATCGAACGGAGAAGGTTCGCCAGGGCTATCGCTCGATTGGTTTGACGAGTTCGCGTTGGACGCGGGCATGTCGCTGTTGCCGGGATCTTGATTCGGATTCTGCTCCTGTGGATCGCCCGACTGCGAGTCCGATGGCGATCCGTCCGGTTGCGACTGACTCTCCCCATTCTGTCCCGGTTGGCTGTCGGGATGTTCGCCGGACGGGCTGTCTGATCCGGAATCATTTTGTGGCGATCCGTCTTGGTTTTCGCTCGCACCGGAATCATCCGATCGAGACGGATCAGCATCGCGGCTACCGGATTGGCTGTCGCGGTTCTGCCCTGACGGGGTGTCGGCGTTCGTGTCTTGATCGCTGTCTGAGTTCGAGCCCTGTTCGTCGTTACCGTCTTCGGAACCTTTGCCGGATTCGCTCGAATTTTCCTTGCCGGATTCCTCTGTGCGTTCACTTTCGCCGGTTTGGCTGTCGTCAGAGCGACCGTCACCGGACTGGTTGTCGGATGCTTGATCGCCGGATGCCCCGTCACTCGATGATTGGTCGCTTGATGATTGGTCGCTTGATGATTGGTCGCTGGCCGAGTTCTCGTTGTCCCGTGCGGCGTCGTTTTGCGTGTTTTCGTTTTGCGATTGATTTTGATTTTGCGACTGGGGTCCGTCTTGGTTGTTCATTGATGGATCGCGTGAGTTGTCGCCCGATGGTTGATCCGATTTGTTAGATGATTCGGATGCATTCTCGTTCGGATCTTGGCCGCGTGGCGGGTTTCCATCGCGTGACTGTTCACCCGAGGCATCGTTGTTGTCGTTGCCTTGGCCTTCGGTTGATTCGGATTCGTTCCCCGAGTCGTTGAGTTGTTGTTGATTCGATTGCTCGCCTGAGTTTCCGCCGTTCTGATTGCGGTCATCGTTTGGTTGGCGTGACGAATCACGATTCCCATTGTCCTGATTTTGGGACGGGTTGTTTCGTTTCTCGTTGAGGTAGTCCTGGATCCGCTCGAACGCCTCCGCGTCGTCTTGCGGCGGCGTTTGGGGAGTGTCGTCGGCAGCGTTTGATGGATCGCCGCCGTTGGGTTTGCCCGATCGATTGTTCTCGGACGCGTTTGCGTTGTTGCCTTGCGATGACTGTGCGTCGCTGTTTTCGCTGGGGGGCGAGTCGTTGGAATCAGAACGGTCGTTTTCGGATGGGGTGTTTTTACCATCGTTTGATGGTTGTCCCTTTGAAGATCCTCCGTTGTCAGATGCGTCGCTGCCGGAATCTTCGCCGCCGGACTCTGTCATTTCCGAGCCAGCGTCCGAGGAGTCGTCCGAATTGCTGTCACCGGATTGGTTTTGCCCTTGTGAATCGCCTCCCTGCTGACCTTCGCCTTGTTGTCCTTCACCCTGTTGGCCCTCTCCTTGTTGGCCTTCTCCTTGTTGGCCTTCTCCTTGCTGCCCCTCTCCCTGTTGTCCTTCGCCCTGTTGTCCTTCACCTGACTGGCCGCCTCCGGAGCCGCCTTGTTGTCCGTCATCGGATTGGCCGCCGCCTTGCTGTTTGGACGAGTCGCGGTCGCCTTGCGGTTGGTCTGGTTCGTTGGTCGGTTGATTATTGGGTGAGGTTGCGGCGGTGATTCGCAGGCGGACCGGTTCGGTTCGTGTCACTCCCGGGACGATGGTCGCGTCGTTCGGATCGGTCCGGTTATCGGTCGCGATCGCAACCACCTCGACTTCGTCGCCAACGATCAGTCCGCCGCCACGTCGGGCTCGGATTCCGCCGTCGCGTGCGACGACGATCATTCGCGAAGGCCGGAAGCGATACTCGATGACTTGATTGCCGAGTTTGCCTGCGGGTTCTTTCCACAGCGTCGAGCGGGCGATCAGGTCAATGCCACGGTGGATTTCGATTTCCACTTCGGCGAGACCGTAGTCAACGTCGGCCGCATGGATTTCGAAGACTTGTTCGGAATCAATCGGAACGTCTTTGACCGATTGTTGCGGAACCACGATGGTGATTTCCGGTGGCAGGTCTTCGATGACGCGAATCGGGTAGACAATCGGATCCGCGTTGGTTTGTCCGACGTCGTCCCAAACCCGGATGCGATAATCCTGCAGTTCGATTGCGCCGCCTTTGCGGGATCGCAGCGGGAACGCGAATCGGACTGACATGCCGTCACCGGCGATTTGCATCTCGCTCGCACCGGCGGTGGCCTGGAGGTCTTGGCCGACCTTTCGCGGGTTGAATTCGATGATCGCTCGAGTGATCGGACGGTTGACCGACGCGACCAGTTCGACTTTGGTTCCGTCGACGCCTTGAATGGAACCCGTGTGGCTGGTGTGTTTGGTTTTTCCCGTGTAGGCCGGCGGCGAATAGATCACCTCACGGACTTGGACGACCGGCGTGTCACGAATCGAAACTTCGTAGGGGCCAACCGAAGCATCGCCGGCGACGATGTGGTAGCGGCGGGTTCCTTTAGCGTGATGCGAGATCGGAATCGTGGCGACGTATCGGTCGAGGTCACCGTCGGCGTTGCTCAGGAGCAATTGTGTTTGCGTCGGGGAGGTTTCTCCTTGCGTGTCCGCAGGGCTGCCAGGATTGCCGGCGTCAACAAGTTCGCTCTGCGGCGTGTCCCAACGGAAGTAGACCGGTTCTTCGTCGCCGAGATTTTTGACCGTTGCACCGATCTCGAGGCTGCGTCCGGCCAACGTTTCGGTGTCACCGGGAGTCACGTCGGTGATCTGAACTCGGCGTGGTGCGTCGAGATTCGCCAGAGGGCGGACGAGCCTAGCGACGGATTGGGCCGAGTTTTTGGGCGATGCCAGAGCGTAGATTGCCAACAATGCGAGCAAAGCGATCGCGGTCACCCACCATGAAATCAACCCTGTCGCTTCACTAGGGGGAGCGTCGATGTGTTTCAGTTTCGCGGCGGCGTTGGCACCAACAGATTGAACAACCCGTTGGGCGAGTTGACCGCGAGGATGATTGGCGCGTTGCTGACGCAAACTCACGTAGCTCGACAGGGCGTGACCGAGTTCGGGGTGGTCGCGTTCGAGAGCGCGGGCGGCGTAGTCTTCTCGGATTCGCAGATGCACGACCGGCCAAAGCCGCAGGTAGGCGTACGCGGCAACAGCGGCGAGCAGCACGGCGGCGACGATCGTTCGTCCCCAAACGCCTGGCGACCAGATCCATTGGTCCATCACCAGCCAACCCAGCCCAACTACCATCGATGCGATCACCAGGATTAAGACTCGGCGGGTGAGTTCCGCTCGCCAAAGTGAGTCTTGTGCGGCGGAAATCTTGTCGAGCACGAACGACTCGATCGGGTCGGACGCAGACGTTCCCGAACCGGCGGAACCAGCCGGGCGGTTTGGACGTTTGTCGGAGTCGTTTCGCCGTTTGTCAGAGTCAACGTGCGATTCGTTCGGGCGGGTGGTGGTATTCGACAAAAGTCTACTGCGATCCGTTGAAAGCGTTTGAGGCGGCGTGTGTTTGAGCGGAATGCGGGGGCATGCTGCTATTGATAGAACGAAAATTCCCAAATTTTATTTGGTTCGAAATAACAATCTCGGGTGGGTTGAATGCGAGGCCCCGATAAAACGTCTTTCGAGTTCGAAATTAGGTTGAGTGACTGGCGGCCCCCAGTTTGATCCGCCGTTACGGCTTTTCCTTTGTAGTGAACATCGACGGTCGGGCGAACCGTTGCGGGGGCAGGACGCTCTTCCGTTAAGGTGAAATAATCAGTCTTTAGATAATCGTGGCGGTCAGATCGGAGCAGTGATACGAGGGTGGCAATCATTGTGGCGGTTTGCTCGTCCGTTTGCGCATTTATCGGCCGTTACTTTTACCGCAGTAATTCCGGGCGATCGTTACGTCTCGGCGAACTTGAACTCAACTTTCATTTTACCGTGGTTGCAAGTCACAGCGAGTGATCGTTTTGGTTTGGATATCGGTTTTCGCCGCAAAGTGGGGGCTTGATTGCCCGAAATTCGGAATGATCGTGTTGAAACCACCGGCATGTGTCCCGTTAGCGGTCAGAATTCGGATAGAATACCGCCCCCGACGGGAATCATTCCGGCAGGTAAGGGAATTACCTAATGTAGGTGACTTCCCCCTTCGGCATTCTTCGTTCAAGATGTGTCCCGAAGGTATTGGTGATTGAGCGATATTGTGGCTCCAGTCCAATTCAGTTCACTTTTTGTGGCCTGGTTGGGAGCCCGGTGACGCATCAATAGGCGACACTCTTACTGCTTACCTCCTCTCCCTCCTCCGTTTGCTAGTGGCAACTTATGAGATACGCTTTTCGGCTTGCAGAACTCCTCGGGCATACTCCCGACCGTCGCAAACGCCCAGGTACGATCAAGGCGATTGTGGAGCACACGGGTTTGGATCGCCACCAGGTGGCATCGCTTTTGAAAAACGAAGCGAAGTACATCCCGCTCGATGCTCTCTCGCGTTTGTGTGACTATCTGATTGATCAAGGGCACGCGACGGCGGATGAATTGCCCGGTGCGTTGTTCGCGATCAACGCGGAGAACTTCTGGGAACTGTTGGCCCGCCGCAGTGACATCGAAATTGTTGTTGGTGTCCGCCAAGGTGAAGGCGAGTCGTCGCCAGAAAACGCAATGGTCGTCGCGAGCGACTCGGTTCTCGTTGGCGAATTGCTCAACGGTATCTCGACTCTCGGCGGCGTCGCCAAGCACTTTGGCGAGTCGGCCGGCAGCGAAACATCGAGCCGACCGGCCGACGTGCCGAGCCCCGATCGCATCCAGCAATCGTTGGTGTGGAGCCCCGGGCAAGTTTCGCTCGAGGATGCCCGTGCCCGTGCCGGTGAAGTTTTTGAAGGATTCACCAACGCAACCGGCGACCGGGGAATCATCTGCATCGGAAGTGTGAAGAGTAACCCGACGGTCGAGTTGCTGTTCTCCGACGCGTTCGGTTGCACTCCGTTTGTGACCGAGGACGATGTCGATGACGTATCGGCTCGTTCGTGCCCGTTCTTCCTGCGTTACCGCGACAGCGATCCGAAACCGGATGGAGCGTCGGCGGGGATGCGATTGAGCAAGAACGAAGACGCGCCTCATCCGGGCTTCTACTACGAGAAAGACGACGGCACGTGGGAATATGCCGGCGGCAACGGCAAGGACACCGCGTTGGTGTTCTATTTGTTCCGCGAGGCACTCGGCCGTTTGGACATGGTGCTCAGTGGATTCTCAGGCCGTGCGACACGCTTGTTGGCCAAGACGTTGGCGATCCGCGCCGAAGAGTTCTGGCCACCGGTTTACCAAGAAAACGGCATCCAGGTCGGTGCTTTCTTGGTCCAATACGAAGACGCCGAAGGCAAACCGGATCGTGCCGATCTGTTGCACAATACCGGCGGCGCCGCCAAGATCATGCCATTGCCGCGTGAGGCAATCGCCCGCCGCATGGATCGTCGCTAGGCGGCGTTGTTTCCCATTTTCGTGTCGCATCGGGTCGCTGAGTTGACCGGATGCCCCTGCCCTCTGACCCTGACGTTTCTATCGTGTTTGATTGTGTTGCTTTGGTCGGTGCCACCGGTGCCGTTGGTCGTATCGTTCTAGACCAGCTGCACGCTCGGAAGTTCCCGATGCGACGGCTTCGTTTGCTCGCTTCCTCGCGGAGCGCCGGCAGCAAAGTTCGTTATGGCGACGAGGAGATCACGGTCGAACTGCTCGAACCGTCTGCGTTCAAAGGTGTCGATCTGGTCATCGCCAGCACACCGGATGAGGTCTCGGCCGAGTTCGCACCGTGGGCCGTCGAGGCGGGAGCCATTGTGGTCGACGAAAGTGGTTATTGGCGGATGGACCCGAAGGTTCCTTTGATCATCCCAGAGGTCAACCCGCAGGCCGTCGAGAACCACCAAGGGATCATCGCAAGCCCGAACTGCAGCACCACGCAAATGGTGGTCGCGCTCGCTCCGATCCACGCCGCCGTCGGTGTTCGCCGGGTTGTCGTGAGTACTTACCAAGCGACCAGCGGAGCCGGTTTGGCAGGAAACGTCGAGCTGGAATCCAGTGTTCGCGCGTCGCTCGACGGTCAAACGCACACGCCAGAAACGTTTCAACATCCGATCGGATTCAACCTGATCCCGCAAATCGGATCGGACAAGCATTGCGGTTACACCAGCGAAGAGATGAAGATGGTGTACGAGACTCGCAAGATTCTCGGCGACGAGAGCATTGCGGTTTGTCCGACTGCGGTTCGGGTTCCTGTCGCGATCGGTCACAGTGAGTCGATCCTGGTCGAAACGAGGGAACCGATCACCGCCGAGAAAGCACGCGAGTTGTGGCAGGCGGCCGAAGGAGTCACCGTGGTCGATGACCTCGACAATCACTCCTACCCGATGCCACGCGATTGTGACGGCAAGGACGACGTCTTCGTCGGCCGGATTCGCCAAGACATCAGTTCCGATTCAGGGATCGCGTTTTGGTGTGTGAGTGATAACCTGCGTAAAGGTGCCGCCACTAACGCCGTTCAGATCGCTGAACTGTTGGCACGTCGAGCAGTCACCAGTTCATAGAACGAAACCAATGCGATGAAACAAGTCGTCACCGTCGTTGCGCCTCACCTGGCCGAAAAAGTGTTGATCGCATTGCAACGCGCGCCGCTGGAAGGTCTCAGTGTGTTCGAGGTGAAGGGATATGGCCGGCAGAAAAGTTACCTCGATCAGTATCAAGACAGTGAATACTCCGAGGCTTTCGTCCCCAAGGTGCAAATCACGATGTGGGTGGACGACTCGAGGTTGGATCATGTGCTCGAGAAAGTCGTCTCGGTGACGCGAACCGGACGCATCGGTGACGGCAAAATCATGGTGATGCCGGTCCACAGTTTTCTATAGCCACGGATGAACGCGCCGCTGTAGGTGATGGTCTCTCGCGTGATCAAATATTTTTGCCCGCCTGCGAAATCTCGCGCCCCGATTGCTGATGTCTGCGGCCTCAATCGTTAGCTGGATTGCATCCACTTCGTATCTGAATGCGTCCACTTCGTAGCTGGATTCTCCTGAATTCAGACGGTCCTCGAACGTCTGGCGACTCCGGCTACGGGTGTCGGCCGACGGAATCGCTGTACAGTACTCCATCCCCGCATCCGGATGCGTCAGAATTCAGATTCCCTAAAACTGGGTGAATCGGTCTACGGCGAGAATTCGAGGTTCTTTCTCACTGCACCAACGCCCGACGACTTTCAAACCATAGGATCCCATGGCGTCTGCCCCTCCCGCTGAAACAACCACCGAGATCGCATGTCAATCATGCGGTGCGGTGTTGTCGGTGGCCGCCAAGGTACGTTCGACGACCTGCCCGTACTGCGCGTCGCCGTCGATTATCCGTCGCCCACCAACCGCGAACCGGCCTTCACCGACGTTCCTGGTTGGGTTTGTGGTCAACCATGAACGTGCGACGCGAGCGGTTCGCAACTGGATGTCCAAGAGCCATCTGTTCGCACGTTCGGACTTCAAGGCCGCGGTGCCGGAGTTGACTCACGGGATTTATCTGCCGGCGTATCTGTACGGGGCCGTCGTGAGTGCGAATTACTCGGCGAGCATCGGTGAAAACTACACTGAAACCGAAACATACACCACGACCGATTCGCAGGGCAAAAGTGTTCGACGTACCCGCACGGTGACCAAAACCGAATGGCGACCGTTGTCGGGACAGTATCAGTGTTACGTTGTCGACGTGATCGTCACCGCGTCCGGTGGAGTGACCAACGAAGCGTTGGAGGCGATTGAGCCGTTCGATCTGCGCGCACTTCGAGCCTACAACGATTCTTTCGTCGCCGGGTGGTTGGCCGAAGAGCCGACGCGTTCGAAAGAAGAGTGTTTTCGGTTGGCTCACGATGAAACGATCGCCATGGTGGAACGGCGTTTACAGGGATTCATGCCCGGCGACAGTCATCGCGGTTTGCAGTTCCACGCGAACTTGCACAACGAAGTCATCGACCTGGTGTTGCTGCCGGTTTGGTCATACGCCGTTCGCTATGCGGAAGATCGTCCTCCGGTGCAAATTCTGGTCAACGGACAAACCGGCCGGGTTGGTGGGATGGTTCCCGTTTCGACCACCAAGGTGGCGTTTGCCGTCTTTGCGGTCTTGGGCCTGATTTTGCTCGTGATTCTCTTGGCGAGTATGGCATCATGAGCGAGCATGAAGAAGTTCACGAGGCGATTGAACTGCCTCACTGCAGCCGCTGCGATTCGCCGCTCGAGCCTGGGGATTTGCGATGCGCGATCTGCGGGCAAGCCGCTCCTCAGACGGATCGGTCTGCGAATGAAAAAGTGTCTGTCACCTTGCTGCGGTGCACCGGGTGTGGGGCGGCGATCACCTACGATCCCGATCACCAGGCACCGGCGTGTTCGTTCTGCGGCGAGGTGCTCCGTGTCGAAACGGTTGATGACCCGATGGAGCAAACGGAAGTCTACTTGCCGATGACGGTCAGTATCGACGAAGCACGGGCGGCGTTGAAAGCGTGGCTCGGGACTCGCGGTTGGTTCACCCCGTCGGACCTTTCGTCATCGTCGACGCTGACCGAAATCAAACCGTTGTGGTGGGTGGCGTGGATCTTCGACGCGGAGGCGTTGGTCAGTTGGACGGCGGACTCCAACGCCGGGTCAGGGCGTTCGGCCTGGGCACCGCACAGCGGTCAGACACCGCTGCGTTTCGATGACATGTTGGTGTCGGGGTCGCGTGGTTTGAGCGAATCGGAGGCGTATGCGATCACGCCGGGGATGCAATTGGGGACAGGCAATACGTCTCCGTCCGGGGGCGGCGACGATGCAACGTTCGAACGTTTTGACGTGCCCCGCAGCCAAGCTCGGCAGCAAGTGCTCGCGGCAATCGAACAAACCGCCGCCGACCGGGTTCGGGCCCAGCACATTCCGGGGACGAGTTTTCGAAAGGTACGCGTCGCGATTGTTTTACGGCGATTGATCACGCGGCGGTATGCGCTGCCGGCTTACGTGCTCGCCTATCGTTATCGAGATCAACTTTACCGCGTGGTGATCTGCGGCCAGAACGCGAATCTGATCGTGGGATCATCACCGTTCTCTTACGCCAAACTGTTTGCATTGATCGGTGGGATCGTTGGGTTTGTGCTGTTCCTGTTGATGATTGCTGCGGTTGCGGGATCGTAACAGAGCACGATTCGCGGTACGGATACACTAATCGTTCCCGACCGACGGTGAGGCGAAAGGGATCAAAGCGAACCGACGCTCAGGGGTAAAAAACGCTAAAATTCGCGAACCATGGCGTACCCATCTGGCCGCGATGGGCTCTCGTTGTTATCCACGCGTTGTTTAGATTGCCCACCCTCGTCTAAATCGTCATGACCGTTATTCTCGACCGGCCGTATTCTTTTGTGCCTCCTCATCGTGGGAATCTGTGGCCCTCTGCGATTCAAAGTTTTCGTTTGATCGAATGGCACCTTCGTAAGCGAGAGGCGGTCGTGGACTACGAACTGCGTCACGCAGATCGGTTCGCCGACTCGCTGGCCGCCGGGCTCGGGATCTTGTTGGCACCGAATCACTGTCGCTACGCCGACCCGATCGTGCTCGGTTGGTTGGCGCGGGAAGTCGGCACGCATCTGTTCGCGATGGCATCGTGGCACCTGTTCAACACGAACTCGTTCGAAGCGTTTGCTCTGCGGCGAATGGGGGCGTTCAGCGTGAACCGAGAAGGCAACGACCGTCAAGCGATTGAAACGGCAATCGATATTTTGGTGACCGCAGAGCGACCACTCGTGCTGTTCCCCGAAGGAACGACGAACCGCACCAACGACCTAATGAAACCGTTGCTCGAAGGAGTGAGTTTCATCGCCCGGACCGCTGCGAAAAAACGACAGAAGGCCAACGGCGGCAAAGTGGTGATGCATCCGGTCGGGCTGAAGTATCTGTGTGTCGGGGACGCATGGAAGTGGGCCGATGACAAGCTGCGAGAGTTGGAATTGGAATTGAGTTGGCAGCCGCGTCAAACGGGCACCGACCCGCAAATGATCCTGCAGCGTTTGTACCGTGTTTCGGAAGCCTACCTGGCTCTGAAAGAAATCGAGCACGTCGGGAAAGCGTCCGCGGGTGACCTGCGGCCTCGACGAGATCAGTTGATTCAGTTTCTTCTAGCGCGAAGCGAAGGTCGTTATGGACTGGCGACTTTGCCTGAGGCGTGCGTGCGCGAACGTGTCCGGAAAGTTCGCAGTGCGGTCGCGGCGGCCTATTTCGCGCCGGATCCGGAAACAGGGAAACCGGTGGATCGCAACCCAGACGAATATCTCGCGGATTCGTCAGCGGCCGATTTGGCTCAGTTCCTGTTGTCGTTTCCGGATCAGTATTTGACGCCCGGCCAAATCACCGACACGCGAATCTTTGAAACCATCCAACGGATTCAAGAAGCGATTTACGGCGAGGCAAAAGAGACGATGCCGATGAAGGTCGTGATCGAAGTGGACGAAGCGATCGAGGTGCCCACGCAACGTGGACCACGGGGAGAACCCGATCCGCTGCTCTGCCGTCTCGGGGACCGATTGGGTACAATGATCGAATCGCTCTCGAGAGAAGCACGCGACTTTGAACATCCTGACACGGTGACCCCGAATCAGTAGTCCCGGCACGCGGTGTGACCCGCCGTTGGACGCATGAAATGTCCGTCGCAGCCTCTCGATTGCCTTTCCCCAAACTTCTTCGGTGCCGGTGGTAGGATCGATCATGACGACGAACGAATATCAACAGAGCTGTCTCTGCAGTCCGCGAATGCACGCCCGGAAGCGGCATGAACCAAATTTCGAGTGCGGCAATTTGTCCCGAGTGATGCCGTCGATTCGGATCATCAATGCGGGCGTTCTGATCGCCATGGTCGCGGTCATGTTGGGATCGATCGGCGGTTGCAGCCAAGAAACCAAACCGCTCGAGTTCGAACCGAACTTGGTTCACGCGATGAAGTATGAAATCAAGGAAGGCGTGCCGATGGAACAGGCGAGTGAGGACGCGTTTTGGATCGTCACTGAAATGTTCGGCACTCCCGAAGACCCGAAATTGCCTACGGTCATTACCGAAGATGAAGAGTTCGCGTCGATCGTTTCAGTCGAAAATCTGCATCTCGCGTCGGGACGCATCGGCGAAGAAGGCCGTGGTTTGTACCAAACGCATTGTGTCACCTGCCACGGCGTCACCGGAAACGGTCGTGGCGAGTTGTCGGCGACAATGAATCCGTATCCACGCGACTATCGCAAGGGTGTGTTCAAATTCAAATCGACCGAACGCGGTGAAAAGCCGCTGCGTGAAGACCTCGCGGGATTGATCAAGAACGGCATCAACGGTTCACGCATGGTCGCCATTCCGAGTTTGACCGAGGAGGACGTGGAGGCGCTCGTCGACTACGTCATCTACCTGTCGTGGCGTGGTGAGTTGGAACGCATGTTGATCGATGACGCGATCTACGAACTGGATTTCGAAGAAGGCGATCGGATCATCAACCCCGCGTTCCAAAATTCAGCGGACGAAGAAGAAAAAGAAGAGTTCGAAGACTCATGGGAACTGGCAGAAGACTTTGCGATGGAAATTGGCGAAGCTTGGTTGGAAGCTCCCGATGCGGTCGTGGAAGTTCCCGATCCGCCGGAAGATTTCGTCGTCCCCGATTCGCATGAGGAATTCGTCGCCGCGATGTCGGATGATCGAGCGGAGACTTTGACGGCATCGGTGGAGCGAGGACGTGAATTGTTCCGAGGAAAGATTGCTGCGTGTAGCAAATGCCACGGCGAAAATGGTCGCGGAGACGGGCAAAACACGGATTACGATGACTGGACGAAAGAGTGGACGCTCGGCATCGGAATCAAACCCGAAAACCGCGACGCGTTGATCAAA
>NZ_ANOH01000416.1 GCF_000346505.1 Aporhodopirellula sallentina SM41
TTGTAGGCCGGACCAAGCGTAGCGTTGTTCCGGCATTCAAACCGCCTGCCGGATACGCGTCGCAAAGCCTCCTTCATCCGGCCTACAAAACGCCAGGTTACCCGCAACGATTGCCACCGTTGTAGGCCGGACCAAGCGTAGCGTTGTTCCGGCAGTCACACCGCCTGCCGGATGCGCGTCACAAAGCCTCCTTCATCCGGCCTACAAAACGTTAAGTTGCCATCAACGATTGCCACCGTTGTAGGCCGGACCAAGCGCAGCGCTGTTCCGGCAGTCACACCTGGCAAACGGCATCAACACCCGCCGGTAAACGTCGGGCTGGATACTTTCATAACACTCAGGCTATCCCTGCATTTTTGCGCACGGCGCCGACGAGATTTGCATGAAGATCTCTTTGGGGAATCGCGGTCACCTCCAATATATTGGCGAAACCCCAACAACTCCGACACAGCCAAAAGCTGCACCGCTTCTACATAAAATTTCTTTCGCCTTACGATACGCTTCGCGAACGCGGTGTTCTGCGGTGACAACCACCAAGTGGCACGAAGGTTGCCTTGCAGTTCGAGCGGACAAAAGTCGATGGACTCGGGTGACAGATACAGGTCGACTCTGTTTGATTCATCCGAAACGAATTGTGTGCCGTGACGTGGCGAGGTTGATGGTATGATCCAAGCCGTATTGCGATTGGTGCCGCCGCCCGACAAACGCAACGAAACATTGCGAGTGTTATGTGGTTTGGCGTGTCCTACTGAAACCTCCAAGGGGTGTCGGTTTTGTCGAGTGTTGTCTGACGAGAACGATGACGAGTCGATCATCTATTGGGCACATTGGGAAACACGTACTGATCTCGAAAACCATTTTCGTAGTGAACGCTTCCATCGGCTCTTGCCTTACATCGAGATGTCGTTAGAACCTCCTCAAGTCGAAATTTGTAATCTTGAAGTGATCGGCGAACTCGACGTCATCGTGTCCGCGATCGCGCCCAAGCAAACGTAGACCGCGTGCAAGCGTAGACGCATCGCAAACGTAGACTCATCGCAAACCTAGACTCATCGCGAAACCCTTCAACTCACAAGGTGGAACAAGTGAAGTCAGCAATCTTCGGAATGACCATGACGGTCTGCACCCTGTGTTGCCTGCCGTATGCCGGCGCGGACGAAGCAACCGACCGCGAGATGATTCAGAAGGAAGTCCAGGCGTACGTCGACGCGTTCAATCAGCGTGATGCCAAAACACTCGCATCGAAATGGTCGAGCGAAGCGGTCTATACGAACCCGTTGTCCGGCGAACAGGTCGTCGGGCGCGAAGCGATCGAACAACAATTCGCAACAATCTTCGCCAACGACCCAGCGGTGAAGTTGGCGGTCACGTCGAACTCGATTGATTTCCTATCGCCCAGCGTTGCAATTGAAAAAGGCACCGCCATCGTCAGTCGGTCCGCTCCCTCCGGTGACGATCCTGCCGACCCAAAAGCCGAACCGCTGACCGAAACGTCCGAGTATCGCGGCGTCTATGTCAAACAGGACGGTCATTGGTTGCTCGACCGTGTCACTGAAGAAGAACTGATCTCGAACGACTCACCCTACGAACACCTCGGACAACTCGAGTGGCTGATCGGATCGTGGGTTGATGAAGACGACCAGGCCCGAATCGAATCTACGTATCGATGGACACAAAACCGTCGCTTCATCGTGCAAATGTTTTCCGTCAACGTCGGCGGAGTCGTCGAGATGTCGGGAATGCAAATCATCGGATGGGACCAAAACGCCGAAAACATTCGCTCATGGGTCTTCGACAGTGAAGGTGGATTTGGCGAAGGGACATGGAGCGAACACGGTGACGCGTGGCACATCCAGGACGCCGGAACGCTTCCCGATGGCAGCGTTTCTACCTCCACCAACATTCTTACCTACGTGGACAACAATCAATTCACATGGCAATCCGTCAACCGAGTCGTCGGCGGGCAGTTGCTGCCGAACGTTAGCGAGGTTGTTGTGAAACGAGACGTCAAAAGGAACCAATAGTTCGACTCGCTGGTCATGACCGCCCCGAGTCTGGGAAGCATGGGCAACGACACAACGTTCCCCATCCACCATCCATCTTTTCTGCAGTTGGGATCTCTTCGATGAAACGTATCTTTGTGTTGCTAGCGTTGGTAAGTCTGAGCTTGTTCGCGTGCAGCGAGGTTTTCGCTCGCGGCGGGCGAGGCGGCGGCGGTTTCCGAGGAGGCGGAGGCGGTGGCGGCATGCGAGGCGGCGGTTTCAGCGGTGGAGTTTCCCGTGGCGGGGGCGGAGGATTCAGCGGCGGTGGATTCTCGGGGGCATCTCCCTCGATCGGTCGCACGCCTTCGATCAGCCGACCGTCAACACCGAGCTATTCTCGACAACCGAGCATCTCGCGGCCGTCTGCTCCGAGTTCTCGGCCGAGTTTCTCGTCGCCGTCGGTCGGTTCGCGGCCCAGCGTCTCGAACCCGATTTCCCCCGGGATAGGATCGCGTCCGAACGTCGGAACTCGCCCCAGTAGCCCGTCGCGCCCGAGCAGCCCATCGCGCCCGAGCACCGGCAATCTCCCAAACACCGGCGCCCGGCCTGGCCAAGGATCGCGTCCCGGCCAAGGGATCGGTTCCAACGTCGGCTCACGCCCGTCGGCTGGCTCTCGTCCGAGCTCCGGTGATCTGCGGAATTTTCTCGATATGCCATCCAGCGGTGGTGGCGCCCGTCCGAGCCAGCTGCCGTCATCGCGGCCAGGCAATCTAGCGGGAAGCGTGGCCGGTGGAGTTGCCGGAGGCATGGCAGGCAGCATCGCCGCCGACTTTCTGCGTGATTCGGGCCCCCGCGCCGACACCCTGCCCGCCGAACGTCCCGGCGGAGCAGGCGGTCCGGGCAATCGACCAGGCCCCGTCGAGCGACCAGGCCCCGGTGAACGGCCTGGACCAGGAGATCGTCCGAGCATTGGCAACCTACCCGCCAACCGTCCTGGCCCTGGCAACGGCCCTGGTCCTGGCAACGGCCCTGGTCCTGGCAACGGCCCTGGCTCGGGAAATCGCCCTGGTCCTGGTAATCGTCCTGGACCTGGTGATCGCCCCGGCCATGGACACCGTCCTGGTTATGGACCGGGTGATCGACCGCTCGTTGACAACCGGCCGCAACGAATTGAAAACCGTCAAGATCGCCATAACGTCCGACAGGAACGTCGCGACGAGATCCGCGACCATATGTACCACACTCCGATCCGTGATTTCTGGTCTGACCATCCGCTGTGGGGAACGTGGGCGATCACCCGACCGTTTCGCTGGGCCGCATGGGGTGGCGTTCGCGGTTGGGTAGGTTACGGATGGTCCGAACCGATCTACTACAACTACGGCGAGAACATCTACTACCAAGACGGATCGGTCTACTACAACGACGAGATCATCGCGACCGAAGAAGAGTACGCGATGCAGGCCGAAGCGATCGTCGCGAGCGCACCGGAGATCGTCGTGCCCACGGAAGCCGTCGCCACCGACTCGGCGTCTCAAACGACTGACGCCACATTGGATGAAACCGCGAGTGACGGAAGTTCGACCGGCGACGATCAACAGGGCGAATGGATGCCACTGGGTGTGTTCGCCGTCACCCAAGATGGCCAGGAGTCCGGCCCCGACCCGACGTTGTTCCTGCAATTCGTGATCAACCGGCAAGGCGTCATTTCCGGCACGCTTCGCAACACGGCTACCGACACGACACAAACGATCGAGGGCATGGTCGACAAAGACTCACAGCGGTCTGCATGGAACGTCGTTGATAAGAAACGCCCGATCATGGAAACGGGCATCGTGAACCTGACGAAAGACACCGCCCCGGTGCTCGTCCACTTCGAAGACGGCACGACTCAACAGTGGTTGTTGGTCCGACTGGAAGATCCCGAGCAACAACAACAGTAACCGTCGCAGGAGTATCCTATGCCAATTCAAAACATGTGTCCCTATGTGACGCTATCCTTCGCTGTGGTTCTAACCAGCCTGTTCGGATGCAGCGAAGCTGAACGCGCGGCCGATCCGATTCGCCCGGTTCGCGTGGTCAAGGTCGGCGACCTCGAGGCGATCACGGGCCGGTCTTTCCCGGGACGTGCATCAGCAAAGAATGACGTCGACCTTTCGTTCCAAGTATCCGGTCCGCTCGTCGAACTGCCTGTCGACGTGGGGTCGGTCGTCAGTTCCGGCGACACGATCGCGAAGATCGATTCACGTGATTTCGATACTGCGTTGCGTGACACGGAAGCACGACTCGACAAAGCGAAAGCGAACTTGCTGGCGATGGAACGTGGGGCACGCCCCGAAGAAATCAATCAACTGAAACTCGCCCTCAAGCAAGCCGAAGCGTCGTACGAACAGGCCATCGCCGAACACGACCGCAATGCGGAACTCGTCAAAAGCGGTGCGGTGTCTCAATCGCAATTCGATATCACGGCAGCTCGGCGCAAACGCGCCGCCGCGGAAGTCGACGACGCGATCGAGGCGCTCAACATCGGGATGACCGGGGCTCGCGAGGAAGACCTCGACGCCAAACGCGCCGAAGTCCGCTCGCTCGAAGCCGCCGTGACCGATGCGAAAAACCGACTCGACGACACCACGTTGGCGGCCCCGTTCGACGGAGAAATCTCGGTACGCTACGTCGACAACTTCCAACGCGTGGAAGCCAAACAGGCGATCGTTCGCATTGTCGATGTCTCGGAGATCGAGATCGTCGTGCAAGTGCCTGAATCGGTGATCGGATTACTCGAAAAGGGCATCCCAGTGACGTGCAAATTCGATGCGATCGGCGAACGAGAGTTCCACGGCAAAGTCACCAAGATCGGTCGGGAAGCGTCCAAGACCACGCGGACCTACCCCGTCACCGTTCAGATCGAACAACCCGATGACGCCAACGTGTTGCCAGGCATGGCCGCGACGGTATCAATCAAGACGACAGGCAGCGATTCGACGGTCAACAATTTGATCATCCCTCTCCAAGCCGTCTTTACCGAACCGGCTGACGACTCGCAGAGTTTTGTGTGGGTGTTCGACGACGCGACCGGCAAAGTTTCTCGCCGCGCGGTCACGCTGGGCGAGTTGACGCCGGTTGGTGTTCGCGTCACCGAAGGATTGAAGGTCGGTGACCACGTCGTGACCGCGGGCATTAACTCACTGCAAGAGGGCCAGGTGGTCAAACTGCTTTGAGACCGCAAACGCGAAAAAAACCCCTGAGTATCGGAATGGTGAGCAGACTGCGACGTCGTGTGTGGATGGAAAACAAATGAACTTGGCTGAGCTATCGATCGAGAAACGCGCGATCACCTATTTCGGGATCGCGCTGATCATATTGGGTGGTGTGTTTTGCTACTTCCAACTCGGCCAATTGGAAGATCCCGAGTTCTCGGTCAAAACCGCGGCGATCACGACGACCTACCCGGGCGCGAGTGCCGAGCAAGTCGAGTTGGAGGTAACCGACCAGCTCGAAACCAAACTCCAGGAGATGGCCGAACTCAAAAACATCTACTCCAATTCGCGGCCCGGCCTGTCGATCATCAAAGTCGACATCAAGAGCAACTATTGGTCGGAACGTTTGCCGCAGGTTTGGGACGTTCTGCGAAAGAAGGTCGCCGACGTCGAACCGACTCTGCCGCCCGGTGCCGGGAAACCCAAAATCGGTGACGACTTCGGCTACGTGTTCGGCTTCCTCTTGGCGGTCAGCAGTGACGGCTATTCTTACGCCGAGTTGGAAAAGTATGTCAAAGACATGCGAAAGGAATTGAGCGTCGTCAAGGGCGTCGCGCGGGTCGACTTTTGGGGTGTGCAAGAGAAACGCATCTACCTCGACGTCTCCTCGGCTCGATTGGTTCAACTCAACCTCACCCCGGCTCAACTGATCGACACGCTGCAGTCACAAAACATGGTGGTGGATGCCGGCCAAGTCGACTACCAAACGCAACGCCTGCGGGTCTCGCCCACCGGTGCGTTCCAAACACCCGAAGACATCGGCGATGTTGCCATCACGAGCGTGGTCAACGGCAAGGAAGAGATCATCCGCATCCGCGACTTGGCGGCCGTCAACGTGGGTTACGTAGATCCGCCGAGCCACATGTTGCGGCACAACGGTCGGGAAGCGATCGCGCTAGCGCTTGCACCGGCCGCGGGTGAAAACGTGGTCGAGGTAGGGAAGCGTATCGACGCGAGAATCCACGAGTTGCTTGCCGATCTGCCCGTGGGGATTAACGTCGAGCGAATCTCGTGGCAATCGGATCAAGTCAGCGAATCGATCCGGGCATTCATGGTCAGTTTGATCGAAGCGGTCGCGATCGTGTTGGCACTGCTCGCACTGACAATGGGAGTTCGGCCCGGAATCATTATTGGGATCAGTGGTTTGGTGTTCCCAATTTTGGGGACGTTCATTGTGATGTCCATCATCGGAATCGATCTGCATCGGATTTCACTCGGTGCGTTGATCATTGCGATGGGAATGATGGTCGACAACGCGATCGTGGTGACCGATGGCATCATGGTTCGGATCGCCCGAGGGATGGATCGCAAACAGGCCGCGATCGAAGCCGCCAGTGGCCCGTCGATCCCGTTGCTGTGTGCGACGGTGGTCGCCTGCATGGCGTTCTTTCCGATCTTCGCATCGACGTATGACACTGGCGAATACGCGGGCAGCCTGTTCACGGTCGTCGCGATTTCGCTGCTGCTCAGTTGGTTGTTCTGCCAAACCGTTGCTCCGATCCTTTGCATGGCGATGTTGCCGGGCCCCAAACAAGGCGAGGCAGAAACCGATCCGTACCAGGGGACGCTGTATCGTTCCTTCCGCAATCTCTTGTCATGGACGATCCGCCATCGCATTTTGTTCCTGGCGTGCATGGTGGGACTGCTGCTGATGTCGGTCGCGGGATTCAAATGGGTGCCCAAACTGTATTTCCCCGACTCAAGCCGTTTGCAGGTGATGATCGACTACTGGGCACCGGAAGGAACACGCATCCAACAAACCAGCGAGAACCTGCAACGTATCGAAGAGTTTGTGAAGAACCACGATGCAACCGCTTCGCAAAGTGCCTTCATTGGCAAAGGGCCGCCTCGGTTTTATCTGCCCGTCAGCGCCGAAGATCCTTACACCTCTTACGCGCAAATTATCGTCAACACGAAGTCGCTCGATGGAGTCAACCGGCTCGTTGCTGACACCGACGCCTGGGTAAAGGAGAACGTACCCGAGGCGATGGTCCGGGTTCGCAAGTACGCGGTGGGCGCGTTCGACGATTGGAAGATCGAAGCTCGGTTCAGTGGGCCGGCCAACGCGGATCCCGACACGCTGCGAAGACTCGCCGAAGAGGGCGCGGCAATCCTGCGAGAAACACCGTTGGCCAAAGAAGTGCGTGTAAACTGGCGCGAACGCGTGCAATCGCTCTCCCCGCAGTACAACCAAGAACGCGCACGATGGGCCGGCGTTTCCCGTGACGATGTCGCGAGGGTGATGAAGCGAGCATCCGACGGGATCGTTGTCGGCCAGTACCGCGAGGGCGACGACTTGATCCCGATCGTTGCACGCAACGTCGAATCCGAACGCCAAGTCGCCGCGTCCACTCTCGACGAATTGCAGGTCACGGCCAAACTCTCGACCAACGCGATCCCCGTTTCTCAAGTCATCGATGGTGTCGAGATTCCATGGGAAGACCCGATCATTTGGCGATGGGACCGACGTCGTGCGGCGACCGTTCAGTGTTCGCCCAACAACGCGACCGCACCCACACTTCGCAACGCCGTGCTCGAAAAGTTCGAGGCCATTGAACTGCCTCCAGGCTATCGTTTGGATTGGGACGGTGAATACTGGAGTGCCAAACAGTCGCAGGAGGCGCTCGCCCCCGGCATTGTTCCGGCGGTTGTTGTTATGCTGTTTATCCTCGTTGCGTTGTTCAACGGTTTCCGTCCGATGCTACTTTGCATTGGGGTGATCCCGTTCGTGATGATCGGAATCACCGGTGGACTCTTGCTGACGCAAACGCCGTTCGGCTTCATCGCATTGTTGGGTGCGATGAGTCTATCGGGTATGATGATCAAGAATGTGGTTGTCCTGTTGGATGAAGTCAACGTGAACCTTGCCAAAGGGGCGACTCCGTACCATGCCATTGTCGAGGCGGCGGTATCGCGATTGAGCCCGGTTGTGAACGCGGCGGGAACAACCGTGCTCGGGGTGTTGCCAATGTTGCAGGACGTTTTTTGGGTCGCGCTCGCGGTTACGATCTTCTTCGGACTGATTGTTGGCACGCTCCTGACCATGGTGATGGTGCCAACGTTGTACGCGTTGCTGTACCGGGTTCCTGCCGAATGATCTCTACTTAACAAACAGCCATGACCTTCGACCTACAACCGCTGGTTCGTCACACCCGCATTCAAGAAATCGTGGGCGACGTGATCCGACTTCGCGCCAAAGGCGTCGCCCTCGGTGACATGGCGGAAGTGGAGAACACGGACGGCGAATCGTCGCTCGCCCGAGTCATCGGGTTAGAACGCGACGTTGTCAGCCTGCAGGTCTTCGCGGGCGGCAAAGGGCTGTCGACCAACGCAACGGTGAAGTTCCTCGGTCGTTCACTCGACGTCGTTTATTCACCTAATATTCTCGGCCGTATCTTTCGTGGATCTGGTACTCCGCTCGACGGCGGCCCTGATCTCACATCCGACCCGCACGTGAAAGTCGGCGGCCCGACGGTGAACCCCGTCATGCGAGTCATGCCGACCAAGATGATCGAGACCCGTGTCCCGATGATCGACCTGTTCAACTGCCTCGTCGAGAGCCAGAAGATTCCGATTTTTTCAGTAGCGGGTGAACCACACGGCGAGTTGCTCGCACGGATCGGCTTCCAAGCCGACGCGGATGTGCTGGTCTTCGGCGGCCTCGGGTTGATCTTTGACGACTACCATTTCTTCCGAACCGCGTTCGAAGAGCACGGCGTCTTCGGCCGGACGGTGATGTTTGTCAACCAAGCCTCCGATCCGTTGGTGGAGCGTTTGTTGGTTCCCGACATGGCGTTAGCGGTAGCTGAAAAGTTCGCCGTCGAGGAGAACAAACGCGTCCTCGTTTTGTTAACCGACATGACCGCGTACGCCGACGCGATGAAGGAGATCGGCGTCGCGCAAGAACGCATCCCAGCGGTCCGCGGATACATGGGCGATCTCTACACACAGCTCGCCCAGCGATACGAAAAAGCCTGCGACTTCAAAGGCGCAGGATCCGTCACGATTCTTACCGTTACGACCATGCCCGGTGACGATGTCACGCACCCAGTCCCGGACAACACGGGATACATCACCGAAGGCCAGTTCTATCTGCACGGTGGGATCATTGACCCGTTCGGTTCATTGTCGCGTCTGAAACAACATGTCATCGGCAAATCCACCCGCGAAGATCACTCGCAGGTAATGAACACGATGATCCGTTTCTACTCCGAAGCGGTCGAGGCACAACGCAAACAAGCGATGGCGTTTGAGCTATCGCCGTTCGATCACAAATTGCTGAAGTACGGTGACCTGTTTCGCAAACGCTTCTTGGACATCCGCGTTTCGATGGGCGTGATCGAAGCGTTGGACTTGTGCTGGCAAACACTCGGCGAGTGCTTCGAGCCGAACGAATTGTTGATGAAACAACATTTGATCGACAAATACTTCCCGAATCGGCCTGGGCAAACAGAACGAGCTGACGAATCCGACGAGATTGAGCAAGAGGTGGCAGAGCCACCGCCAGCGAGCGAAGGTTCCTCGCCATGAGCAAGCTTCGTCTCAGCAAACATTCACTGCAACAACAGCAGCAACAACTCAAACTGTACGAAAAGCTGCTGCCGTCGTTGGACCTCAAACGTCGACAACTTACCGTCGAAGCACAAAAGGCTCGCGAGGAACAACGCGTCGCGATCGAAGCGGCGAACGCACTCGAAATGAAAATCGGCGAGGAGCTCCCAATGCTCGCCGATGAACGCCTCGATCTCACCGGGCTGGTCAAGATGGACGGCTATCGCGTTGGGGAACAAAACGTCGTCGGGACGCGGCTTCCGATATTGGAACAGATGAACTTTGTCGTCTCGGACTATTCCCGCATGGCGACTCCGGCTTGGATTGATATTCTCGTGCAGCGTCTCAAGGATGCGGCCGAAGCACGAGTCCGCTCTCGCATCGCGGGCGAACGCGTCGAAATTCTTTCGCATGCGGTTCGACGCATCACGCAGCGCGTCAATCTGTTCGACAAAGTGCTGATCCCGGACGCCAAAAAGAACATCCAACGGATCAGGATCTACCTAGGCGACGCCGAACGCGCGTCGGTGATCACGTCGAAACTCGCCAAAGCCAAACAACAAAAGAACAACAATTCCTGGGAAGACGACGACACCGACGGAGTCGCCTCATGAGCATTGTGCCGCTGCACCGGGCAACCTTCGTCGGCCTCGCACAGGACAAGGAGCCGTTGCTCGATTCGCTGCATGATTTCGGGAATCTCGAGATCATTCCACTGACGCGAGAACGCGACCTCGATGCTGCGATTAAGAAACGCGCGGCGCCGACGCAATGTTCGCGTGATGCGTTGAAGTTTCTCTTGGCATCGCCCCAACGTCGTCGGCAATCGCATGATCGTACGATGTTCGATGCCGCTCAGGTCGAACGTCAGGCTCGTGAACTTCAATCTCGGATTCACGACCTGGAGTCCGAACGTGACGACCTTTTGGAACGGATCGAAGGAATCAAACCGTTTGGCGATTTCTCTTTCGCGTCGCTGCAACAGATGGGCGATTTCCGTCTTTGGTTTTATGTCGTTCCGCATTCAGAATTGCCCAAGGTAGCATCCGCGTTGGACGAACAGACCTCTACGGGGTCGGCGGCATGGGAAGCAGTCACGGAGGATTCACGACACAGTTATGTGGTGGTCGTCTCGCCGGAAGAGCCAACCGACATGCCTGTCCCCCGACAAAGGATCGGGGCACGCTCGCTCAAGCAGCTTTCCCAACGTCTCGAAGAAGTCGAACTCGCGATCGAAGACGCCCAAGCAGAGCGTGCTTATTTGACGCGGTGGTGCCTTCTGTTTGCGAGAAGCCTGACTCAGCTCGACGATGCGGCGGCACGTTCCGGTGCGGCGGAACTGACCTGTGACATCGATTCTCTTTTTGCACTCAAGGCCTGGGTGCCCCGTGAACACATTGATGAACTCGCGGAGTTGGCCGAGGCTCGAGGCATCATGTTCGAACATCGGCCGCCGACGCCGAACGAGGATCCGCCCACGTTGATGCGGAACGAGCCTCGTGTGGAAGCGGGCGAAGACCTCGTCAACTTCTACATGACGCCGGGCTACTGGACATGGGATCCGTCGAGAACGGTGACGATCTCGTTCGCGATCTTCTTTGCGATGATTCTTGCCGACGCCGGCTACGCGTTTCTTCTAGGCCTAGGACTAGCGTCGATTTGGCGGAAACTGGGACAACCGACGACCGCGGAGGCTCGGTTGACTCATGCCGCCGATATCGAACAAGGCGAACCGTTGCCGCAACGAACCACAGGCCAGCGTTTTCGGCCCCTCCTGCTGTTGATCGTCGTTTTCTCCTTCGTCTACGGCGTGCTCGTCGGCAGCTACTTCGGGATAACGCCTTCGTCGGGATCGCTTTTATCGAAGCTGAATTTGCTCGACATGAGTAACACACGTCTGATGATGGGCATCTCTGTCCTCGTGGGCGGAGTCCATGTGATCCTTGCCAACATCATGAACGCACTGCGATACGATGATTGGCGAGACGGACTGGCGTCGTTCGGATGGGCCATCGCCGTGGCGGGCGGGTTGGTCGCGGGGGCCGGCGCGACAAGCGATTCGTTGTCGGCGTTGAAATTGGTCGGCGCGTTTGCGGCGGTCATTGGATTGGTCCTTGTGGTCGGATAT
The DNA here is from genome assembly GCF_000346505.1 of Aporhodopirellula sallentina SM41. Taxonomy (GTDB): domain Bacteria; phylum Planctomycetota; class Planctomycetia; order Pirellulales; family Pirellulaceae; genus Rhodopirellula; species Rhodopirellula sallentina. Next base: position 11,916 of record NZ_ANOH01000416.1, read on the forward strand.
ACGGCCCGGCAGGAGAAACCGCTTCGCCGGTTGCTCGCGGGGATGCTCGGACTGACGAAGGTCTCCGCGGCGTTTGGTGACATTCTGAGCTATCTGCGTTTGTTCGCACTCGGTTTGGCATCGGCATCGCTCGCATCCGCCTTCAACGACATGGCGGCGGGAATCCATGGAGCTCTCCCACGACTCGGATTGCTCTTTGCATTGTTGGTGCTTCTGTTCGGCCACGCGTTGAACATGTTGCTAGGTGTTTCCAGCGGTGTGATTCACGGGTTGCGATTGAATGTGATTGAATTTTTTAACTGGGGCTTGAAAGACGAAGGTCGGCGATTCACCCCGTTTCGACGAAAGGAAGGTTCCCTATGGAATTGACGATAATCACCCTCGGGTGGATCGGGCTGTACGCCCCGTTGGCACTCGGCGCCGTCGGCAGCATGATCGGTTGCCTCCGTGGCGGCATGGCGGCATGTGGTGCGATGCTCGAGGTCGAGACCGGTTTCGGTCGCTTCGTTGGTGTTGCGGCGATGCCTTCGTCGCAAACCATCTACGGTATCGTGGTAACGATGGCGTTGCCCACCGCGATCTCGCCCGAAAACTCACCCGGTATGTTTGCCCTCGGTGTGCTGTCGGGGATCGCGCTGTTGGTCAGTGCGATGTCCCAAGGCGCCGCCTGTGCCGCGGCGATCAATGCATCCAAAAGTAAGCCAGAAGTATTCGGCATCTCGCTCGCTCCGGCAGCGTTGATCGAAGGCTTCGCCGTGTTTGCATTTGTTTTCGCGTTGGTTCTCGCCGGCCGACTCCCGTAAGTATTTCACTACCGAAAGACACCGAGATGGAAGCGAACGCAAAGAAATCAGGCGGAGTACAAAACCTGATCGAACGGATCCGTGACGAGGGAGTGCAAGCTGCTCAGACGGAAGCCGAACGCCTGTTGGCAGACGCTCGCCGACAAGCGGCCGAGATCGTTTCAAAAGCCAAATCCGAAGCCAACGCCGAACGCGAAAACGCGAAAAATGAAATCGAGGCCAATCGCGTCGCTTCGTTGGACGCGTTGCAATTGGCGGCGCGCGACACGGTTTTGGATCTCAAAGCTCGTGTCGTCGCGCAGTTCGAGGAGTTCGTTCGACGGCTCGTCGTTTCTGCCACGACTGACGAACAGTTGGTTCGCAACCTCGTCTTGGTGCTCGCCGGACATGCGGCCGATGAGTTCATCCAAGACAAAGAAATCGAGGTGCGAATTTCAAAAGCACTGCTGGGCGAACCGACCCTGCAGGAAGAAAGCAAAGAGGCGCTCCTCGCACTTTCGAGCGACATGCTGCGTGAAGGAATCGAACTGATTGCTGACTACGAAGTCGAAGGCGGTGCTCGGGTTCAGTTGGTCAACGAACGGCTGGAGATCGACCTTTCCGACCAAGCCATTTCGCAACTGATCGCGAAACAGATGGTCCCACGGTTCAAGAAGATACTTGAGGGCGGGGCACCTCTGTAATGTATTACGACCTGGTCTGCAGCCTTCCGCACTTGCCGTATTTTGAAGAGGCCGATCGTCTCCCCATCACACCTTTGCGTTTGAACCAACGCATGAAGCGACTCGGCAACGACCACGCCGATCAACTCAGAGCGGCACGCCCATTGGTCCAGTGGTCTGCGGAACGATTCAAAGACCAAACGGATCTGTCACTGGACGCGAACTATCGACGTTTCCAACAAACCGCCCCATCCCCGTTGCTGCACGAATACGTGACCTTTCGACTGACGCAGCGGTTGTTACTCGCCGCGCTACGGATGCGTCCGCTCGGCAAGAAGCCATCGGCGGACTACCGGCGTTGGGGACTTGGGTCGCAGGTCGCGTCGATCCATCAGCACTGGGACGCGCCCTACTTCCAACTCGAATACCGTTTCACTTGGTTGCCCGACGCATCTGAACGATTGGCGGCAGGTGACGCGGTCGGTCTCGAACGTATTCTCATGGGAACCTGTTGGCGATGGCTCACCCGAGTCAGCGAATCGTCGATGTTCTCATTCGAATCGGTGATGGCGTTTCTTTTCAAATGGGACATGCTTCGCGCGTGGTTAGCGTTTGATTCCCCAAAAGCCAAAATTCAATTCTCGGCATTGATCGACAAGGTGACGCATGTCGCAAACTCATGATGCAAACAAACAGTCTTCCACGGCGACCGTCGTTGAAGCTCGCGAAAGTCTCGTCCTGATCCAAATCGACGAAGATGCGTCAGTGAAAAAGAACGAGGTCGGCTTCATCTGTGTCGGCGACGAGCGTCTGAAGGCGGAAACGCTTCGCATCCGTGGTCGCACCGCCGACATGCAGGTGTTCGAAGACACCACCGGGGTTCGCGTCGGCGACAAGGTCGAAATGACCGACGAGATGTTGACCGCAACTCTTGGTCCCGGACTCCTCGGACGTGTGTTTGACGGGCTGCAAAACCCACTGCACGATTTGGCAGAGGAACACGGTTTCTTTCTGCCTCGAGGCGTTTCCGCTCCGCCGCTTCCGCTCGATGAGAAATGGGAATTCAAACCGGTCGCCAAAGTCGGCTCGCGAATTCCGCCCGGCGGTGTGTTGGGAACGGTCCAGGAGGCATCCTTCACCCACAAGATTCTCGTGCCATTCAATGAGCCGGAACCGGTCGAGATCGCGTGGATCGGCGATGGCACTTTCACGCTGAATGATCCCATCGCACGCATTCGCTCAGGTGACGTTGAACGCGAACTCACCATGCTGCAACATTGGCCCGTACGCCGCCCGATTCCCGATCCGCTGCTTCGGCGTCGTTTTGCTGAGAGACTGTATCCGGACGAACCGTTAACCACCGGCACGCGCATCATTGACACCTTTTTCCCGATCGCGACCGGAGGCACCGGTTGCATCCCGGGTCCGTTCGGGGCGGGAAAGACCGTTCTGCAAAGCACGCTCGCACGCTATGCCGCCGTGGACGTTGTGGTCGTCGTTGCGTGTGGCGAACGAGCCGGTGAAGTCGTCGAAACTATTTCGTTGTACCCGGAAACAAAGGACCCACGAACCGGTGGCACTTTGATGGATCGCACGATCATCATCTGCAACACGTCATCGATGCCCGTTGCCGCACGTGAGGCCTCGATTTATATGGGTGTCACCTTGGCGGAATACTATCGGCAGATGGGATTGAAGGTGCTGCTGATTGCCGACTCCACATCGCGTTGGGCTCAGGCGATGCGGGAAACGTCCGGACGGATGGAAGAGATCCCCGGCGAGGAGGCGTTCCCGGCATACCTCGATTCATCGATCAAGAGCGTTTACGAGCGGGCCGGTGTGATTCAGTGCCCCGACGGTTCGCACGGTTCACTGACGATGATCGGGACGGTGTCCCCGGCGGGCGGAAACTTTGAAGAACCCGTCACCCAGTCCACGCTCGGAACCGTGAAGACGTTTCTCGGCCTTTCCTATGACCGTGCCTACAAACGATTCTATCCCGCCATCGATCCGCTCATCTCATGGTCGCGGTACCTGGATCAGTTGAAACCATGGTTGAGTAGAGAACTCACGACGACTTGGGTCGACGATGTGGCTCAGTTGCAAGAACTGCTTCGCAAGGGCGACTCCATCAACCAGATGATGCAGGTTACCGGCGAGGAAGGGATCACGTTGGAGGATTTCATCACGTGGCAAAAGTCCGTGCTCGTCGACATGGCGTACCTACAACAAGACGCATTTGACGACGTGGATGCGTGCATGCCACGCGAACGGCAACTCGAGAGCATGAGGCTAATCAAACGCCTCGTTGATCGAGAATACCCGTTCGCGAATCGAGATGACGCGCGTGATTTCTTCACCAACGTGATCGGACTCTACAAAAACTGGAACTACAGCGCTCACGGGACAGCGGAATACGATCGATACAAAGCCGAACTCGAACTTGCCACGACCGAGATCAAAGAGGTGTCCCCTTGAACGCAACCACGCCCAAAACCCGATCCGAAAACGTCAGCCTCGCCGATGAAGAGGAAGTAAAAGAGGTACTCAGCAACGCCGTCCTCGGCCTTTGGGATGTCGTCAACAGCCTCACCCGACTGCGACCGTCCAAAAAAGAACGGTACCGTGTCACGATCTTCGGATCGGCACGAGTCAAACCCGGCACGTTCGGATATGAGGAAACCAAACGCTGTTCGTCCGCATTGGCCGCGATGGGATGCGACATCATCACCGGCGGCGGCCCTGGACTCATGCAAGCCGCCAACGAAGGTGCGTCGAGTGCTCCTGAGTTAGCGAAGTCGATCGGCATCCGCATCGACCTGCCTTTCGAGCAGGAAATCAATTCGTTCGTCAACCAAACCTTTGAACACCTAACGTTCTTCACCCGATTGCATCAATTCGTGTTGACCTCCGATGCGTTTCTCGTCGCACCGGGCGGTATCGGCACGGTGCTCGAGACGTTGATGGTGTGGCAACTGTTGCAGGTCCACCACCTCAACAACACGCCATTGATCTTGGTCGGCAAAATGTGGCCTGGTCTCATCGACTGGGCCAACGAGTCCATGCTTTCAGATGAAGTGCCGCTCGCGAGCCCTGAAGACATGAACATCCCCCGATGCGTCGCCAATGCGGACGAAGCCATTTCGATCATACGGGAACATCGCGACGATTGGCTGCGTCAGAAGAACGAATCAACGGTAGAATGATTCTACACCACGACATCGGGTAAAAATGTCGATGACGATCGCGGATCAGTCCGTCACGTCATCGCTCGTCAACCCGCGTCGCCCCGGGGCACTAACGCATCAATCGCAACATGACCGACAACGACCACCATCCTTTGCCACCCACCGAAGATGGTGAGACTTCGCACCAAAAACCAGGGTCTCAGAATCAGAAAACCCTGAATCCGAAAACCCAGAACCCGGAGCGCCAAAACCCCGAGACAACTTCCTCGGACATTGACGAAACCAAAACCCTCGCTGCCACGCCCGGCGATACCGCTCCCCTGTCGAGCGAACCTCTCCAGGCCGAAGACTGGGTCGGGAAATCCATCGGCAAGTATCAAATCACGGGCATCGTCGGACGCGGTGGAATGGGCGTTGTTCTCAGGGGCCACGACCCGACACTCGATCGAGACGTCGCGATCAAAGTGTTGCCGGAAAAAATGTCCGACAACGAAGTCGCGTTGAGCAGGTTCCAATCCGAAGCCCGTGCAGCAGGAAAACTCAGCCACGCCAATGTCGCGGCGATTCACGAGATCGGCGAACATGGGTCGTTGCACTTCCTCGTGATGGAACTATTGACCGGTGGCAGCGTTTCCGAGGAGGTTCAGCAACACGGTGCCTGCTCGCTGCTCGAAGCAACTCGAATCTTGATCGATGCATGCCAGGGTGTTGCCGCCGCGCACGCCCAGGGCCTCGTCCATCGCGACATCAAACCCGCGAACTTGGTGAGGTCTGCGGACGGTTCGGTAAAGCTGACGGATTTCGGATTGGCAAAACTCACGACCAGTCCGGACGATCTGCACCTGACACGAACCGGCACCGTGATCGGGACGCCGTACTTCATGAGCCCTGAACAGTGTCAAGGAAAAACCGTCGACGCGAGAACCGACATCTACGCTCTCGGCGCGACGTATTTCTGTCTTCTCACCGGACGACAACCCTACGATGAAAGTGACAGTGTCGTGCAAGTCATGTTCGCGCACTGCAACGATCCGATCCCCGACCCGCGATCGTTCAACTCCTCGGTGCCGCCGGCTTGCTCGACAATCATCGCCAACGCGATGGCGAAGGATCCCGACCACCGATACCAGTCGGCCGACGCAATGCGGGACGATCTGCAATCAGTACACGCGGCGCTTTCTGGTACCATACCGATCGAACTACCGAGTGGATCGAATCTTCCGCGTCTCAATACAAAATCAGGCAATAGTTTGCCCCGTCGGCAGATATTGATCGCGGCCTCGATCGCTCTGATCTCACTGGTATCGCTCGGCTATTTCGGTCTCGGTTTCTTTTCGTCGACACCTTCCGTCGCAGTGCCGACCGGTGAACCGATCAAAGTGGGTGTGCTGCAATCGCTCAGCGGAACCATGTCGGTCAGCGGCACGAGTTTGGTGGATTCGATCCTGCTCGCGATTTCTGAAATCAACGAGGCGGGCGGATTGATGGGACGTCCGGTCGAAGCGGTCGTCGCCGACGGGCGTTCTAAATCGAGCGTTTATGCCGAGGAAGCCGAGCGATTGATCGTGGACGAAAATGTTTGCACGGTGTTCGGTTGTTGGACATCGTACTCACGCAAAACCGTCCGCCCTTTGTTCGAACGCCACGATCACCTGCTCGTCTATCCCGTCCAGTACGAAGGGATGGAGATCTCGCCCAACATCATCTATCTCGGCGCGGCACCGAACCAACAGATCATCCCCGCGGTGCGATGGGTGACCGAATCGCTCGGGAAGAAGAAGATTTTCTTGATCGGATCCGACTACGTTTTCCCTCGCACGGCAAACGAAATCATCAAGGACCAACTGACCGAATACGATGCCCAGGTCGTCGGCGAGACCTACGTTCCCCTTGGCGGATCTCGTTTCGATTCGGTGATCGACCAAATAAAAAATAGCCAACCCGAAATAATCCTCAATACGCTCAACGGCGAATCCAACGTGGCGTTCTTCCGCGATCTGCGAGATGCCGGAATCGATCAAGCCACCGTTCCGTGCTTGTCGTTCAGCATCGGTGAGCAGGAACTTCGCAGCCTCGACCTCGCCGACGTGGAGGGCGACTACGCGGCATCCACTTATTTTCAATCACTCGACAACGAGATCAATCAGAACTTCGTCGCGCGATTCAAATCGAATCATCCACACCGCGTTATCTCCGACCCGATGCAGGATGCATACATCGGTGTGCATCTCTGGGCACAGGCTGTCCGTGACGCCGAAAGCACTGAACCGAAACAAATCCGTCGAGCGATGCTCGGCCAACGAATCGCTGCTCCCGAGGGCAACATCCGTATTGATCCCGAAACGCAGCACTGCTTCAAGACGCCGCGGGTTGGTCAAATTCAACACGATGGACAGTTTCGCATCGTCTGGACTGCCGACACACCCATCCGCCCGGAACCGTTCCCTTCCACACGAACCGCAGAAGACTGGAAAGTTTTCCTCCATGACCTCTACATCGGTTGGGGAAACAGTTGGGTCTCTCGATCGAAGTAGCCCGTTTCCAACAACCATATCGGCGATGTCGCCAGACTCGGTGGCCTGCCTGTTCGGATCGATCTGCGACAATGCATCCTATGAAACGCTCGGCACACGTTCGCACGCCAAGTTGCCAACAACAATAAAATGATAATAGCAGCAGCTTGTTTTGCGAAAGAACATCGACCATGAGCCAAACCAACGTCCTCGGGCAAACTGCACCACTCGGCGCAACCGTCTGCGAAGACGGAGTCAATTTCAGCATCTATTCGCGGTCCGCGAAGGGAGTCGACCTGCTCCTGTTTGACCACGTCGACGCTGCCACAGCGACGCGGACCATCTCGCTCGATCCGATCGCGAACCGAACCTATCACTATTGGCACACCTTTGTTCCGGGGATCAAAGCCGGCCAACTTTATGGGTACCGCGTGCATGGCCCATCCCTCCCCGAGATCGGGCAACGCTTTGATCACGAAAAACTATTGCTGGACCCTTATGGTCGCGGGTGCAGCGTGCCACCAGGCTACTCTCGCGATGCCGCTCAGCAGCCTGGGGATAACACCTCGTCCGCGATGAAAAGTGTCGTCATCGACCCGACCACGTATGACTGGGAAGACGACGCACCGCTGCAGCGTCCCGCTTCTCAGACGATTATTTACGAAATGCATGTACGCGGCTTCACCCGCAACCCAAACAGCGGCATCGACGAATCCAAACGCGGAACCTACGCGGGACTGATTGAGAAAATCCCATACCTCGTCGACCTTGGGGTCACCGCCGTCGAACTGCTACCCATATTTCAATTCGACGCGTTCGATGCACCTCCCGGCAAAACGAACTATTGGGGTTACGCCCCCATCTCGTTCTTCTCACCTCATGCCGCGTACAGTTCCCGTCAAAATCCGTTGGGAGTCATCGACGAATTCCGTGACATGGTCAAGGCACTGCACCGCGCCGGGATCGAAGTCATTCTCGACGTCGTTTTCAACCATACCGCCGAAGGTAACGAATACGGACCAACGTTGAGTTTCCGCGGAATCGACAACGCCACCTATTACATGTTGGAAAACGGCGGCGAACGATACGCAAACTATTCTGGTTGCGGGAATACGTTGAACGCCAACAACACCGTCGCGCGTCGCATGATCCTCGATAGCCTGCGGTACTGGGTGCAAGAGATGCACGTCGACGGATTTCGTTTCGACTTGGCCTCGATTCTCTCGCGAGACACGAACGGGTATCCGCTGCCCAACCCACCGGTCCTTTGGGACATCGAATCCGATCCAACCCTCGCCGGCACGAAACTGTTCGCCGAAGCCTGGGATGCGGCGGGCCTCTATCAAGTCGGCAACTTTGTTGGTGACGCATGGCGTGAATGGAACGGTCGATTCCGCGACGACGTACGTGACTTCTTTCGCGGTGCCCCTGGTTCGGTCACGAAGATTGCCGACCGCGTTGTCGGCAGCCCTCAACTCTACGCTCACAAGCGACGCGAAGCCGAACAAAGCATTAACTTTGTCACCTGCCACGACGGTTTCACCCTCAACGATCTCGTTTCGTACAACGACAAACACAACGAGGATAACAACGAAAGCAACCGCGATGGCGAAAGCCACAATCGCAGTTGGCATTGTGGCGTCGAAGGCCCGACGGATAATCCAATCGTCAACCAATTGCGAAACCGTCAAGTTAAAAACTTCCTGGCAACAA
>NZ_ANOH01000417.1 GCF_000346505.1 Aporhodopirellula sallentina SM41
TAGTGGACGAGGCGACGAGTCCCTTGCGTGGGGAAGGACTCGTCGCCTCGTCCACTACGGTTCAGGTCCTGGGCCAAGGACGCCTCGAAGAACGTCAATAATAAAATCGACGTCCCGCGCGGGCGGGGGTCTCAAGACGTTACTGGCACAGCACTTACAAACTGCACGACCTCCTACGGGGAGAGGGGCAATCACCCACCAACCTCCCCAACCAGCACTAAGGCCAACGCCCCGGCCACTCGCACACGCCCAAAATCCTAATCCTAATCTTACTCATACTCTTAATCCTAATCCCCACACCACTAGCAACTAGCCACCCAAAACCCCACAAAAAAAGGGCGAACGGAAAAACCCGTTCGCCCTAAAAATCAAAAACCCCCGAGACTCACGTCCCGGTGAAATTCAAAACCCGCTACGACTTCGCAGCCACCTTGTTCGCCGCAGCACGTTTCTCCGCCGCCGTCCGGTAATCCACCACGTCCCAAACCAAACCGACCGCACGAAGCAACCGAATGGCTTGCCAAGTGATATCAAACTCCCACCACTTGTGACCGTGTTTCGCCATCCGCGGATACGCGTGGTGGTTGTTGTGCCATCCTTCACCGTAGGCAACGATCGCCACCAACCAGTTATTCCGGCTGTCGTCCGTAGTCTCATAGTTCTTGTAGCCGAACATGTGCGACGCACTGTTGACCAACCAAGTCGCGTGCAACACCAACACCAAGCGAACGAACATCCCCCAAATCAACATTGACATCGCCATGTCAAAACCACCGAAGTAATACCCCGCACCGAACAGAGCGAGCGACACCGCGATGTGGATCGGCAAGAACAAAACATCGAACGCCCGCATCATCGGATCCCGATACAAGTCCGGCACCCAACGCTGCAAGTATTCCTTGCGGTCACCGTTATGCGTGTGAAACGCCAACCAAAAAATGTGACTCCAGACGCTGCCGTCATGCGGCGAATGCGGGTCACCTTCCTGGTCGCTGTGTGCGTGGTGCTTGCGGTGGTCCGCAACCCAATCCAGCGGCGAACCTTCGCCCGCGAAACAACCGATCGCCGCAAACGTGTAACGAACCCAGTTGTAGGTCTTCATCCCGGTGTGCGTCAGCATCCGGTGATACCCCAGACAAATGCCGAGGCTTCCGGCGGCCCAGTGCAACACCACCGCCGTCACGACGGCTTGCCACGAAAAGTAGAACGGTGCGGCAAGGCAAACCAAGTGAGCCACCGCCAACCAACCGATCGCCCAATAACTCAGATTGTCGATGCGTTTGCGTTCCGCCGTCGTCGGACGAGCACGGTCACGCAGCTTCGCTTCCTTCTGAGCCACCAGCGACGACAAGCCGTCTGCGTCCTCGGCACTCGGACGGTGCAAATCGTCTTTCTCGGTCGCACCCTCCAAACCGGGACGGTTCCAAATCTCAGCGTCAACCGGATCGAGCGTCTCGACCGAGCTATCACCGACGACGCTGTCTGCAACCGCGTTCAGCTCGGAATCATCTGTGGAGGAGTGGGTATTGTTTCCGCTTGAGCGGTTCGGGCCTGTTACGGTCGACATCAGAGAACGTTCCTGGTCTCGGGTGCGATAAGGGGGTTTGCTTCAGCGACCGGCGACACCCCGTTGGATCTCCTTGCTGCACCGACAATTCGATGAAGCGGACCGGGTAACTCGCCTGCTGAAAAGATTCGCTGCAAAGCATAACGGGCCCCACCCCCTTTCGTGTCTCACCCTGGACACCGAAATGTAACGGGTTTGTAATTGTTCGATCAGTTCTCAATTTTTCACCTGCTGTCCACGACGCCTTCCCCACTCATTCTCACCAAAACCCAATGAATCACGGCGAAAAGTCGACCCCGGACGCCCGCGCCACCCCACCCCCCGCCGGTGGAAAAGATGTCCGCCCTTCACCCGGAAAGATCGACTTTGTGGGCCAGTTGGGCTTTCGCGATCGACTTTTGCGGCAACTGCGAGCCTTCTTCCACGACCGAGGCTTCCTCGAAGTCCAACCGCCGTGCCTCGCCCGCGACTGCGTCATCGACGCCTACCTCGACCCGATCTCCGTCGATTCCGACGAATTGGGAATCCCCACCGCCAAACTCCCTAGCCTCCCCAACGACAATCCAAACGGCAACTCCGACGCAGCATCGCCCCGCTACTACCTGCAGACGTCCGCTGAATCGGCCATGAAAAGATTGCTGGTCCGCGGCGCCCCGTCCATCTTTTCCATCTCGCCTGTTTTTCGACGCGGCGAGAGCGGCCCGCGACACAACGTCGAATTCACAATGCTCGAATGGTACGAACTCGACGGCGACGCCGACTCAGCGATCCGGTTACTCGGCGATCTCGCCGTCGCCGTCTTCAATACCGACACCTACGAAACCATCAGCTACCAGGATGCGTTCGCCCGCGAACTCGCCATCGACCCGATCGACGCCCCCATCTCGCAACTGCAACGACTCGTCCGCGACATCGATGCCGACCTCGCGATCTCCATCGGCGACGACCGCGACTCCCTCCTCGACGTATTGCTGTCGCATCACATCGAACGCAACCTCGGCAAATCCGTCCCCACGATCCTCAACCGTTACCCAATCACCCAAGCCGCACTTGCCCGTCCATGCGAAGATGACGAACGTTTCGCACATCGTTTTGAGTTATTTTATCACGGCGTTGAACTCGCCAACGGCTACGACGAACTGCGCGACTGGCGAGAACTCGTCCGCCGCTACGAATCCAACAACGAAGTCCGACGGCAACGAGGCGACCAAGCCTATCCGGTGCAAACGACTCTTGTCGCCGCCATGAAAGAAGGACTGCCCCGTTGCAGCGGCGTGGCCGTCGGCGTCGACCGAATCCAAATGTTGCAAACCGGAGCAAAGTCGATCGACGAAGTCATCCCACTCCCGATCACGATCGCCTAACTCAGAAGCGAACACGATTGAGTTTCAGCGTCGAATCCCCACTCATCTTTTTTCCGATCCCCGCTGCGCGACCACACCGCTCTTGCTATCATCACCCCCAATCCAGAGCGTTTGCAGAAACGATTCAGTGGCCTGCAACAACTCCATCTACGCGTAGCGAAACTCGCCGA
>NZ_ANOH01000418.1 GCF_000346505.1 Aporhodopirellula sallentina SM41
TACTTCATGTCAACTTGATTTTCGGGTAGTGGACGAGGCGACGAGTCCTTGATGCGCTAGTCAAACAAGGGGATTCCTCGCGTCATCCACTACGATTCCACCCCAACGCCACGCTGCAGTGGAATACTAGCCCCAGGTCGCGTCAGCGCACCTGGCGAAATCGGTCACACGAAGCCCTGACCGCCCTCGAAGGTGGTCGTCGCGCAATTATCTTGACGAGTCCGTGACCACCTTCGGGGTTGAAACCAAGCTTTGCCCTCCATTCCGGCGGTGCTCGCTTCGCTCGACCGCTCAAAAACTTCCGCGCGCCTGGACAGATACCGTCCAACCCTCCCCCCCACCGGCGATTTAGCTGCTAAACTCGCTTTTGTGCGAATTTTGAAGCGCACGAGAAGTTGGGGGCACATGCACGATCCGTAGCGGCGGCGCGACAGCTCGGAAGAGAGGGGTTTTCAAAGATGAGCATTGGAACGCAGCGGAAGCGTCATCCACGATTGCTACAACTGATCCGGGTCGGCGGGGGCGGCGAAACCATCGAAACGCTCGCCGCATCGCTCGGCGTCAGCCCGAAGACAGTCCGCCGAGACATCCGAGGTTTGCGCCAGCTAGGGATCCCGATCCAGGAACACGTCTGCCAGAACGGCCGCAAGACGTACCGCATGTCGGACGACGCGATCGGGCAGGTCCGGTTCACGTACGACGAAGCCTACTCGTTGCTGCTCTGCCGGCCCGGGTTCAACGGTCCCAGCACCAACGACTTCGCCGGCACCCTGATCGGCGACGCCTCGCAGTCCGCGTTCGAAAAGATCCGCCGCGCCCTCGGCGAAACCCACGAAGGCTCCTTCCAACGAATTCGCCCCTGGTTGCACCGTTCGTCCGGGCACGGCGACTACCGCGACCAAGCCGACGTGATTGACGCGATCACGCTCGGGATCGAAGAAAGCAACGCGACATCGATCGCCTACCGATCCGCCCGCTCGACCGAGCCCGTCACCTACGACATCCATCCTTATGGGCTCGCCGAACACAACGGCGCGTTGTACGTGGTCGGTCACTCGTGCCATCACAACGAGATCCGGACGTGGAAGATCGACCGCATGGAATCCGCCGAGGTCACCGAGCTCCCCTTCGACCGCCCCGCCGACTTCAGTCTGTCCAAACATTTTGAAGGCGCCTTCGCCGTGATCACCGGCAACGATCCCGTGACCGTCCGCATCCGCTTTCGAGGCAGCGCGGCGCGATATGCAGCCGAGCGAAAGATCAACGCCACACAAACAGAGACCCCCGGCCCCGGCGGCAGTCTCGACGTCAGCGTCAGGCTGACCAGCACGATCGAAATCAAAAGCTACCTCCTCAGCTTCGGCGCCTCCGCCGAAGTCATCGAACCCGAATCACTCCGAGAAGAAGTGACCCAAGAACTTCAACAAGCGATCACCCGCTACGCCAGCGCCCAAGCGTCCCCAAGCGATCAGGCTGGGAGTGCAACACAAAGAACGACACGGAAACGGTAAGGCGATGCCACAAAGCTGTCCGACATCTTTTCTTAATCCGTATTCTCAAGAACGCGCTAGTAATCGGATTGAGTGGCAAGAGTCTAGCGTCAACAAGCTCAGCTACCTCAATTTCTCATGTGCTTAGCTTCCCTGAAGCCGTTGTTTTTCTTTGCGAACCATTTACAGTGCATTTACTTTGTTTCTGGCGGACTTAGCCTGCCTGCGTCGAGTGCTGAGGCGCAAATTCTGAAAACCTAATCTTACTGGAGCAATCGCATTGCAGGCGGAAATCGCAAAACGCACTCTCGAGTTCATTGCAGCACAATTGGTGAAGGCGGGAAACCGGCTCCAATCGTTTACCGACAAAAATGAATTGGATACCAAAGAAGATCAGCTCGAAGCGCTTTTGCCTGTTGCTGACCCGAGAACCTACGAACGTTATGATGCCGCTTTTCGCACAATCGTCGAAAAAGACGTGACTTGTGTGGCTGTAACCGGTCCCTACGGTGCGGGCAAGACGAGTCTTATCAATGCGTTCTGCGAACATAACTCCGAGCTGAACTTCGTCCGAATTTCACTGGCCACCTTTGCGGGTGGTGATGAGGAGACGAACGTCTTAGAGGAGACGAGCGAAAGCGCAGAGGCGATCGACAGAATTGAGAAAAGCATTCTCCAACAGCTGATTTACAGTGCCGGCAGAAAGCAGCTGGAGTATTCACGGTTCAAGAAGATACGCAAGCCGACGTGGTTGCGGGCCAAGGCGATACTCTTGAGTATTTTCGCAATCGTGACAGGAGCGTCGATCAAGTACTGGGGCAACCTCGAAAAATTTGTGGCTGAGGCAAATCACGGGCAGGAGTTCGCTCTGGCAGCAATTGGCGGATTGCTTTGGTTCGCCCTCCTTGTCGTGATCCTTCACGGAATCCTCAAGGCAAGTGCAGGTCTCTCGATCAAGAAATTCTCTCTCAAGAACGCCGAGATTGAGACGGAAGACAAATCCAAGGAGTCTGTTTTCAACAAACACTTAGACGAGATCGTCTACTTTTTCCAGGAGACGCCATGCGACATCCTCATCGTCGAGGATCTGGACCGATTCGGGAAAACGGAGATTTTCACCAAAATTCGAGAAATCAATCAGCTCATCAATGACAATCCTGACGTGAGGTCACGCAAGAAAAAGCCAATCGTCTTTCTTTTTGCGATCCGCGACGACCTGTTCAAGGGAAAGGATCGAACCAAGTTCTTCGACCTCCTCATCCCCGTCATCCCTTTTGTCAGCGCAGGAAACGCATACGACGTTCTGCATAACAAGCTGAAGAATGCCGGACTGAGGGACGCGTTGAAGGACAAGTTCCTTCGTCAGGTCACGGTCTACGTGACGGACAACCGTCACTTGGTGAACATCGTAAATGAGTACACCCTGTATCGCAGAACTCTTTCCGATTCCAACCTCGATCCGAACAAGCTATTCGCGATCATCCTGTACAAAGTGTTTTTCCCGAACGATTTTGGAAAACTTCACATGAATCAGGGAGTGCTTGCTGACCTTGTAAGAGAACTCCAGGAAAGAAGGAGGAAGAAGCGAGAGGAATTCAGTGATGAGTTGAAACAAATTCGCGAATTGGAGAAGAAGGTTCGGGAAGGTAGTGTCCAATCCCAGGAGGTCCTGGCCTGCACCTACGTTGGAGCCATGCTCCGGCGGTCCAATGGTCAGGCACAGGCTTTTCGCCCGAAACAAGGGGGTGAGATAGCTACTCATGCAAACGCAAGCTCAATCCTTCCCGCGCTTCAACAAGGCGGTGAAATACGACTATTCAACGGACAGAAACGCATGGTGAAGACGCTCTCGATTGCAGAATTGGAAGAGGATATCCATCCTGGTCGAACCATCGAAGATAGATTGCGAGAGATCGACAGAGCAACCCAACTTGAGGAAGAGGGGATCGCTACGAGGCGGACCGCATTAGAAAAAGAATTGCGCAACGCTCGCTACATATCGATGAAACGTCTTTTCTCAACGGAGGAGATCGCAGAAGAGGTTTCGGGATTCGAGCATGGCGATCTATTTGTCTACCTCGTCACAAAAGGTTATCTGGAAGAAAACTATCACAACTACACTTCATACTTTCATAAGGGCGCTATTACTCAAGCCGACCGAGAATTCGTCCAAAGATTCAACCGGGATGATGAAATCGAATTCGACGAGAAGATCGATACTCCGAATGAAATACTGTTGACTCTCGAAGACAGTTTGTTCGGCAAGCCTCAAGGCTTCAACGTCACCATGGTCGATCATGTGTTAAGTGAGGCGATGACCGATTATCGCTCCAAACTGGTTGATGGGTTT
>NZ_ANOH01000419.1 GCF_000346505.1 Aporhodopirellula sallentina SM41
TGAGAGCCAGCACGGTTGGCGCGATGTCAGCGAGACGGCCCCCGGTGCGGAGGGTTTTGCCTTTCGCCTCGGGGTCGACGACGATCAAAGGAACGGTGTAGGTGGTGTGCGCGGTATGCGGTCCACCGGTTACGGGATCGATCATTTGTTCGCAGTTGCCGTGGTCGGCGGTGACGACAAGGCTGCCGCCCGCCGCGAGCGTTGCATCGACGATTCGTCCGACACAGTTGTCGACCTTCTCGACTGCTTTGATGGCGGCTTCCAGAACACCGGTGTGTCCGACCATGTCGCCGTTGGCGAAGTTAACGATGTAGAGATCGTTCTCGCCGGATTGGAGGTGTTCGAGGACTTGGTCGGTGATCCCTTCCGCGGACATCTCGGGTTTTTGATCGTAGGTCGAAACGTCTCGCGGCGATTGTGCCATGCCCCAATCTTCTCCGCCGAACGGGTCGTCACGGTAGTCGTTGAAGAAGAACGTGACGTGAGGGTACTTTTCCGTTTCGGCGCATCGGAATTGTTTCAGTCCGGCTGACGCGACGACCTCGCCGAGAATGTTTGGCATCTTCGGTGGTTTCTCGAAGATGACTTTGACGGGGAGCCCGGTTTCGTAGCCCGTCATGGTGGCGAAGTACAGGTTCGAGAGTTTCTCGCCACGATCAAACCCGCCGCCGGGGATGTCTTTCCACGCGTCGTCGTCGAATGTGAACGCTTTGGTCAGTTCACGGGTTCGGTCGCCGCGGTAGTTCATGAAGATGACCGCATCCCCGGGAGCGATCACGGTCGGCGATCCGCCTTCGCCAACGATCGAAGTGGCGACGATGAATTCGTCACCGGTTCGGTTGGAGTCGGTTGGGTTGTCGTAGTAGTCTTGGATCGCCTGGGTAGCGGAGGGGGCAGTTCGCTCGGCGCCCTTGGTCATCATGTCGTAGGCGGTTTGAACGCGTTCCCAGCGGAGGTCGCGGTCCATCGCATAGAATCGGCCGATGACCGAGGCGATGACGCCGACACCGGCTTCGGCACATTTGTCTTCGAGACTCTTGATGTATCCGAGCCCACCGCGAGGCGACGTATCGCGTCCGTCGGTGATGGCGTGAATCGCTAATTGATCACCTGACAGGCCGTTGCGTTTGGCCAAATCGACGACGGCCATCGCGTGTTGCAGGTCGCTGTGGACACGTCCGTCGGACATCAATCCGAGCAGGTGCAGGCGTCCGCCGGACTGTTTGACGTGATCGAGTGCGCCGGTGACGACGGGATTCGAGAAGAAGGAATCGTTGCGGATCGCTCGCGTGATTCGCATCACTTCTTGGTCGACGATTCGACCGGCGCCGATGTTTTGGTGGCCGACTTCGCTGTTTCCCATGACTCCGTCGGGCAGTCCGACGTCTTCGCCCGATGTCGCGATCAGAACCGAAGGATATTCGGCGGTGAGTTTGTCATCGACAGGAGTTTTGGCGAGGTAGACGGCGTTGCAGTCGTTCCATTTCGGGTCGGGATTCTGGCCCCATCCGTCACGAACGATTAGGACGACAGGGCGGCGGCGTAATTGAGTCACGTTAGTACTCGCGTCAGCGGGTGTAGGGTCAAAAGTGCATTCCAACGGGGCAAGCGGCGGGCGTACCGGCGACTCGCAGCCCACACCATATCGACCACCGTGCGTCTCGCAATCCCAGGGTGACGCCTCGTCGCAGGGGAGCGTGTATGGGCGTGAGGGAACGTAGCCGGAGTCGCGAAATTCCGGGGGAGAGGTGCGGGTGGTGTGGTGTCTGTGCTCTGGCGAGGCCAACTACGGCGATCGAGTCCAGCGACAGCGATCGGGGCCAGCCACGGCGATCAGGGCCAGCGACGGTGTGGGGTGCGTTTTAGACGAGATCTTGTTTGCGTTTTTTCCGGCGGGTGCCGGCGCATTCTCGGCACACGCCTTGGACGATCAGCCGGTGTCCGGTCACGCGGAAGCCGTGTTCAGCGGCGATCGAGTCGCGGGTTTCCAGCAACGGTTCGCTGCGGAATTCGATCAATTTGCGACACCGGGTGCAGTACAAATGATCGTGTGGGGGGTAACCGTAGTCGAGTTCGTAGACGGTTCGTCCGTCGAGCTGGAAACTGTTCAGCAGCCCGGCGTCGACGAATTCACGCAGGGATCGGTAGACCGTCGCCGAGCTGACGTAGTCCGGTTCGCCCTTGCGGGGCAGCTTTTCGATCAACTCGTCGGCGTCGAAGTGGGCGTGTTGAGCGAAGATGGTTTCGACGAGGAATTTCCGAGGTTTCGTTTGTCGTTGTCCGCGGCTTTGCAGGTATTCTTCGAATCGTTCCTGCGGTGAGAGTGCGACTTCGAGTCGTTCGAGGGATTCGGCGCTAGACATTGAACAGATAACAGTTGGCGGATGGCTGACTGGTCCGAAAAATCGGCTTTCTGGGGCTCAGCATAACCGTTCGGGTAAGAGTTGTCCTTATCAAACTGAGCGTTCGGCATGAGGCGTAAGATCGCGGGAATTGCGACGCTTGGCTGATCGGAAGGGCGTGGTTTCTGAGAAATGGGACGCAGAAACGAAAAAACGCGGTGCTCTTTTCAAAGCACCGCGTTGAGCGATTTCCCTCGGAAGGGTTAGCCGTGACTCACAGGTTTATTTGTCTGTGAAGTCGAGGAACCACCAACCGTCGTCCCACTCGAGGCTGACCTTACGCCATCCCAATGGGACCTGCGGGTAAGGATAGAACGGGCCGATGTATGGGAATGCCGATGGGCTGTACTGTTGTGGGTACGACAACGCGGCGTAGTTTGGGTGAGCCGCGTAGCCTGGCCATGCGTAGTTTGGCAGGTTTGGCGAATCGTACCGTGGTGCACCGGCCGGTGCGGCAGGAGCCATTGGGACGGGTTGACCCATCACAGGGGCACCGTTGCTGACGACCGAACCGCCGCCCATGGCACCGTGATTGACGATGCTGCCGGGAACGACCATTTCACCGTTGATCATTTGCGGATTGCCGTACGATGCGGCACGGGCGGGAACGCCTGCTTGCATCGGTGGCATCGGCTGCAGACGGTGGTTCTGCTGTGTGGCCGCAGGAGCGAGGGTTGGCATCGAGGTGCGATGGCCGACTTGGCGAGCGGCAACTCCGCCGCGGGAAGGCTCGGACACCTTGATCATGTTTCGCACGCCGCGGGCACCGGGAGCGTGTTGAGCGACTCGCTCGATGAACTCACGTTGTTGCTGCGATGCGGCTTTGCCTTCGAGTTCGATCACACCGTTATAGGCGTTGACGTCGACACCGAAGTTCTTCAGGTGACCTTCGGATTGAGCGCGACCGATTGCTCGCACGACCGAAGCGGTCAGTTGATCGTCGCTAATGCTCGGTGCGGCCATCGGCTGTGGTGCCGGACCGGCGTTGACCACGGGTTGTGGCAATGGTGTCGCAGTTTCGACCGTGTCACCTTCGTAGGCCGCGGTGGGAAGAACCGTGCCGGGCACGACTTCTTGAGCAGCGACTGGGGCTTCTGGAACGGCAACCGGGGTGAGTTCAACGCTGGCAACCGTATCGATCGGTTGGGTCGTTGCCTCAGCGATCATTTCCGCTGGGAGAGTCATCTCCGGGGCGACCGGGGCTTCGGTGGCGGCTTTGTCTTCGGCGAGAGCCTCGGCGAAGTCGAAGCCGGCTTCTTGGCTTTCCGGAGCGGCTTGCTCAGGAGCCAACGCGATCGCCGCTTTCTTTGGTTTGTAGATCTTGGCGGGTTTCGCGGTGACGGTCTCAGCCGTGTTGACCTTGAGTTCGTCGACGATGTCACGAACGCCTTCGATTCCTTCGGAGGTCGCCAAGACGAGATTGCGTTGTTCGTCGCCCGAGACGGTGCCTCGGAACAGGACAACGCCCTCGTCGACTTTCATGTCGAGCGAGAATCCTTTGAGATCACCAGCGTCACGGCTGACTTTGAGTCGTTCGATGATGGATTGCGCGATTTCTCGGTCGCCTCCAAACGCCTGAGCAGGGCCCAGGGTGGCAACGGCAGCCATCGCCAGTCCAAAATATTTGCGTCGCATTGAAATGCCTCCCTACGGCCCTATATGTGGTTGTCGCACTGCGAAACTTCCTTGTATTCACGCCGGG
>NZ_ANOH01000420.1 GCF_000346505.1 Aporhodopirellula sallentina SM41
CGCAAAAGTCGGGAACAGGGTTACCCGTTGGCGGAACGACTTGGGATGTCAACTCGGCAACGACCAACTGCGAGGAACTCAGTGCCCTCGTCGGGTTGCTCCCCTTCGTTGAGGCTCAAGCCCTTTGGGAGCAAATCAGCAATCCGAACGCGCCAAACAAGGACGGTTCGGCAGCGACTCGACCTGCGATGGGGCCAACGCCCGACAATGGTACGGGGAATGCGAATTATGGCCCTTGGAATACCGAGTTGCCGTTTTTGCGTTGCCCAAGCGATCCCGGACTCGGTTTGCCATCGGCCGGTCGTACGAACTACGCCGTTTGCCTCGGCGATAGCATCGTGTCATCGACAGACGGACCGTCGACGCACCAGCTGAACAAGAAGAATTCAATCTCGGGCCAGATGGCACGTGCGAACTGCCGTGGTGTGTTTGTGCCACGTCAGAAGTCCAGATTCCGAGACATCCTCGATGGTTTGGCCAACACGGCCATGATGGGCGAAATCGTTACCGACCTAGGTGACCGAGACATTCGAACGAACCCACGCTCGGCGGGCGCGACGTCGGCAGTGGCTGCCGATCCCTCGATTTGTGGCTCGGCCACTTTCGTCGATGCAACTCGTCCTCAGTTCTGGGCAACTGGAGCGTCCGTGATCAACAGCGGTAGCATCGGACGCGGGTTTCGATGGGCCGACGGCAACCCGATTTACTCAGGAATGATGACCATCAGTCCGCCCAACAAAGCTGCCTGCGTTTCCGACGAAGGCATGTATGACGGAGCCGCTCTCATGGCGACCGCGTCGGCCGACAAGCGCTACTCGTTGGTGCCATCGGGAAGCCGGCACCAAGGTGGATGTCATGTCCTGATGAGCGACGGAGCGGTCGCGTACATTACCGATTCGATCGAAGCTGGCAACCAAAGCAGCCCCATGGTTGCACTTATCCATAACAGCAATTCCGGTTTGGCGCCAGGATCGAAAAGCCCTTATGGTCTTTGGGGCAAACTCGGAACGAAGGCTTCGAAGGAAGTTATCGGCGAAGAGTTTTGATTTTCGATGCTAGGAAAAGCGAGAAACATAAAAGACGTTTCTATCGCACTCACGATTGAAATCAAAACACAACCAGAGGCCTGTGTCACAATCGCGACTCAGGCCTCTTCGCGTCGGTCGATGATGCAGTTCTGACGTTAACTGGGATGTCAGTCTTCGTACGGTTATGGCGGCCGCAGGTGTTATCCACCGAGCATTGAGGAATTGCCATAAGCATAGTCCTTCGGAAGAAGGACATCCGGATGAAATGGTTCATGCACTCCAAGTTTGCTAGCTCCTGCAGTGCGGACAACATTAAAGCATCGCGAGAGATCCAACCAGCGATCGGTTAGCAACTTTCCCATACGGGAACGACGCTAAGCAAGCGAAGCACCAAACCAACATCCTCTCACCCGATGCCCTAGGGCAATTGGTGCCATTCAGCCCTCAACGAACGAGGATCAACACTCGCGAGATCACATCGGTGCCCGAGCTCGACAACGACTCGCCGCCCGCGTTCATGTTTGCGGTCATCGGACTGAGCGGCATGAAGGTTTGATCGCCGAGCAGATCGCGAAGCGTCTCGAGTTCCTTGTCGTCGGCTCCGCTACCCAACTGCAAACTGATCGGTTGTTGATGCTTCACCTCCGTCGCATTGACGTGAGCCAACCGATCCGTCATTTGCAGAATCGGCGTGTCCGTCACCAACGACAACCCGATCGACTCAACTTGCTCGTCTTCTTTAAGCAGGTCGAGGAACAACCGGTCGATCTTCTTCGCCGATTCCTGCAAGAAAACAATCTGAAAACTCTCATCTTGGTCGAACACGTCGGCCCGTTTCGCCGCCGCGATCACATCCCGGTTCACCGGAGCACGGCTGGTTTCATCCAACCCGTTCCGCTGCATGGCTTGGGCGAACACGCCCGAGACACGTCCCTTCTGACTCAAACGCACATCATAGACCATCAACGCCCCCGCCGAGCGAAGGCGCGTCCAATGCGGGCGTATCATTCGATTCGATCGAAACACTCGACGACATGTCCATCGAAGCGGGTGCTGCCGCGGAAGCGATCGAGGCCGCCGCCGGTTTCGGCGCGACATCCATCAGATCCACATTCATCGAAGGTGTTTCAGCATCAACATCCGACTCCGTCGCAACGTCCGAGGCCATCAACGACGGCGACACCTCGGTAACGTCCACCGGGGCGATGGCCGGTTCCGTGACATTTGAATCGGCCAGCGTGTTTGGATTCGCCTGCGTGTCGACCGACAACGCATTCGCAGGATCGGTGTTCTGCGCGATCGTTGACACGTTGCCAACGTCCGTCCGACCACTCATATTCCACGAGACCAACATCAACACCGCGGCCGCCGATGCAGCGACGCCCGCGATCCAACGTGAACGATGCCATGCAGGCTGCGTCGAAGCCCGGTGCACCGGACCGACTGGGCTCGCATTCTCATTGCCAGCCGCATTCTCATCGCCAGCGACATTTTCATCGCCAGCCAAGTTTTCGTTGTCGCGTGAAACCGCGAGACTACGACGTCGCCCTTCGGCGAGAACACGAGAAGCAAAATCGGCAGACAATCGCGGTTGCGACTGGACTGACGAAGCAAACAACGCTTTCATGCGTTCACGGTCGGCGAGCATCGCGTCATACTGCGATCGAAGCGCGGCATCGTCGCGGAGTTTTGCGTCGAGCATTCGCGCATCGTTCTCGTCGAGCCGCCCGTCCAGGTGGTCGCTGAGAAGCTGATCGAAATCGGGTGAAGGAGATGACATACTGTCGGATCTTGAAAAAGCAAAGCGCTGCGGTCGATCGGCGAGAACATTGCTCGCCACGATCATGCGCGGCACATCCATGTGGTTTAAAAAACGTCCGTGTCGGTTGACAAAGCTGAGATGTCGATAGCCCCGGAAAAGTTCCTAAATTAGGGGAAAACCCTCGCGGAACTCGACGCGAAACGCTTCTTGGTCGCCAAAAAACCGAGATTTTGCTGCCGACGATGAGTTCTTTTTTCGCCCACGGGCGTTTCGATCGCCCTTAACGCGAAATTCACGTTCGCCTGCCTCACATCGGTTCATCGCGAGCTTTTTCCATGCGTTTTCCGTCTCCGAGTCTCTTCAGGGTATTTTCTTGACCATTCCCCGTGACAACGTGCTGCGTTCCAACCGTGAGTGCTATCAACGCATGACCGCCGCCGACTCGCCGCTGTGCCGAATCGTCTCCGACGAGGAACTCAAAGAGCCCCTTCAAACGGTCGACCGGATCGGGTGGCTTGGCGGGAACATTCGCGGATGGAAAGTGCTCTGCCTCGCCGCGGGAGGCGGTCGCCAGAGCTGCCTCTATGCCGCCGCCGGGGCTGACGTGACCGTCGTTGATCTCAGTCCCGCGATGTTGGAACTCGACCGGCAAGCGGCCGCCCGGCGAAAATACTCGGTGCGATTGCTCGAAGCCTCCATGGACGACCTGTCGATGCTCGACCCGGGCGCGTTCGATCTCGTCGTCCACCCGGTCAGCAGTTGCTACCTGCCCGACGTGACGGCGATCTACGCGGAAGTCGCCCGCGTCACGCGCCCGGGCGGCCTCTACGTCAGCCAACACAAATCCCCGACCAGCCTGCAAGGATCGATGCAGCGATCCAGCGGTTTCTACGAACTGCGGCACGACTACTACCGCACCGCCCCGGTGCCTCCCCCCGACACCGCATCGGTCGCGGCAAACCGCCTCCGAGAGAACGGCGCGGTCGAATTCCTGCATCGCTGGGAAGAGTTGATCGGCGGTTTGTGCCGGTCCGGGTTTGTTGTCGAAGATCTCGTCGAACCGATGCATGCGGCCGCCGATGCCACCCCCAACACGTTCGCCGATCGTGCCCGAGTGATCGCGCCTTACGTGCGCATCAAAGCTCGCCGGATGGGAGGCAACAACGGTAATTCCCGCGACAAAATTCCGTCCGACTCACCGATTTGGCTGCCCCAATGAAGCCGCCCGGGACGGAAAACAGGTGCCGGCAAAGCACGGAGTTTTCGAATACACAGTGCTGCAGAATGCAAAAACCCGGTACCGCAGGATGCAAAAAAACAATGTCACAGAATGCAACAACCAAAAACACAGTGCCGCAGAAAGCAGCGGAGCACGCCCAGGTGGATTCGAAAGAATACCGCAAAACAGGCGAAAAACGCACGGGCGACGAATCGGCGGTGTCGCGGGCGGTGTCATTGGTGTCTGAAGTGGATAAGCAAACCGAGGAACTGCTATCGATCTGGCATCGGATGAACGACTCGCAGCGGCGAAAACTGCTGATTGCGGCGAGAACGATCGCGGCGAACGAGACAGCGAAATCGTGACAGGCAGGAGTATCGAGCAGACAAGGGGCTGCGGCACGCCTGCGGCCTCTGGCTGGCCTCGTTGCTGCGTCAGAGCGTGAGGATGACTATCCAGTCACGTAGCGTGCTGGGGCGATCAGGGGGCGTTACGGGACGCGAGAGGCGATAGCGGGTAAGTCGTGACGGAACAGCGAGTTCGCCACGACAACGCAGGAACATGCCACAACCGAGCGTGACATTGCGGTGACATGATCGTGACCGACGCACACCGCAAAGTGTCCACCACGATCCGTGTCGATTGCAAGTCGATCGAGTAACCATCAAGATCGAACCCGGTGGCCCGGCCCCGCCCCGGCGCGGCCCCTAATCTATGTTCACCAAGAACTATTTTCGCGTTCCTAGCCGCCAACGGGCTCGACGGCCGAAACCGATGGGCTGCGTGCAAGCTCATCGGGTTGGAGCCGACGACGCGAATCTACAAGGAAGATGAAGAAGGGGCGGTCGCTCTTGTCATGTCCCTGAATCTTCACCGTCGGCACCTCACGCCTTCACAGGCTTCCATGTGTGCCGCTCGTGCACGTGGCATCTACGAGGATCAGGCGAAGAAACGGCAGGGGTCGAATCAACATCAGAGCAAGGTGGAAAATTTACCACCTTGCGAAACAGGCAAAGCCCGCGACCAAGCCGGTAAAGCGTTCGGCGTATCTGGTAAGTCGGTCGACCATGCCACTACATCACGCCCGCAGTGTTGAAACCCTCGTAGGTTCCTTCCGGCGTTGTCGCGGGAGGTGCAGCGTCGCGGCCAAGTGCATTGAGTTGTCGACGTAGACGGTCCATTCGGCGTTTGCGTGCTTGAGCTTCCGCCTTTCCGTCGAAAGAATTGCCAAACGCCCCGAAGAAGCCAGGATGGTTCAGCGCGTCGTATTCGGCCTGTATGTCTTCCGGCGTCAGACCGCCAGCCTGCATCGCGGCCTGCAGTGCCGTGGGGTCGTCGGTATCCGGCAGGGCATCCACGTAGGTGGTTCGGGCTTCGGGGTTGTTCGCGAACACTTCCCGCGTCTTCATCGTCGTCGCAAGGATTTCTTGCGGGCTCATGCTGGATTGCTCGTTGCGGTTGAACCGGCCCTGTGCCTCCAGTTCATCGAGTTTTCGGTTCTCGTGGTCGAGCCCAGCGGTCTGAACTAGTTCATCGAGGCTGAACCGTTTGCCGTCCATCTCGCGATCATACGCAGCCTGTTCCGCCAATCGGTCGAGCGTTTGCCGCTTCTCGATTGCAGCCATCGACAGAGCCGGGTTGCGATCGATGTTCCGTGCGGCAGCCGTCGCCATCAAATCGAGTTTGCCCGCTTCGTTGAACATCGGTGCGTAGGTTCCCGCGCCGTTATTGTACCCCACCGCGTTTCGATACTGAGCCCGCTGTTGCCGCATCGACAACGCCTTGGCCTTCTGGTCAGCCTTGCGAGCTTTGGCGGCTTCAAACTTCTCTCGGCGATGCGTGTCGCCCGGGGAGAACATTCGGTCGAGCGTCATCCCTTGGGCGTGCATCGGGGTTACGCCATCAAGTCCCGCGCCGATCGTCGGCATGACATGGTTGGCGTGTCGTGCCGCGTAGGCCGCATCAATCGCACCACTGCCAGCACTCATTTGAGTTCCCGGTGTCGCCACACCGCCACGGGTTGTCACGTTGTACTGATCGGTCACGCCAAGCGGTGACGCAGCACGTTGCCCCATCGCCTGAGCCGAGTCGAGCATCGATCCCAACGAGGCAGCGCGGTTGTTTGCTGACGTGGCGTGTTGGGTGAGCCACGAAGGGGCGGCGGGAGTCGGTGTTGCCTGGGCACCACGAGCCATTGGATTGGATTTGATCCGGGAAGCGAGATTGTTCGCTCCACGGGTTCGTCGCTGAGCATCGGTTCTCGACGCAAGATCGTCGAGGCTGCGGGGCTTCTGCGGGGCTTGGTTTGTTGATGTCCGAGGGTACATTGAACAATCTCCAGTGAAGTGTTTTGGTGAACGGAATTAAGGGACCAGTGACGTGATTATCCTACCGCTCTCAAACCGAAAGTCACTAAGAATTGCCAGAATCAAACGCAACAATTGACCGGCGTGAATTGCCCAAGGCCTGCCGCGAAGAACCAGACGATGCGCCGGTGCACGGCGGGTTGCTGGTTGAGGTTCAGAGCCTCGTCTACTGGTGGTTACTGAGTCCCAAGGAGGCCTGCGAAATCGTCGACTTCCCACTTGAGCGGTACCGTCCTCGCGCAGACGGGACGGAGGAACCGCCCTACATGCCGAGCCCTGATGAGATCGAGCGTCTGTGTCGTTCGATACGGACGGGCCAACTGCTGCTCGGTGGTTCCCAGGGAAAGCGATACCTGACCGATCCTGACGAGTGGGAAGGCGACGAAGCCGAGCCCGACGACTGGCCCTGATGCTTCCTGATGGCTCGTGATTGAAAGAACCGCTTGACGCGGCGGACGGGGCGGGCAATGATCGGGCATCGTTTGGCAGTTGGTCCGGCTTAAGAACCTGATCGACTTGACCCGTGGTTTTCTTGTGACCGTGGGTGACCGAGCCATCAATCACAATCAAAACGAGGAAGAATGCCAAAGCCCGATAGCTTGGGATTCATTGCGAGTATCGATCTGCACAGGCAGGGAACAAGCGTGAATCGGCGCGGTGTGATTGCTGCGTTTCTTAACCGAGCTATCGGGCTTTGTCGTGCGCGGGGTGTCAGCCCCGTGGAAGGACAGGCCCCAAAATGGCCGAACTACACGACCTAGCCGAGGAACGCCGGAGAAAAGCTGCGGAGCGTCGAGCCGCGTTCAGAGATGCCGCGAATCCAAGGACGCCACTGCAACAGATCGTCAAGCAAGTGGGCGTCAAGGCAACTGCGAAATCACGCATCGACATGAATACTCTGGAGCGCCTGGACGCCATTTTGACGGCGGCGGAATCGCTAGCGATGAATTGGCCAGAGGACGCCAAACAGATCGCGAGCGGGCTATTGAGAGCCCTACTGAGGCTCGAACTGGTGAAGGTGACCGGCAAGCCGCGATCCAACCCTGAACCGGATCGGATCGCGATGAAATTGTATCAGAAAACCGCGATCGATAAGGCGACGATGCGTCGGTTCACTGCGGCGTTGAAGTCACAAAACCCGGTGATAATCTTGGATGCCTGCCGTGGGTTACTCGTGCTCATTGCGGACGATGCTTGACGACTGACCTTTCCCGCGTTCAGCTTACGTTGACGCACTCAATACAAGGATTCATTGATGACCATTTTTGTTCGACGACATGGCTTGAAAGAGATCAAGATGCTGCGAGTCACTTGCCAAAAGTGCCAAGTGGCTACTGAGTTTCCGCTGGAAAAACTTGCGATGCCGCGGGACAACATGTGTCCCCACTGCGGAGATCAATGGCTCAATCGAAACGAAGAGCGTGATCCACTGTTTAAGCTGCAACATGCAATTGAGGAGTTGGATCACTTGAACAAGGCCATCGGCATTGAAGTCGTGTTCACAGATCAAGCCGAAGGATAGGAATTTCTTTTCGGCGGTTGATAGTATGAACCACGCGGGCTAGTCACCTGCGTTTCCACCGACGTCTGACCGCGTTGGTTTCTGCCCGTTGCCGCCCGGTATCCATGCACCTGGGCGGCGGCGGGCCTTCTCTCGCATGGAACCATAATGAACGAACAACGATTGATTACCGCCCTAGATCGGCTGGAAAACCCGGCGGCGCTGCAGACTGTTTGCAATGACTTCGATGAACTGCTGGAGTTTTTTGCGACGGCCAGCAAACAAGCCAGCCAAAAGATTGAGCACAGCGCAATCGAGTTAGTGCTAGGACTCGACTACCGTGAGCCGCCAAAGTTGAATCATCGAACCCGAGAAATCATCGCGGCTTTAGGCGGACCAATAGCGGAGGCCCTTTCCGAAGAAACCTTTTTCAAGCTCAGTTTCCTCTCTAAGCGTTCGGTGGAGAATGCTAGCGATGTACTCGTGATCATGGACGCGGCAAGACACGCCGCTGAACGGTTTATCGATACGATGGATAACTCGCCAGCGCTCGTAAACTGTCAACGGGAAAGCCGAGGTAAGGCCCCTGTGGACGATGGTGGGTTGTGCCTCCCTTTAACTGAAAACGATCGGAACATTCTAGCTGCCATGCTGGAGCTCAACGCGACCATAGAGAACCCTGTAGCGTCGGACAAGATCCTGAAACGGGCGTTGAATCAGAACGATCCAAAGCGAGCGTTCGACCGGTTGCGAGAGAATAGGTTGATTGACGCGAAGCGGCGTCACGGTCGATGGCTTACCGAGAGAGGGCGCGAAATCGCAAGTATGGCGCAATCTGCCCTGTAATCTGCACCTAATTGGCGCAATGGGTCTCGCCCATAGTTCCCCCAGTCAATTCATTTCTGGGAGGAACAAATGCCCAAACAATCAGACCGACGCCCATACCTTGCGGCAATCCCACCAAGCGCACGAGTACGTGAGCGGCTATTCCAGGTCCAGCGCGAAATAGCCCAGCTAAAGATCCTGCTGCGAACGGCCGAGGAAATCGAGCGAGCGACCGCCCCCGACCAATCGGAGGTGGGAAATGAGGACTGAAATCGAGGGCGTATCGCCCGATGCACTGGTCGCGCTGATCACCCAGTCGGTAGTCACGAAGCTGACGCCGATGATCGAGCAATCACGCGATCCGATGCTGGTCCCACCCGACGAAATGGCGCGACTCGCCGGGATCAGTCGTCCGCACCTGGATAGGCTACGGGCAGCGGGGAAAATCCCGAGCATCCTGGTCGGTCGGGCACGCCGGTACGAGCCGTCGAAAGTCATCGAGGCTCTTGCTGCGGGAGGTGCCGACCATGAGTGATCACCGCCCAGATGGCACCCGGCGACCGAAGCGGAAGCCAGACGGTGAACCGGAAATGAGTCTTTTCGACTACGGCGCGACGGCCCAAGCCACTCGTGCTGCGGCACATGCTGCGGCATTGCCACGGCAGACTGATCGCATCGCCAGAGCCGAGGAGATACTACTGGCCCGAGGTGCCACCGGATGCACGCGGCACGATTTGGCCGATGCAATGGGACTGCCACTGCAAAGCGTCTGTAGCGTTGCCCTGCGGCTATTGCGAGAGGGTGTGGCATCTGAGCCGGGTATGCGTCGTCCGACGCCATCAGGCGGCACGGCGGCCGTGATGGTGCATGTGGAGTTCATCAAGTGACCCCAACATCGCCGCGAGATTCTGCCCTTGCACTTCACGAAATGGGATTTGTGGTCGTTCCCTTATGCGTAGGCAAAAAACGCCTGTCACTGAGGAAAGGGGAGCTTGCCAAACTGGAGGCACGGTCTCTTGATCGTGAGTGGGTGAAGTCGCAGTGGCCACCGAAGTCGATGCGTAACGTTGGCATTCGGCTGGGGGCAGTTTCGGGCGGTGTCATCGCAATGGACTTCGACGATGCTCGAGACTACCACGAGTGGGCGAACTCTCACGCGGACCTAGCGGCGAGGCTACCGACGGTTCAGACCCGACGGGGTTTTCATGTCTTTTTGAT
>NZ_ANOH01000421.1 GCF_000346505.1 Aporhodopirellula sallentina SM41
TCTGAATCAAACTGCGAACGTTTTGCCCCATGCGTTGACACCCAACGCATGCAACGTACTACAGGGACAATCGCCAAATTGTGGCATCGGTGTTCTCAATACGATAGGATTCCAAAAAGCCCCCCCGCTTAGAGCGATAAGGATTGCACTGGGAAACCATTTCGTTGCACCGGAGGAAGCGTACTTTCCGATGCAGCGGGTCGCTTCGGTATGCTACCCCGCACCGCTACGCCCCCCGCTCTCGACTCTCTCTGGCACTATCGAGCTGAAGTTACTTAGCAGCGATGGCTTTGAACGACTTTCGGTACGCCCAAACCTCTAATCATTTCCCTCAATCTCGAAGCCAAACATGGACAACTCCCGCAAAGTATTCGCCGCTCTGTTCGTTTTCTCGGCGGTGGGCTTCGCCATTCTGCTGATCCGTTCAACGCCATCTGTGCACGCACACGACCCCAATGCGGAACAAATTGTTTACGAATACAAAGTTTCCGTGTTTCCTGTCAACGACCCGATCAAACAGGCTGAAATCCTGAATCGCAATGGAGCAAAGCGATGGGAATATGTCGGATTGATTCAACCACCGTACACGCAGAACGGAAAGCATTCCCCCAGAAGTTTTGTTGCCTTTCGCCGAGTCGCAGAATGAGCCACTCGCGTCTGGCTGCGTTCTCTTGGTTCGCCCAGCGACCGACAACGACTGCGCGAGCAAAGAGCGGTGGTGGAAACCGACTTTGCTTTCCAATCACTCTGGCTTTCCAATCACTCTGGCTTCCACTGCCCGGTAACGCCGACCGATCACTGACTGACAACTCAGGCCAATATACCGTTGTTTGCTTTAATCATGCTGCTGTTTCTTGCTGCCTTCGGCCTCGTCGCGTGGGCTGTGCACGTAGCAATCACAGGACGCATTCCAACATGGTCACGTTTGCTGTACTTCGCTGCCTTGACTGGCAGCGTCATTGCAGCGTACTTCACAACGTTTCACTACACCTATCTCGCGAACGCCAATACTCGGATCCACGGTTGGCCCGTCCCCACAGTAGTTTTCCAGCGTGATGGTTTGGGCAAACCGTGGCTCGACTTTGTGGGCCCCACAGTGATATTGGCATATCCGATGAACCTCGTGCTTTTTGCGTTCGTCCCCGCCCTGATGGTCTTGGTCGTCTTCTGGATTCGTGAGCATCCACAGATGACGTCAATAGATGCAACAGCACCTACGGAAGCCCAATCGGTTAACAAGCAAGGCATTTCCGACTCCACCAATCCTTACCATCCGCCGCTCGACACGTGATAGAGTTGCAGCGAGCCATTGGCTGCATCGGAACCAGGCTCGCAAGGTCTCACAAATGAAAAGTGACCGTTCCCTGACCGCTGATTGCCACCGCTATCCGAAAACAAAGACACAACCAGCACCTCTATTTATTTTGCCATTCATTTTCCTGTCGGCCTCCAGCGTGACCTCGTTGCATGCTGATGAACCAGCTCAGCGTGTCGCCGTGTATTTACTGGATCCAAGGGGAGCAATTTCCGGCACGAACACACTGCCAACAGAATGGAAAGGCGGCGCCGCGGACATCCTCGGAACTCGATACCTCAGTGCTAGTGAAGCGCATCGACTCAACAAACTCCTACGTATTGAATTGACCAATGACGACAACGTCCCGTTTTGCGGACATCGTCCGGCATATGCGGTAGTGACATCGACCAAAGGACAATCACCGAACTCTGTTACACTGTGCGGAGGTTGCTGGACGTGGGCCCAAAAGGGCAAACTTCGAGTGCTAGGCGGAAAACGAACTCTGGAATACTTAAATTCCCT
>NZ_ANOH01000422.1 GCF_000346505.1 Aporhodopirellula sallentina SM41
GTCTTTACCGTTCCCGTACCATGACGGCCGAGTGAGGCCGCCGAGATCATCGAACACGATATGATGGTCGCCATGAGCGGATTCACGCCCGCGGGGGCCGCCAAAGCTGTTCCACGCGCGATCGCAAATCGAGCCAAACAGATTCACGCAGCGGGCGAACCATTTCAAATTCGATTGCTCACCGGAGCATCCACTGGCGAGAGCGTGGACGAACGTCTCGCCGAAGCCGACGCGATCAGTTGGCGAGCCCCCTATCAATCGTCGCGGGCGCTGCGAAAGAAGATCAACTCCGGCCAAGTCGACTTTGTTGATATGCACCTGTCGCACCTGCCACAGTCGGTCATGTTTGGTCACTTTGGCGAAATCGATGTCGCCGTGATCGAAGCGACAGAGGTGACTGCCGACGGGAAGGTTTACCTAACAACCTCGATCGGTGCGTCGCCGACGTTTCTGAAGAAGGCGAAGAAGGTCATCATCGAAATCAATCGTGCTCAGTCGCGAGACATCAGTGACATGGGAGACGTGGTGATTCCCAATCGCCCACCGAACCGGCTCTCGTTGTCACTCAGCCATCCGCTCGAGAGGATCGGTAAAAAGTATGCGGAAGTCGACCCTGCCAAGATTGTGGGAATCGTCGAAACGGACCAGCCTGACGAACTCGGTGGTTTTACCGCGTCGGACGAATTGAGTGAGAAAATTGCCGGGTATGTTGTCGAATTCCTAAGCAACGAACTCGCCTCCGGCCGGATTCCGTCGAGTTTCCTTCCCCTGCAAAGTGGAGTCGGAAACGTTGCAAACGCGGTAACCGCGGGCGTCGGCAAGAGTCCTGACATCCCTGACTTTTTCATGTACACCGAAGTGCTTCAACCGGCTCCGTTTGCCTTGATGCGGAGCGGTCGCCTTCGTGGGGCGAGTTCGTGTGGTTTGACGTTGCTGCCTGAACAGATGCAAGAGATCGCCGACGATATTGAATTCTTCCGCGATCGCATCGTATTGCGACCGCAGGAGATTTCCAACAACCCCGCAGCGGTTCGCCAACTCGGTGTGATTGCCATGAACACCGCGTTGGAGGTGGACCTTTATGGGCACGTGAACTCCACACACGTCTGCGGCCAAAACATCATGAACGGCATCGGCGGCAGTGGTGACTTTGCACGCAACAGCTATCTGTCGATGTTTGTTTGCCCGTCGGTTGCCAAGGGAGGTAAGATCTCGGCGATCGTACCGTTGTGTTCGCACACCGACCACAACGAACACTCGGTTCATGTGATCGTCACCGAACAAGGGCTCGCGGACCTTCGCGGCCTCGCCCCGGGTGAACGAGCACGCACGATTATCGACAACTGTGCTCATCCGATGTACCGCGATTATCTGCACAAGTATCTCGACAACTCGTCCGCTGCCCATATCAGGCACGATCTGCAACATTGCTTCGATCTGCATCGCAATTTCATGGAATCCGGCGACATGCTCGGGTAGGTTGCGACGCGCGATCTTCCGGATGCATTGACCGCTATGAAAGAGTTTCTGAATTTGCTTCGCGCCCTGGTGCGCGAACCGTCGGTTGTTGGTATGGAGGATGCTTTCTTTCGAGTGCTGCGCCGTGAACTCGAAGAGTACCCGGTCCGTGTGACTCGGTATCACGGTTTGTTGGTCGCCGAAGGTTCTCAACCGGAGAGCCACTTCGTTTCGGCCCACGTCGACCGACACGGGTTGATGTGCACCGGTCCGAATGAGTTTCAATACGCGGCGTTTATTGCCGGCAACCGCGGAGAGCTCAACGGCGATTCGATTTCGGAACAGTTTATGGAGACGATCGCGGGTCGTTTCCACGGACAGCGCGTTCAGGCTCACACACCCTATGCGGGTTCGTATCTCGGGCAGGGAAAGATTGTCGAAACATACATCTGTCCTCGTCGCCGAAACCTGATCTTTGAGCTCGACGGACTGGACTTCCTGCAGCCTGGAACTCCGGTTTCGTTTCTCGATCGCCTGAAGGAAGCCGACGGTCTGATCTCCGCGCAGCTAGACAACGTCGTGTCGGTCGCGATGTTAATCGAACTGATCCGATCGGGGTTCCAGGGCACCGCTTTGTTTACCGCCGGCGAGGAGGCAGGGCGTAGTTGGCGGTTCGCGGCGGAGTGGTTCCAACGACACGATATCACAACGGACCGGCTGATCGTTCTCGACACCAGCCCGTTTGCAACGGTCGATGACCTGGAAATGCAGGACGTCGTCCTTCGTAACCGAGATTCCAACGCTGAGTTTGATACCGAGTTGACCGCACAACTGCAGCGTGAATGCGAAGACCTCGGCGTCACCTATCGGTACAAGGACGCGTATATCGAAGACCTGAATCGGACGAGGGAAAAGCCGATGTCGATCGGTCGCACGGAACTCGGTCGTTTAATCCAAGCCACCGGAGGCGTCATCTGCGGGACGACGCTGCAATTGCCCACGTGCTCCTACCACACCCAACTCGAAACCGCCCGCCTGTCGAGCGTTGATGCGACACTGCGTTTGCTCTGCCGAATCACGGAAACGGCTTAACTACGGTGCAAACGTTGTGGGCTGAGCCCATGGCGGTGGCGGGCTTTCGTAGGCGGTTTCCTGTTCGGTTTGAGGATGTTTGAATTTCAGCCGCCAAGCGTGGAGGCACATTGGTGGCTGGTCGATGTCGAGGGTTTGGATGATGGCCGATTGATCGTTTTCGGCGGTTGTTTGTCGCGGGTAAAAAGGGTCACCTAACACAGCGTGGCCGATCGCTGCGGCGTGCACGCGGATTTGATTGGTGCGGCCGGTCACGGGAATTGCAGTCAGCAGCGAAGTGCCGTCGTCGTTTCGCTGCAGACATTGGAAATGGGTTTCCGCAGGAGAACCTTGCTTATCAATCGTCCGTGCCCCACCGGTTCCCGCGTCGGTGGTCGGACCTGCCGATCGCGCATGACCGATCGGGAGGTCACAGTGGTGCGATTCCCAGGGGACATGGCCGTGGACTCGAACGAGGTACGTTTTTTTGACCCGGCGTTGTTCGAATTGAGGCTGAACGATCGCTGCTGCTTCCGACGATTTGGTAAAAACGACGACGCCGGTGGTGTTTGCGTCGAGCCGGTGAGCGATCCGCAGTTTTACGTTCGGGTAGGCACCCTCGAGCAGTTTGGTGAGCGTGTTACGATTGAACCGACCGCTCGGGTGAACCGGCAACGGGGCAGGTTTGTCGACGACAAGTAGCGATTCGTCATCGGCGATAATCCGTATCGTGGCGTTGACGCGAGGTTCCACGAAGTCTCGCATGGCATGGACGTAACGACCGCCGATCCGCATGCGGTGGTCGATCGAAAGCGTCTGAGAATCCAGCGTGATGTCACCCGCTTCGATCCAATCGAGCCATTGTTGGCGCGGGGTCGGCGGATGGTACTCCAGCAAAAAGTCGATCAAACGCATGCCCGATTGCGATTGTCGGACGCGAATGGATCGTTCGTTTAAATAAGGCCGGCAGCCCGGCAGGTCATCGATTTGAATCGTTTTCATTGAATCGGGATCGGATCAGGGGCTCGCTAACTTAGCAATTTGTGCCGCCGCCGGTCCATCGGTGGCTCTGCATGGCGTTTTGAGGAGAACGGCGAAAAGTATGCGTGCGTTCTGTGCTGCGAGCGTGGCATTCGTCATTGTTCGGATCGGCGGGCGACGCCCTGGGGGTTTGGTGTCTGATGACACGAGTCGGTACATGCCTGTCATCGGAGTAGTTGCAATTTATAAAGGACTTCTTGTTGACGTTTCAGGTTGGGCGTCGATTAGCGGGATGAGGCAATTGCTCGGTGACCGCGTGTTGCATTTCCGTATGGTCGGTAGGTGATGGTGCAAAGGGCTGGTGTTCTTGATGACCGCTCTGCGTGACGACTATCGAGCGTCGAGGTCGCTGCGTTGGAGACGCCGTGGGCGGGGTAAATCGGCCGGGTATTGTGGTCGGGGATTGTCGTTCGGTATTGGGCGTCCGAAATTGGGGCATGCACGTGGCAGGGCCTCGCGTATTTTTATTCTGGTTAAATGGTGCTAATGAATTGCTTGCGTTTTTGTTTGGCAGCGGTGATAGTCCGGTTCAGTTGCGTTATTGCTGTTTGGCAGTTGATCGGTGTGCTTTTCCTCGCTGAATGTTGGGCAGGGGGACGACCGAATATTGTTCTCGTGTATGCGGATGATATCAGTGCTCGCGAATTACCCATCTATGGTTCGTCAACGTGGACCATTAACCGGGGCGAAGATAGTTCGGACCCGGCGGTGAGGGCGAAGACGCCGGTCCTCGACCAGATGGCTCAGGAAGGATGTTGGATCAAGACCGCGTGGGCATCGGTTGTTTGTTCGCCTAGCCGCGCGATGATGATGACCGGTCGGTACGCTCACCTGCACAAATGGTGGAACAATTCCTACAAAGGCCGGTATCGTAATGAAATTGGCAAGGTCACAACGTGGCCGCTGTACGAAAGCTCGCCTATGCTGATCGGGTACGTGGCACAGCAAGGTGGCTACGCGACGTACTGGGCCGGCAAGACTCAGATGCCCGGTGACCTGCGCGAGTACGGCTTCGATCAAGGTTGCTTCACGCCGGGCAGTCTTTCAGACAAAGATAATCCATTTACCGACTTCAAAATTGTTGGCAAAAAAGTCAACGGTCAGAAGCTCGTCATCAACGAAGACACCGGCGAGCCGTACGATACCTATGATCAACACGGATGGTATTTCTATCCGCATGTGCGTTTGATGAACCATGCGGACAAAGACTTCCAGTGGTGGCCCAACACGCCGGAAACGATCGACTCGTTTGGCTTGGGCACCTACGGACCGGATGTGGAACTTGATTTCATCTTTGATTTCATGGACCGGCAACACGAACAGGGCAAGCCGTTCTTTGTCTATCACACCACACACCTCGGCCACGGTGCGTTCGATTGGCTCAATCCCGAAAACGGACAGACTTGGCCAGGAACACCAGTGATCCGGTGGGATGGAGACGGCTACACGCGTACGGAGCCAAAGATTACCGGCGACCACGGCGATTATGACACGCATGATACGGTCACCGATGTTGGCATCCATCACCACATCAACTATCTCGATTACCAGATGTGGTTGTATCGGAAGAAATTGGCCGAGATGGGAATTGCGGACAATACGGTGATCGTTTTCTGTGCGGATAATGGAACGGCCGGCTACGGCAAGAACAGTCACGAAAAGCAAAAGGGAGTTCACGTTCCGATGATCATCTACGCTCCCGGCATGACCAAGCATGGCGAGCAAGATGTCTTGGTGAACATGTCGGATTTATTGCCTACCATCGCGGAGTTAACCGGGGTCACGATTCCTGATGAGTATGAACACAACGGCGAGAGCCTGGTGCCGTTTCTGTTCACCGACCAAACCAAACATCGCGAGTGGCTCTACGGCTACAGTCGCGAGCGACAAATGATCCGCGGCGACTTGGTTATGAAAGATGGCTATGACCGTTGGTACGATGTCTCGAAAGATCCTGCCGACCTGATCAGTTTCCCTGAGATCACCAACTGGAATGAGGTTTCGGAAGCGCACCGTGCCGAACGCGACAAGTTGCTCGAGGTGTTGCCGGAGTTCGATCTGTTCGAAACGGAACCGGATGCTCCTGGTTCAAACCTCCCTCCCAAGGAAGACAAAAGGAAGGGAAAGAAGACGAACAAGGATACAAAAGCAAAGGACGCCAAAGCAAGTGTTGGATCCACAGCGTCGGGCCCTGGATGGATGGTTGCGTTTGAGGATTCCTACGACGATCGAACCGACGTTGGCGGCAATTACACCATCGGTCCGGGAATGCAAGATGGTTGGTCGGTCACCGACGGAGTGCTGTTGGGGCAGCAAGTCAAAGACGCCCATGGCTCAACGATTCGTGTTCTGCAAGATTTTGACGACGTCGACATTCAGTTCGATTTTCAGTTCCAAGGCGGAACCAGTTTCAATCTCGTTATTGATGATCAGAATGAAAAGTCGGTGCATGCTGGACACATTTGCCGGGTTTCGATATCGCCCAAGCGATTGCGGATTAGCGATGACAAGAAGGGCGGTATGAATTTGGAGGTGCGTAAGCAACGCCAGAACCCGAACCTTTCCCCGGAAGAGTCAGAGGATCTTGTGGAGATTTTGGCGTCTACGCAGTCAGCGGCCAAAGTGGATCTTCAGCCGAACGATTGGCACAACCTACGTGTGCGGATCAAAGGCGAGACAATGAAGGTGTTTCTCGATGGTGAACTCGCAACGACGCTGAAGTCGCCCGGAATCGATCATCCGACTAAGAACAAGTTTGGATTTACCGTCAACGGAACAATGTTCGGCTTCGATAACCTCGTTGTTCGGACCCCGGCGGACATCGCGATACGATAGTGTATCTGTCCGCTTTGTTTGCTAAGGGCATACGAAGAATCCAGCATGGTGTCGATGTTTCTTCGATCCATCATCGCCTACTGAAAATCATGCTGCGTCGAATGCTCTCGCAATTTGAAACGGAACGTTTCCGATCCCGTGGTTGGAGTCGCCAAAATTCGCGACACCGAAACATGGCGACATTGAGAACGCAACAATTTCGGTGCGGAGCCTTGCTATTGGGATCTCTTTTACTGACTAGAACGATTCGTTTGATGCCGGCCGCGTCGATCGTGGAGCGAATTCCACGACCGACGCGTCTATTTGGGTCGCGGCCTTAGAATTCGCTTTCAATCACTTCCTTGGCAGCGCGAGTTCCCAAGGCTCCCCACAACCCGTAGGGGCTTTGGGATCCTGGGGTGGATGATGGTGGTCCGGCGACGCCTTCCCAACTGACCATTTGTGCGGTGTTGGACCCGGCTTCGATCGAGTCCGTAATGAATTTCACTGCACCGTCACCCATTAGGACATGGACTCCACCTTGGTGACGACTGCTAGGCCCGTAGATGCCGTTGGCTTGGTCACCGTCCGCTGCGGCGATCGTGCACCAACCCTGCAATGTACTGCCGCTAGCCGTACCGCCATGGATCGCTCGCAGTGTCGACGCACAGACGGGTGAGTTCGGCGGTAAAATTGTGGTAATGACGGAGTACAGCGGGTAGTACGACGCCCACTTGTAACCACGTCCGAAGCCCGAGTTCGTTCCACCGAGGTTGGTCGTGCCGTTGGCCCAGAATTGAGGACGTTCCGGATCGGTACCTGTCAGACAGATCGAAGGGTTACCTGACAATGTTGTCGAGCTTGCTGGGAAGATTCCCGATCCATCGAATTTCGCATCGGTACGTGTATCGCGGTCACCCAGGTCAGTAGCAATTTCGCCCATCATGACCGTGTTTGCCAACCCGTCGAGAATATCTCGGAATTTCGTTTGATAGCGTGGCACGAATACACCACGATCCGTCGAGCGTGATCGTTCCGCGTAACCCTGGTTGCTGGTCAAAACATGACTCATTGCCCCAACGATCTGGCAGTATGCGCTGTCACCCAAGCATGCCGCGTAGTTGGTCCGGCCCATCGATGGCAACCCGAAACCCGGGTCACTTGGACAACGGAGGGTCGGGATATTGGTAACCCAAGGGTCATAGGTAATGACCTGTGGGGTTGGCCCCATCGCCTGATAGATTGCCGGTCCGCCCAAGCTCGGATCGTTGTTTGCCAATGGGTTAACCACTTGTTCCCAGATCGCCTGCTGTTCTAAGAACGGCAAGAGGCCCACCAACATGCTCAGTTGTGACTTGTTCTCATAGTAGTTACCTCCGAAGCTCCAACGAGGCAGGTAGCTACCGGTTCCGTGTTTTGGCAAGGCGTTGTAGGCGCTGTGGTAGTTGTGCACTGCCAAGCCGAGTTGTTTGAAGTTGTTGCTGCAGCTCATCCGGCGTGCCGCTTCCCGCGCCGCTTGGACCGCCGGCAGCAAGAGCCCAACGAGAACGCCGATGATGGCGATCACCACCAGCAGTTCCACTAACGTGAAACCACGATTTGAATTTGAACGATGCATGACAAATAGACTCCGATGAAGGAAAGAGTGGGAAAAGGAAACGCGAGTCAGCCCCGAAAGGTTCGTCGTTGATATACAGCTCGAGAAATCGGAATTGATTTCATGGATCGACTATCCCGAAGGTGATTCAAAACGAAGCAACGAGTTGGTTTCGACGCGTGTTGGCTGAACGCGGTCCGGCGACGAGGCTCACTGCTGAGGGCAGCGGATCCGACAAAACAATAAGATTGCGGCTTGATAAACCCCGTCGCTTGGTGCTATTGTATGACAAGGCGGTTCGCTTAGCAACTGTGTTCTTGTGTTTTGCTTTCAGAAGGAGTTTTTCAATGGTTCGAATGCTTGTTTTGGTTTTGGTCGGGACTTTTGCTGTGGCTGGTTTATCGGGCTGCGGTAATGAGGGAGCGACCAATGTGATGAACAGTGCCAGCGAGAAAGAGAAGGCTGACTTCATCGCGCAGTACAAAGCGGACATGGAGCGTCAGCAATCCGAAGCAACCGGGCAGAAATAGGCCGGGCCTTGATATAGAGGATGTATCGAGAGGTTGTGTCACGAACCAGTGACGCACAGGGTGCGGCACGGCCTCTTTTGAGGTTAGCGATATTCGCCGAGAGTTGGGGGCGGGCTTAAGACTTGCCGAAGGTCTTGGCGACTTTCGCTACGAGCTCGAACGCGAATTCGAACTCTTGACCGCGGCGAGACACTAGTCAATAGACAAACGAGATCGGCAGCGGACGGTGTGTTTTGATTCTCGGTTTTCATGCGGTCGGGCCAGGCAGGGTGCCACGCGATCGATGATGGGATCGCCTACACTGTTACCGTCAACCCAACATATGCACGGACCGTTCATCCAAGATCTACTCTCATGAATTCGAAGACTCGCAACGCATTCCTATTTGCATCCATCGTGTCGATGGGAGGCTTCGTTTTCGGCCTCGACGCTGCGTTGATTTCCGGTGGCGTTGATTTGATTCAAGCGGAGTTCGATCTCTCTGCGGAACGGTTGGGGACTGCGGTTGCGTCTCCTGCTCTCGGTGTTTTATTGGCGTTACCGTTTGCGGGTTTCGTTTGCAATCGATTTGGTCGCAAGACAGCGATTGTTGTGATCGCCATCTTGTATCTGCTCTCGGCGATTGGTTCGGCGGTCGCGCCGAATTACTGGTCGTTGGTGGCCGCAAGGTTTCTCGGAGGCGTGGGATGGAGTTCGATCACACTTGCGTCGATGTACATCGGAGAGATCGCGCCGCCGAAGTGGCGTGGCAAGTTGGTTTCGATGACTCAGATCAACATCGTGATCGGTCTGACGATTGCCTATTTCATTTCGTATCTGATTCACTATCTCGCCGGAGCCGACATCGGATGGGTTCAGTCGCTCGGGGTGACGCCCGCGAATTGCTGGCGTTGGATGTTGGCGGCGGAGGTGCCGGTTTGTTTGATTTGGATGGGGCTAGTACTCGTGATTCCCGAGAGTCCCTATTGGTTGATTTACAAAGGTCGGGACGAAGACGCGGCACGTTGTCTGACGCGGATCATGCACGAGGATGAGATCGCCGCGCACGTGGACGAAGTCAAACAGAGTCTGCAGCAAAGTTCACAAGATCACTCGATGAAGGCTCAGTTGTCCGAGATATTCGGGAAGCCGATGCGGCTGACGTTCATCATCGCATTCACGATCGCGATCGCTCAGCAGTCGTGCGGGATCAATGCTGTTTTGTTCTACGCCCAAACGATCTTCAAACAGCTCGGGATCGGCGACAATGCCGCATTTGTGCAGGCGATTTGGGTGGGTGTGATCAGCGTCGTCTTCACCGTGCTCGGGCTTTTGTCGGTCGACAAAGTGGGGCGCAGGCCGATGGTGGTGGGCGGAATGCTGTGGATCATCGCTAGCCTAGGATTGTGTGCGTACACGTTCCATGAGGCACGTTACACGTTGTCGGCAGAGTCGATCGGGGAGATTTCCGAACGCTTGGAAGACGTGCCTGAGATCACATCGATTGGCACGCTAGCGGGCACGGAGTTTTCGAGTGACATCGAGTTTCGCGAAGCTTTACGCGGATTGATCGGACGATCGGCAACGACGAAGCATTTCAACATGTTTCTCGAAGAGGCGATTCAGATCAACGCGACGTTGATTTTGGTCGGCATTTTGAGCTTTATCGCAGCATTTCAGTTTTCGGTCGGTCCGGTGATGTGGGTGCTGTTCTCGGAACTGTTTCCGGTTTCGGTTCGTGGCACTGCGATTCCTTTCTTCGCGATCGTGACCAGTTTGACGAGTTGGTTGGTGCAGATCTTTTTCCCGTGGCAGCTCGAGAACATGGGGATGACCACCATCTTCCTTTCCTATGCAGCAACCGTCGGTGTGGGGCTGGCCATTTTGTATTTCACTTTGGTGGAAACCAAAAACCTGAGTATTGAAGAAATCCAAGCCAAGTTGTCGTCGTGAAATCGCGTGAGACACCGCGTTGGCTCACGAGAGCGTTTTGGAAGTCTATGTGAGAACTCGTCAGCCGATCGAGGCTCGCTGCGGTTTCCATGACAACCCCAGTCTATGCCCGCCGGCGAAACAATTCATTCGTGTTCGGTTTGTCCTCCCACGTTCAGTCGAGAGTTAATCCATGTTCGAAATCTTGTTCGCGAAACGTAACACCGCGTTGTTGATACGCAGCGTGTTGACGACGGCAATGGCTTTGCAGTGGACGGTCTTCGTAATGGCAGAGGATTGGGTGTCAGCGAACCGAATTAACTCGGGGTCACAACCGGTGCCGTTTTCGGATCCGACCAATGATGGCGGATGGGTTTACAACACCGAAGTGAGCGATGAGTTTGACGGTTCGGAAGTGAACGAAGATCGATGGTACATCGTCGGAAAATTTGAGAACGGTAAACCGTTCTACAAGCATCCGGACAAACCGGAGAAAAAGGTTTGGAAGGGACGGGCTCCGTCGCAGTTTTCGGGACGGAATTACCGGCTCGAAGACGGCGTGCTGAAACTCGAAGTGCGGTGGGAGCCGGACTTTCCGTTCAGCGATGAGATTCGCCAACCGGTTTTCGGTGACGCGATGCCGTACGAAAACATCACGACCGCGTGTTTCATCTCACGCAAACCGTTTCAATATGGGTATATCGAAATCAAGAGCAAAGCGGCCGATGCCCAAGTCAGCAGCGCGTTTTGGTCCACCGGAGAAGGCATCGAATTCGATTTCTTCGAACAGTACGGTGACGGCCGCGGAAAGGCGAAAGAGCATCTCGATAGCGAACTGTGGTGGTCGGTCCGAGATTGGAAGAAATTGAAAGGAAAGCCGGTGTATACCGAACGCAAAGACGTCGGTTTCCGGTTTGCGGATGACTTCCACGTGTACGGTGTTGATTGGAGCGAAAATGGGATCAAGTATTATCTCGATGGGAAGTTGCTCTCCGAGGTAACCGCCGGCGACGTGCGGCAGTGGGCTCGCGAAAACCGCGACGTCGATGAGGAATACGACGGCTACGTCGCCACGGTGCCGATTCATCTGTGGCTGGACAATGAGACTTTCCCGTGGCACGGAATCCCGAAGAGCAAAGAAGATCTCGAACGCAACAGCCCCGAGGGCGAGAAAGACGACGGCGTTGTCGACTACGAAATCGAGTACGTTCGCGTGTGGCAAAAGAAATAAGGTTTTGTCGGCACTTGGTCGGTTAGAAAATTTCCAACGCGACGAGCGAGTAACGAACGATCAGACCGGCGACCACGACGCTGACCATGCTCATCAATTTGATCAGGATGTTCAGGCTCGGGCCGCTGGTGTCTTTGAAGGGATCGCCAACGGTGTCGCCCACAACGGCGGCTTTGTGAGCGAGGCTACCTTTGCCGCCATGGTGTCCGGCTTCGATGTACTTCTTCGCGTTGTCCCACATGCCGCCGCTGTTGGCCATGAAAACGGCCAGACAGAATCCGCTGGTGAGACATCCGGTGAGCAGTCCGAGGACGCCGCCGACGCCGAGGAGCAGTCCGACCGCAATCGGAAGCAGCAACCCGAGCAGGCTAGGGAGGATCATCTCTCGCTGCGCCGCCTTGGTACTGATCTCGATCGGACGTTGGTAGTCCGGCGCTACGGTGCCTTCGAGGATACCCGGGTTTTCGACGAACTGTCTGCGTACCTCCACCACCATCCCCTGTGCGGCGCGGCCGACGGACTTCATCGTCATCGCGCAGAACAGGAACGTGCTCATCGCACCGAGAAACACACCGACGAGAACTCTCGGATTCATCAACGTCATGTCGAAGTAATGCAAGAAGTCCTGCAGCGTCGCTTGAGTGACTTCAACTCGGTCACCTTCGATCGCTGTGTTCAGCACGACGGAGTCGAACGATTCGCCGCCGTTGACCGCATGCCAAGTCTCGCGTTGTTGAGGTGACTCCGAACGCGTCGGCATGATCAGGAAGGTTTCGGTCCCCGACGGAGTCTTCTCGATCATCAAATTGTTGTTCAGTTTGAAGTAGCCCTCGCCGGATACTTCTGCGGCGACCTCGGTACCCCA
Source organism: Aporhodopirellula sallentina SM41 (assembly GCF_000346505.1). Taxonomy (GTDB): domain Bacteria; phylum Planctomycetota; class Planctomycetia; order Pirellulales; family Pirellulaceae; genus Rhodopirellula; species Rhodopirellula sallentina. The sequence continues at coordinate 12,519 of NZ_ANOH01000422.1, forward strand.
ACGATCGAAACCGTCACGGACACCCTCGACATAAGCGGCGAGCAACGCGAGCGCGGTGAGTGCGGCCGAACCGATCGCGAATCCTTTTCCCGTCGCGGCGGTGGTGTTTCCGAGGCTGTCGAGGGCGTCGGTTCGTTCGCGAACGACCGGTTCGAGACCTGCCATTTCCGCGTTCCCGCCGGCGTTGTCCGCGATCGGGCCGTACGCGTCCGTCGCCAAAGTGATGCCGAGCGTGCTGAGCATCCCGACCGCGGCGAGACCGACTCCGTAGAGCCCCAGCGAGAACCGGTTGAAGTCGTTAAACTCGCCCCCGTTGGCAAACCCAAAGGCGAGGAACATGGCGGCCGACACCACCAAAACCGGAAACCAAACGCTCAGCATTCCGTCGGCGACCCCGCCGATGATGATGGTCGCGGAGCCTGTTTCCGCTTCGCTGGCGAGGTGCTGCGTCGTTGCGTACTCATCGCTGGTAACGCGTTCGGTCCACCATCCGATCGCCCAACCCGCCATTAGTCCCACGACAACACTGACTGCGATTCCAGGAACGATTCCAAAGAACATGGTGCCGGGCACGGGCGGCATCAACCAAATCGATAGGCCCACCGAACCGATCACGACCAAGAGTGACGATCGATTGATTCCTTGTGAGAGTGCTTTTAAAAGGGCCTTCTGCGAAAGCGTATCGCCAGTCTTGACGGCGTAAACTCCTGCGATCGAGCAGAGGATTCCGAAAGCGGCGATCGCCAGCGGAAGCAACATCGCGTGAAGCTGCGCGGAGGTAACGTCGCCACCTTCAGCGAGCATTCCGTCTTGGCACATCGCGGCGACACCGAGTGCCGACGCGGCCAAGATCGATCCGGTGTACGACTCGTAAAGGTCGGCACCCATGCCGGCAACGTCGCCAACGTTATCCCCGACGTTGTCGGCGATCGTCGCTGGGTTGCGTGGCGAGTCTTCGGCGAGGCTCTGCTCGACTTTGCCGACCAGATCCGCACCCACATCGGCTGCTTTCGTAAAGATGCCTCCACCGACGCGAGCGAAGAGTGCCTGCGCGCTGGCTCCCATGCCGAACGTCAACATCGTGACGGAAATTTGATGTAGGCTCATCGCGGATTCTTTGCCACCGATCATCGGGACGAGCCAATACAATCCGGCGAACCACAAACACAGGTAGAGCAACCCCATGCCGACAACGGTGAGCCCCATCACGGCGCCGCTGCGGAAAGCGACTTGCAATCCGTCGTTGAGGGAAACGCGGGCGCCCGCCGCGGTCCGGCTGCTCGCTTGCGTCGCCGTTCGCATGCCGATCCACCCGCACAGTCCGCTGAACAAACCACCTGTCAAGAAAGCGATCGGGGTGAAAACCGATAGGACCCGCAGTCCGATCGCGGCGAACGCGAGCAACAGTGTCACGACCACGAACACGATTGCCACGACTTTGTTTTGTTGTCGGAGATAGGCCGCCGCGCCGATTCGAACGCTCTCCGCGATCGACCGCATTTCGTCGTTTCCCTCGTCGGCTTGCATCATCTGATGATGAAACCGTCGTGCCCATCCCAGCGCGATGACTGATGCCGCCGTTGCAATGCCCCAAACCAGAATAGCGTTCACTCGGTGATCCTCCCAAAGTTGCTCGCGAATTTCTATAGACACCTCTGCTTCAGCTTAACAGGAACCTCATCGAGGGTGTGGTCGGCCCGATCGGTTTCGGTTCGGCGGTTTCGAAATTGGTTGCGTTTGGGTGTCCGCTGCGGCAACGCAAATCGCATTGTCATAGTAAATCCGTTGTCGAGTTCCCACAAACAGGCGGGCCGAATCGTTCTGTCGATGACGGCTGCTTGCCGTGGTGGATGGGATCGTTCTCCTGTCGCGTTTGTCGCTTTGCGTAGAGAGTGGACGTCATGATTTGACGCGGGATCGCACTCGTGTTGACCACGCAAAATTCAGATCGAGTGGTTGCAAATCAGCTGGTTGGGCGGGTTACACTAGGCGGAGATGGGCTTCGCAGCCGGTCCGGTGGAACCTGAATTGAAGCTGCATCACATCTTCGAATAATCGCCCTCGTTTCTAATTGACCCTTTTTTCCATTTGAGTTGACTGCCCATGTCACATCTATTTGCGTTTCGTCGCACGTTCGTGTTGACGGTTTTGGTCAGTCTGGCGAGCGTGGGCTCGCTCGGGGCTCGGGCGATCGCGTCTGAATCAACCGACCGGGAGGCCGAGAAATCCAAACTGGCCGCGGATGTGAAAGAGCTGTTGCGTTCGCGATGTTCGCAGTGCCACGGGAATGATCAACAAATCGCCGATCTGAACGTGCTGTCTCTGGAGTCGCTGCTGGCCGACGATCAAGTCGTGCCGGGCGACGCGAGCAATTCGCGTTTGTACGAAATTTTGATCGAAGACGACGAAGACACTCGGATGCCCAAAGGGGCTCCGCCTCTATCGGAAAAAGAACTCGCCCTGGTGCGTCACTGGATCGAAGCCGAGGCGCCGGAGTTTCCTGCCGACATCGAACAACCGGTCGAAGAAGACCGTGACGATTCGCTGACCGGACTCGTCGGTGTCGACTACGTTTTGAAACAAATCCTCGCTCACCAGAGAACGCTGTCGGCGGAAAA
>NZ_ANOH01000423.1 GCF_000346505.1 Aporhodopirellula sallentina SM41
AACGACCCGCATCAGCGGGCGGCGGGAGTTGAGCTTCCATTTGTAAAATCGTCTCCACCGCCGCTCCGTTGCATGCGATGGTTATCGCTATTTTCGATTGTTCTATTCGGTTCCAGTCCTTTCAGCATATCGTCTGTGATCTTCGTCAAACGCAACTTCGAGCACTGGATCCGAGATCCGTCGGGGTAGGTTGAGTCGAAGTTCTTGAGTTCGAGTGTCGACAGATTTGAGAACGACTTGAGACGCATTGGCCCAACGTCGGCAATGCGACCATGCGGGATCACGACCTCGGATACGCGTTGGCTCTTGAAGAGTGACAGAGTGATTGATTCGTCGAATTTCACGGTCCCACCGACATCTTCGATGTCAGTGATGAGTTGACGTCGCGCTGATTCTTGCCTCGCCAAGTAAGTGAAACAGATTGCTGCAAGCGAGACCACAGCAAGAACGGTTCGCAGTGAAAATTGAGGTCGAGACGATGAACACCCACGTTCCATTGTCGAGTCCTTTCTGATTGC
>NZ_ANOH01000424.1 GCF_000346505.1 Aporhodopirellula sallentina SM41
GATCAAGGCGAATTGTTGTCCGGTCTGTTGGTCAACGAGTTGTCGCGGATCGAAGGCATCACGGTTCCCAAATACGTTCCGATCTCTGCCTCACTGCCGTCCGAATTCCAGGAAGCAGCGGACTTGTTGCAAGTCGATGCCTTGGTGGCCGGCACGTTCTCGGTCGCGCAAGCGGGACCGAACTCGAGTCGCATCATGACGGTCAACGTCGACATCGTCTCCGGTAAAACTGGCAAGCTGATCGAAGGACTGGTGATTCCAACCGCCGCCGGCGATAACCTGATCGAACAGTCCGCGTTGGCTCATGAACTCGCAACGGCAATCGGACGGGAACTGACCAAGAGCGAAGAACGAGAGAAGATCAACAACCCGGAAGCCTTCACGTGTTTGATCAAAGGTCGCACGCTGTCGGATCCCGGCACCACCGCCGCGATGGAAACGGCCCTGAAGTGTTTCAAACACGCCGCCAAAGTTGACTTTAACTACGCACAGGCACACGCGGGCATCGCGGTCACGTCGATCAGCCTCGCCGCCCGAACCGATGACGCACGCGCGAGCGAACTGATCACGCTCAGCCAAGAGTCCGCGTTGCGAGCGTTGTCTTTGTCGCCCGGTAACCGGGAAGCCTTGCTCGCACGTGCGATGCTCGACTATCAAGTGCTCGCGGACTTCGATTCGGCTGACAAAGTCCTGCGTGATCTGGCTCGCAACAGCCCCAATCATTGGCAGGTTCACCATCAGGCCGGTTGGCTGAAGATCATTCGATTCGAAGATTCGCAAGGCATGCAGTTCATGCGTCGCGCGACCGGCCTGCATCCCGCATCACGGTTCTTGAAAACCGAACTGGCTCGTGCCGAATGGTTCCGAGGCAACGCCGACCGAGCCATTCAATCGGCAATCGGTCTCATCGAAAATCCCTCACAACCGACCACGGAGGATTTCTTTCCGCGTGGTTTGTTGATCGATATCTATGAGCAATCGAGCAACTTCGTCGAAGCCGCGAAACTCGACCCCGAATTGGATTGGTCGCCCGTTGCGAGCGGCGCGGGTTACTTCGCCGCACGCGAAAAACGAATCGCTGAAGTTCCCTACGGCCCGTTCGGCCCAACCTTGAACACGGCGATCCTGCAAGTCCGCCGGGGCGACCTCGCCGAACGAGAACCGCCCGATCGATTGCTGGCCCGTTTGATTGCGGCCCAACTACCGATGCTGCCTTTGGTCCTGTGCAAACACCCAGCCATGATCTCGATGACGTTGCTCGAACAAGCCGTCGAGACCTACAGCGTATTGCGTTTCAGCTAACGGTTGTCGAACCATTCGCATTGAGCGAACGGCTGCCGCGTCTACACGTAGCCGAGCCTCTCAGAGACTCGGAACAAACCAACAACCCTCGGTCTCTGTAGAGACCGAGCTACGTGTTCCCACGTCACTCCGGCAAATCGCTCGGGTTGTAATACCGCAGCGTCGCACTCATCATCGGAACCGTGTCTCGCTGCATTTTCGTCTTCTCCACCGATGCGTTGACCTTGCTACCGCCGCCGATCAAACCACGCGTCGCGAGATGATTCACCTTCGGATTCAACGTCGACCGCAGTGCTGCCAAGGTGCTCGGTTTACGTCTTGGATGCTCGGCTTCTTCGAGCAACGCCAGCAGGTCGTCTGTTGATTCTTCAGGGTCCTCCTTGGGAGTCTCCTTCAATTCGGGAAAGACCGAAATGGTGATCGTTCCCGCGTGGGATCCATAGTCGATCTCCTTCTCGATCGACTCGCTGTCGGAAAGAACGCGAAACGGCTCACGCTCATTTTGGTTCAGTTGATATCCCTTGATCCCAAACACATCCATGTGTGGTTCAAAGATCCACGCACCGCATTTCGCGTCCGGCAGCGTTTGCTTTCTCAGCGTGTTTTCACCATTCACCTTCACCACCACAGCGAGACGGGGGCGGGCGCTGCCTTTGCGGCGAACGACAAACATCACGTTTTGATCCTCCTCAGGTTCCGCAACGAAAGCGAGGCCACTTTCGATACGAATTTTCTGCGGCTGGTTGTCGTAGTGAACTTCAAACGTGATCGGCGAATCCGTGTTGTCAGGCGACAGCGGATGTTTGCTGCCGGTTTGCTGCGTGTCGGATGCGTCCGAGACATCGAGCGAAGTCAACGTTGCTTCTTCCGTCGCTTTCTCCTTTCGTTCGGAACTCGTTAGTTTGATGTTTGCCGAATCGAAAATGCCGCGGGTTGTGAAGCTTTGCCCGGCATCCATCAGTTCATCAAACCCCGGCTTCACCTCAACCCTCAAATTTGGCAGCCACTCGAGCGATCCGGTCGCCGCGTCGAGAACCCGGAAACCGACAACGATCTTAGAGAGATCCTTCACCAGAACGGCCGACCCGGAATAGAACGCATCGATCGGCTGATCCTGCGACCCCCATGACATCGGATATTTTTTCACAAACAGCTCCTCACGTGCTTCCTGCGACGAGGACAGATGACTCGCGCCCGCGATTGTCGCCGCGGTATCACTCGCGTTCTTCGCGATACCGATGGGATCTTTAATGTCCACATTCAAAAGCAACGCCATTTCCAACTTGTCCGCCAGTCGCCTCCCCAAGGCCGAGTCGTGACCGCCGGTCGGATCGTGATGGTTCTTCACCGCAAACTTCAACACACCGATGTTCTTGTAACCTTTTTTGCGGGCATGCTCCAGCACCGCTTCGGATGCCGAGATCAAACCCTTTTCCAACTCGTCGGCTGCATGCACTGGCTGGCCCAGCCCGCTGCAAACGGCGCAAAAAAGCAGACCTACCGCGAGTCGTCCGAGAGAGTTTGTCATCATCATGAGATTATCGTTTTCAGGTGAAGTGAACTTTCAGGGGTATGTATGTGCGATAACTATCGCGTTTCAATCGTCAACGTTCGCTTCTCAATGCGACTAGCGTTCTGTTCGATCTGGGCAACCGCCCCATGGACGTTGAGTTTATAGAAAGGGTGAATGAATCGATCCGCCATGTGCTCGGCTCTCAAAACCTGCCCACCTTCGAATTCGTCGAGACTGGTAAACAAGGTGATCTTTTCGTTGCCGAGCGTTGATTGCACTTTCAACGCACCACTCTCGGGAAATCGCAGTGTCTCTCCTGGAGCGAGTGTTCGGCCGGTGGGGATCAGCACGACCTTCTCGCCGCCGACGCCCGTGCCGATCATCTCGACGTATACCTCCGTCTTGCCTTCGTTTTTGGCAAAGATAACTAGGTCGTCGCCAGGGCTAAACAGGTTGTTCGTCTTGGAAGTGGACAGCACAACGTCGATGCTCGATCCGTCGACACGGAAGTCCGGTCGAGTGATCGCGTCGACCGGGATCACCGGAACACCCAATCCGAGGAACTCAACGACCGACGGGAAATAATCTTCCCACATGTCGCGTCGGATGACGCCGTTGTTGCTCAGCGGAACCAACCCGGCACCGGCAAACTGCGGCGAACGGAACATTCCCTCGAACGAATTCTCACTTCGCAGTCCCAGCTCACCGATCGCGGTGTTGTACGCGATCGGAGCATCCATGAACCGACGTGCGACGGGCGTCAGTGTTTCGTCATCGGAGTCGTCGCCGTTGACCTTTTTCATCGCGATCAAGAATCGTTCGCGATCCTCCTCGATGAACTCATCCATCGTTTGTTTGGTCGGATAAAGTTCCGCGACTTTGCGTTTGTCAAAACCGTAGCTGCCCGGCAGATCGATCACCGCCGCTCGCACGTCGTCTCGAAACGGCTTCATTCCTCGATCGTGACATCGGATACACGACAGCCCGTTGCGAACCGTTTTGTCCTCTGAAAACTTGTCTGTCACGATTTCCGTCGGTGCCGCGTCGAGACGCTGACCGTCGCCGGTCGCGAGGTAGTACCCTTGCAAACCGTTCGGCAGCGAAAAGATCATCTCACCGCCCGCACCGTGCAGGTTGATCGGATCGGCGAACAAATTGTCACGTCCTTTGCTCGACGCGTAATCGATGCTCTTCCAATACGAACCGTGATTGGACGGATGTCGTTCCATCGCACGGTTGTTATGCGACACGCCCGATACCGCAACGGCGCCACGTTGTGCGATTCCGTCTCGCACGTTGCTTTGTGAATCGACACCGAGTTGTTCTTCGAGATCATCGAGGTGAATCGGCAGTCGCATCAGGTCGTTGTACAAAGCCGGTTGCAACGCGGTGCTGCAAAACCAATCCACACGCACATACGGGATCGGACGCACCATGCCCGCCGGATGCATGTACTCCATCGCCAGACGGTCATAGGTCTCCGACGCTTCATAAGCGATCGAATACGGGTACTCCAGTAGAACCAAATCATACAAGTTGTAGTCAGCCCGGTTGGCTTCCTTGGCCGCGCTACGGTAAGGCTGGACGTGCCAACCGAGATCCCGCAGATCGTATGCGAACACCGTTGCCGTTTCGCCGTCAACAATCTCCAACGGTGCGATTCGCGGTTGAAACGAAAGGTGATTGGCGGCTTTCGCGAGAGCCTTTCGTTGCAGATCGAGTTGCTCGCGAGTCGC
>NZ_ANOH01000425.1 GCF_000346505.1 Aporhodopirellula sallentina SM41
GAAACGCCGTAACGAAGCCCAGATCGTATCTATGTGGCATGAGACTGTGGTCTGTCCGCTAGTGATGTGTTCACTGGTTGAAAGGTGAGTCACCGCTTGTTGCCTCTATCCGGAATTTGCGTCCTTCTGTTCCCTTCCACAAAGAGCCTTCCATAAGATGTGCAAAGAAGATTTTGATATCCCAGACGAATTTAGCTTGGCGGACCTTGAGAGAGCATCGCACCGTATCTGCCGTCGGCAGAAAAATATGTTTGATGGTCCCGCGTGGCGTTTCCAGAATGCTTGTAGAATTGTTCAAAACGGCGTTCCGACGGCTATCGAATATGACGAGACGGTTTGGCTGACGGTGCGCCATCTGTCGAACAACCTGATTTGCCCGCCGCCGGACAGCTGCGGAAGACGTCGTATTGACTTTGCGTCTCTATCGAAGATCTACAACGACCTGATGCGTAGGTTGGAGATAGAGTCTCGCTTGCTGGCGAGGATTCCGATAGACGAAGTCGCCCGGATTATGGGCATCGATGTGGTTGACGTCAGGGACTACTGCGCTGTGTACTTCGATGTGTTGGAGAGCCTTGATGCAATCTGGTGGATTCTGGACTTCGTGATCAATCCAGTGGATGCACCACCAGATTACCTTCGATCCATGGTCTATCGCTTTTCGTACAAAGGCGGTGGGCAAATCTGCGAATACCTACTCGACCATGTTTCGCAATTGGAGGAAGAATGCGATGTCGATTCGCCAGTTTGGCGACAACGCGAGCGGATCAAGTTACTCATCCTCTTTGAGCAATGTTGTGACAAGGATCCACAAGAAATACTGACGACCGCTTTGCGATCCGGTTACTTTTCAGAATTGCCGCACGCAGACACTGTAGCCACCCGCGACTCCGTTGTCACCTCGGTTTGGTCAAACATAAACGCTGAATTGGGTGACTGCGAACTTCGATCGTCGGTTGACCGGGATCCCTCGATAGATGATGACCGAAAACGCCGCGCGTAGGTGTTTTTGTAAATTGTGCCTCTCTGTTACACAAGGTTTTATGTCAATTGAAAAACGCCGCGGAACGTCAAGGCAATACAGGTACAAGCCCAGGCGAGTAGCGGGAACGCTCCAGAACTCTTATGTGGGTCCCGCTACTGACCCACTGGTCGAGCTGTTCGCGATTGCAAGTGAGCTGTCGAGGTCGTCGCAACGCGATCTCCGTCTGCAGTTGCAACGCGAGCGGCAAGAATTTACCGAACTGGAAGTAAGCCTGAAGCGAATCGCTGGATGGGCCAGCTCGTGGAAGGTGTTCTGTCAACTAAATGAGCTTTCTGAAACGAGGGTAGTGAAAATGGATTCATCGGAACGGGATGCATTCGAAATTCCTGGGATACATGAATTCCGACGCATCCGAGCAAAGGCGCGTGAGGGTGATAAGGCAGCAAATGACCAACTAGACAAGTGGATTGATAGGTTTCCGGTCTCCCGAATTGCCGCATTTGATCTAGTGGATGTGGCTAGATCGCAGCTAC
>NZ_ANOH01000426.1 GCF_000346505.1 Aporhodopirellula sallentina SM41
CGGCTCCAACGATTGTGTGGATGCCGGAACGGCGCTTCGCTTGGTCCGGCCTACGGGGGCGATGCGAGAACGACGTGCGTGAGTTGGTTGATGTGCGTTGGCACAGGGTGCCCCGTGGAGAACCGTGGCTAACGCCGGTTGGCTGGTTGGGGTATGCACGTAGCTCGGTCTTTCCAAGATCGAGAGTAGCATTCGCGGGCGGCGAAAGCCTCGACTTCTACGTTGGGTGGTTGGGATGTGTTGGGGCTATGGCTTTTTCCATTCGACGGGTTTGCGGCGGTTTGGGTAGAGCTCGGTGCAGAGGCCGCATTTGGTTCCGTCGCATCCTCTCGCGGTGCAGTGTTCTCGTCCGTAAAAGATGATCTGCAGATGCAGTCGGTTCCAGCTGGATTCGGGGAAGAGACGTTTCAGATCACGCTCGGTTTGCACAACGCTCTTACCGGAAGACAAACCCCAACGCTGGGCGAGGCGATGGATGTGGGTGTCGACGGGGAAGGCGGGGTGACCGAAGGCTTGGGACATCACGACACTCGCGGTTTTANGTCCAACGCCTGGTAGCGCTTCGAGTTCCTCGAACGTTTGTGGTACGACGCTGTCGTGTTCGTTGACGAGAATGGTCGCAAGCCCCGCGAGCGATTTGGCTTTCTGTTTGGACAGTCCGAGCGGCCGGATGATTTCCAAAATGGCTGCTTCGCCGAGTTCCATCATCTGTTGCGGCGTTCCGGCGACTTCGAAGAGAGCCGGCGTCACCTCGTTGACTTTTTTATCAGTGCACTGCGCACTGAGCAGCACCGCGACGAGCAGTGTGAATTCGTCGCGATGGTCGAGTGGAATCGGAGGGTCCGGGTAGAGTTCTTCGAGCCGCTCGAGAACAACAGCGGCTCGTTCAGCTTTGAGCACCGATCAGGTTCGCTTTCATGTGAGTCGAACGAAGACGCCGTGACCTGCAGCGGTGAGATGGAAACGCGATGAACCGGCGTTTCTCGCCCCCGTATGCGACCGATCTGCGGCGCGTGAGTGGGATGCTGTTTTACGTGCCGCGGACGAGATCGGGTAGGTGGGTGATGTTGCGGTGGGGGCGAGTCAGTAGTGGGACTCGGTTGGGTGGTTGGGTGGTTGGGTGCGAGTCTTGGAAAGATTCGCCTACGTGGGGTGTGCGTGGGCGTGTTTAGATTTGGTAGTTGAGTTCGGGGTGGGAGCCATCCTTGGATTCTTCGCTGCCGCGAACCCGGAGTTGTGGTTTTTCGAGGACGACGGTTGTGCCGGGCGAGACGCTGCGGGTGATCCACACGCTCGAGCCGATCACTGAATCGCGACCCACAACGGTTCGTCCACCGAGGATGGTGGCGTTGGCGTAGACGACGACGTTGTCTTCAATCGTCGGGTGTCGTTTCTGGCCGCGGATGAGTTGGCCGTCCGCATCGGTCGGGAAGCTCAACGCACCGAGCGTGACACCTTGATACAGTTTGACGTGGCGTCCGATTTCGCAGGTTTCTCCGATGACCACACCGGTACCGTGGTCGATGAAAAAGTAATCACCAATCGTTGCACCGGGGTGAATGTCGATCCCCGTCTGTTGGTGCGCCCACTCGGTCATCATCCGTGGAATGAAGGGCACATCGAGTTGAACGAGTTCGTGAGCGATTCGGTAAACCGTGATCGCTTCGAAGCCGGGATAGCAAAACACGATCTCGTCGGTCGTTTGGCAGGCGGGGTCGCCCGCGAATGCGGCTTCGACGTCGGTGGCGAGTGTTTTGCGAAGTTTGACGATCCGCTTGAGTAGCTCGATCGTCATCGCTTGGCCTTTGGCCTCGAAGTCGATCTGGTCGACGCAGTCATCGTGCTTTTGTTTGACACGATGTTCGTGCTGCAACGCGCGTCCGATTTGCACGGTCAGTTGATCGTGCAACGAATCAACCAAGCCGCCGACGTGATAGCGAATGTTGCCGGCGTGCAAATTGGTATGGCGTCGATAGCCGGGGTACAAGATGTCCTTGAGGTCAACGAGAATGTTGACCACGGCTTCGTAACTGGGCAGCGGACAGTGGCCGAGGTGGTTGATCGAATCGTCCGCGGTATAGGTCGCGACGATCTGTTCGGTCAATTCGGGCAGTGATTCCTTCAGTCGGAAATCGGAGGCCATTGGAAACTCACCTCAATGAACATCGGATCGATAAGAACAGTCAGGGCCAACCACACGAACGCTGCGACGATGCGGTCAACTCCGACGAGCAACGTCGCCACAAACGATGTCGCTCGAGCATTTTGAAATTAAAGCGACGTCGCGTGAAAAGGACATTGCATAAAAATGACACTGTGGAGTCGGAACAACCGGCGTCAGAACACCGCTCGTTGAATCGCATCGAGGCCGGATCGAGCCGAGCGGCTTGGTGTCTGCTGCTCTGTGATGCAGTGACTCGATGAGGCCTGTCGCGATGTCGGTGGTTCTGCACCGTTTCTTCGTCGCCGGCATTTCTGCCAGCAATCATTCTATGCCGGAAGCACACCCTGCCGGTGTGCTTCCATTAGGGACCGATCTCCGAAGGACCGGTTCGCCAGATTTTTTGCCGCGTCGGCTCAGGGGCCGATCGATGGCGGGTTGGCCATCAGGAAGTCACGGGGACCGCGGTGAGTGTAGTACGGGTAAGCGACTTGCGCGGTCGGAGCACCTGGGGTGAACGGTTGGCTAGCAACCGCCGCACCGGCTTGGTGGCCGAGGCAACCAGGGTTCAGGTGCGAGCTGTAGTCGAGACCGCCTTGTTGCCATCCGAGTGGTCCGGCTTGGCAACCGGTGCGACCGCATCCGGTGTGGCAACCGAGGATCTTGCCCCGAGTTTTGCCGAGCAATCCGCCACAACGTCCGTCGTTGCAGGATCCGCAATCGCCGTTGCAGGAAGCACACTGCCCCGTGCTGCAGGCCCCGCTACCGCAGGCGCCTGTCGAGCATGTCCCGGTGCTGCAGCTGCTGCAGTCGCCGGCCGGGGCGGCGCAAGTCGAACACCCGCCGCGTGTGTTGTGGTGGAGACATCCGGTGCTCAGGGCCATCACGCCGAGCATCGATCCGATTAAAAGCCAACGATTCATTCTCGAATCCCTCTACCTTGCGGTCAGTTGTGTTGTCTAGTGACGCGATTCTTCGATCGCGGGTCTGCGTCACTAACGGTTTCGGCTGCAACGATCGCTGTGATGCACACAATCGGCGTAAGCAGCACCGAACGTATCAACCGCCCCCCGCACAAATTACCTAAAGTGCCATTTGAGGTAGCAGCGTGAGTTTTTGGGGCGGTTTGAGGTGGTTTGAAAAAGGCGAACGGGTGTTTTCGGGGCGGGGATGTGGAGGCGGGGGCCGTTGGAGTGAAGCCTTTAGGCGACTCGGGTTTGGGGCCGAGCGGCTGAAGACTGGGCTCCACGATTGTGGGGATGCCGGATCGGCGCTTCGCTTGGTCCGGCCTACGGGGGTGATGCGAGAAAAACGTGCATGAATTGGTTGATGTGCGTTGGCACGGGGTGTCTGGTAAGAAACCGCGGCTAACCCTGATCGGCTGGTTGGGGTATGCACGTAGCTCGGTCTTTCCAAGACCGAGAGCAGGGGG
>NZ_ANOH01000427.1 GCF_000346505.1 Aporhodopirellula sallentina SM41
CTTCGAACCTCCACCCGCGATCGGCTCCCCGCACAACGCTTCCGCTCGGGCTCGCCCGGCGGAGCGACAACTGACAGCTACCAACCAACACCAAACAACCACCGATCTCCGTCCGGGCTAGCCCCGGCGGAATCAACGCCCTTTCCCACGCAACTCGCAACTCGCAAAAACAAACCTCCCATGAACTACCAAAAGATTTTCGTCGCCGGGCATCGTGGCATGGTGGGCAGCGCCCTGATCCGCAAACTCCAATCCAGCCCCAACCCGCCAGCCGAAATCCTCACCCGCACGCGTGACCAGCTCGATCTATGCGACCAAGCCGCGGTGGATGATTTCTTCGCCACCGAGAAACCCGACTGCGTGCTCTTTGCCGCCGCCAAAGTCGGAGGCATCCACGCCAACGCCACGTACCCCGCCGAGTTCGGTTACGAAAACACCGCGATGGCCATGAACTCCATCCACTCCGCCTACCGGCACCAGACCAAACGGTTCCTGTTCCTCGGCAGCACGTGTATCTACCCGCGAAACGCCCCCCAACCGATCCCCGAAGACAGCCTCCTGACCAGCCCCCTCGAGCAAACCAACGAAGCCTACGCGTTGGCCAAGATCATGGGGCTGAAACTCTGCCAGTACTACCGGCAGCAATACGGCGTGATGTTTCATTCCGCCATGCCCACCAACCTCTACGGCCCCGGTGACAACTATCACTCGGAAAACAGCCACGTCATCCCCGGTCTGATCCGCCGTTTCCACGACGCCAAACTCAGCGGCGCCGAATCCGTCACCGTTTGGGGCTCAGGAAACCCACGCCGCGAGTTCCTCCACGTCGACGACCTCGCCACCGGCGTCCTGCACTTGATCCAGCTTTCCGACCCACCGGACTGGGTCAACGTAGGCACCGGCACCGACCTGCGAATCGCCGACCTCGCCCAAAAAATCGCCACCGTCGTCGGCTTCCAAGGCAAAATCCTTCAAGACACCAGCAAACCCGACGGCACCCCCGTCAAACGCACCAATACTGACCTCATCAACTCCACCGGCTGGACCCCCAAAATTGACCTCGACCAAGGCCTCCAATCCACCTACGCCGACTTCGTAGCCAACCAAGAAACCATTCGCTGTTAACAGCTAACTTTTAGCTGATAGCTCTTAGCGATTAGCTTTTAGTTTTTAGCACACCGCTTCCGCCCGGGCTTGCCCCGGCGGAGCCACAACTGACCGCTACCAACCAACCCACACAACCTCCACCCACGCTCACCGCACTCCCCAACGCTTCCGCCCGGGCTCGTCCCGGCGGAGCAACAACTGACCGCTACCGACCAACACGG
>NZ_ANOH01000428.1 GCF_000346505.1 Aporhodopirellula sallentina SM41
GGCCATTCCTAAGTTGACGGGGTATTTCGTTTCCGGTGTCAAACCGACCGCGACGCCTTCTTTCAAATGCAGTCTCAACCCGCAACCGGTCGCACAGAATCCACACGTCGCTGTCGTTGTGGTATCCGCCGCCATCGACGAGTGCGTCATCCCGAGCCCATGCTCACCGGGATGCAGCAACAGCTCCCGGGTCATGGTTCCTTCCCGGCGAACCAATACCTGCGGCAACTCAAAAGGAGCTTTTGCAACAGGTGACGAAGTCAAATCAACGGGTGTGGCCGGCGTGGTATCCATGCTCATTTCAGTGTCCCCGGCATGCGGTCGTAAACAACACTCATGAAATACAACAAACGCTCTGACGATTCACCGACGAGCAACGCCGCAGCAGCAAGCGACACGGACAACACCGCGCCGACGTTCCAACCGACAGCGATCGCAGCCATTGAAAACATGCATGCCACGATGCCCACCCAACCACCGGTCAGCCGAATGCGTGCCAACGGACTCAGGTGGGTTCGAACCAGTCGTCGACTGCGTTCATCGAATGTTTTGACGGAAGAACCCGATCCTCGATCGCCTTGATTGGCGAGATACAAGTCCCACTCCCAGAAAAGTTTGCCTGCCCCTGTCATCGCCGCCATCAGCAACAACGCATTGGCAATCGTGTTCATCTCGCTGGTCAGGATTACAGCCAACGCCGTCATCGGAGCCCCCACGATCACGCCCGTGATCAAAAACCGAGGGATCGTGCGGCTCCAACGCCATAACTCACGCCGAGTCGCGATGTAGATCATTGCACTGCAGTAGAGCCCCGCGATTCCGAGAACGACTGATGCGACCAACGTAGCCCCCGCGACCCACTCAGGCACCACAACCCATTCCGGAATACGCTCGGTTACCGCGTCTGGCGTCCACGCGGCAATCACGGGTAACCAAAGCAGCACCGTGGCGAGCAATAACGCTCCTACGAATTTTCCGAGCACGACGGCCTCGCGGCTCAGCCATGATGTTCTCAATCCGAGGAACACCCGCCACGCACGCAGCGGTTGCCCCAGGTGCAGCGGAGCGATGTTCATGCCGATCATGGCGACGACCAACGCGCCCAAGGCGGTCATCCGTGACGTCTCCACAGGCATCGTACCTCCACGAGCCCACAGCCCCAACGCAATCAAGCGTTCAAACAGGATCATGCCCACCGATACCTGAGTTGCGATCAACAGCAACGCCAACGGCCAATGACTCTCGGCGACTACATCGATTTGAGAGTCCTGCGGCACCGCCTCGGCAATTAAGTCGGATCGGTTCGAAACATAGCGAGTGGTCGGACGTGTCCAATCGGACAACGGAGCCTCCGGCACCAAACGCTCGTCCAATGATGTCAGCGGGCGAGTGCTATCAACCGTTCGGATCGAGATTGCTTCATTGGGACACGACTGAACACACGCGGGGGCTTCCCCCGTCTTGAGCCGTTGGTGGCACATGTCGCATTTGCGAACGATTCCCAAACGCTTGCTGTATTTCGGCACTTCATACGGGCACATCATCGTGCAGTATTTGCAACCGATACACTGATCATCGAGGTGCCTGACGATCCCGGTTACCGGTTCCTTGACATAGGCTTTGACAGGACATCCGTTCAGACACCCTGGGTCTTCGCAGTGGTGACAGGCCGTTGTGACATGCTGAATTCCCGAACTCGCGATCGTTACCGGGGATTGCTCGAGATCAATGGCGGTAGGGATGGCGAGATCACTGGGCTCATCGGCAGACTCATCCGCCAACGATCCGATCGTCAACGTGCCTACCTTTCGCCAGCTCTCGGCTTCCTCGAGCCCGTTCATCGTGTGGCAGGCGACCACGCACGCCTTGCAACCGCTGCACGTGTCGAGGTTGACTTCGAACGCGAGTTGTTGCCCCGGTTCGGGTGGAGTGACAGGCAACAACTGTCGGTAGTAGACAGACTGAGCCGGTTCGATCTCGCCCCGTGAATGAGCCTCTGAAAATTGCTCCACCGCGGTCAACGATTGCTGCTCTTCGAGCAACATGCCGACGAGGTCAAATCCAGAGTCGCTCTGCGAGAACGGCAACGAAGATCGCGATGACTGCGACCTAGGCTTGTCTTTCGTTTCGGCGGGTAGCGTGCTGGACATACTTAACTTAAAAGCGACAAAACGCGTCAATCAGTTCAGTTGACTGAGGCCAACCGATGCACTGACCGGTGCCGCACTCATCGGCACCGAGGTCTGATGAGACTGCAGTGATTGGGCTGAAGACTGTTGGATCTAAAACAAGAACAACGTGATGCTCGTGAGCGTGGCACCTTCGAAAAAAGGAATTGCCAATCCGGACGTAGGGCCGGGTGCGGCAACGTCTTCGTCGCGTCCTGCCAACAATTCGCTCGGGTCATCCGTAACGAGCGCCCGCATCTCCTGTTTCAAACGTGAAAACGGAGACAACTCCCCCGACCGGCACGTACCGATTGGGAGTGCGTAATCATCGCCGAGGTTGTAATACGCAGCCGAAACGAGTTCGAACTCATCTCGGTCTTCACACACCTTCCAAACTTCCATCCCCCGAGCGATCGGAGTTTGAGAAGAACTGATCAACACCGCCGTTGAACGGAATTGTTCCGCGGCGACCGGGATCCCCACCGCCGTCCTCAACAGATCCGCTGACGCGCCCGCTGCCCGCAGGAACCCAGGGTGATTCCCCAGGTCGTCATGAATCATCGAGCATCGGCCATCCCAAACCTGCCCCGGCA
Organism: Aporhodopirellula sallentina SM41; assembly: GCF_000346505.1. Classification (GTDB taxonomy): domain Bacteria; phylum Planctomycetota; class Planctomycetia; order Pirellulales; family Pirellulaceae; genus Rhodopirellula; species Rhodopirellula sallentina. The sequence continues at coordinate 2,762 of NZ_ANOH01000428.1, forward strand.
GCCCACTGCCTCGTTCAAAACGGACGAATGAACTGACGTTGTGAAACCGTTCCATCTTGCCGTAGTAGCCGTCCTTCAGAGCGACTTCGTCATAAATCCCGATCGGCTCCCATACCTCAAAAACACCAATTGGTGATTCGCTCGTTTCGACTTCCCCTTCGGCACCGCGTGCCAACAGCACGACCACCGACACGACTTTGCCGTCGTAATAAACGGGAATCGAAATTCCAGCCGATGCTCTGCCGGGCAGGTCATTCGAGGCGACCTCCGACGATCCCGACTGGACCGCGGACTCGGCGAGCGGCAGCAATTCGGGACGATGGTTGGGCAACGGATTACCGGATTCATCGATGTCGAATACCGCGACATCGCTCAGGAAACACGCTGACGGAAGAGAGGAGATACTCAATTTGGACGACCAGTGGTCGATGGTATGAAAAGAAGTAGACATTTTGGTTCACATGGGTAAAGCGGTTGATGGAAAGGACCTCTCAAACGGCCTCGGCCACCTGTTGCTCTTCCGCTTCGTCTTGCTTTTTCGCCTGCTCGCGTGCCTCGGCATCGGCTTTGAGTTTTCGGTGATCCTGCTCCTCAAGGAACTGAATCATCTTGCGTCGATACTCGTAATACTCGGGATGGTCGAGCACATCGGCTCGCACTCGTGGACGTTCAAACGGCAGGCTGAAGATTGCCCCCACACGTGCTCGCGGCCCGTTGGTCATCATCACGACGCGATCGCTCATAAACAGCGCTTCATCCACATCGTGCGTCACCATCACCGTGGTCACTTTGTCACGAACCAGGATCTCAAGAAGGATTTCCTGAAGCTCCATACGCGTCAGCGAATCGAGCATTCCGAACGGTTCATCGAGCAGCAGCATCTTGGGCTTCAGTGCGAAAGCACGCGCGATACCGACACGCTGCTGCATCCCCTGACTAAGATCCTTGGCCCTTTTGTGCAAACTGCCTCCCAAACCGACCAGGTTCAGGTAGTAGCTCGCCAAGTCGATTCGGTCGTTTTTCGACGCGTTGCGATAGACCTGATTGACACCGAGCATCACGTTGTCGAGTGCGGTCATCCATGGCATCAAACACGGCGACTGAAAGACAACACCGCGGTCGGGTCCGGGACCGTCGATCTCGCGTCCGTCGATCGCAACACCGCCGGTCGTGATCGGGTTCAAGCCCGCGACCATCGTCAAAACCGTGCTCTTTCCACACCCGGAGTGTCCGAGCAAGGCGACGTACTCGCCACGTTCGAGATTCAGATCGAAATCCTCGACGATAACGACCGGCCCCTTGTGGGTGTCGTAGGTTTTGCCGAGACGAAAAAGTTCAACGTATCCACGCATCGTGGCATACCTCTTGGTAAATGTGTGGGGACGCTCGCCTTTAGCGAGGCGGTTGGTTGTGGATCGCGCGACCCTTCCGGTTCAAGTCTTCCGGTTGGATATCGGGCAACCGGAACTTCAAATGCTTGGTCGCGGCCTGCTCGGCAGTGCGCGCCTTCTGGCGAACGGCGACGAGGTAGTTCGTCACCGCGTTTCGCAACGCTTTGAAGTGTTCGCAGTCATTCAGTTCTGTCTTGTTACGTGGCCGATCGATACCCACGGTGAACGCGGGCCCGAGAGAGGCCGACGGGCCGGGATTGAGCGGAACAATCCGATCGGCGAGCAAGATCGCTTCGTCGACGTCATTGGTGATCATCAAACAAGTTTGACGTTCCTCTTCCCAAATCTTCAGAATCTCATCACCGAGTTGGGAACGCGTCAGGGCGTCGAGCGCCGAGAGCGGTTCATCGAGCAGCAGCATTTTCGGCTTCATCGCGAGAGTCCGAGCAAGCGATGTACGCTGACGCATACCGCCGGACAACTCGTGCGGCCGACGATGAGCCGCATGGCTCAAACCGACCATGTCGATAAACTTTTCAACGTGCTCACGGCGGGCTTCCGAAGACCAATCCTTGAAAACCGAATTGACCGACAACGCGATGTTCCCGCGAACGGTCAACCATGGCAGCAACGAATAGTTCTGGAACACCAACCCACGATCAGGCGAGGGGCCCGTCACCGGTTCGCCCTCCATCGTGATGGTGCCTTTGTCAGGCTTGATCAACCCAGCAACCAACTGGGTGAACGTTGTTTTGCCACTGCCGCTGAAACCAACAACGGCTAGGAATTCTCCTTCGCGAATATTCAGGTTGATATTCTGAAGGACCTCCGAATGCGTCACACCACTGCCATAGCCTTTGCAAACACCTTTCATTTGCAAGATTGGCGATGGCGCCGGCGTGTCGGGCTTTCGAATCGCGACCGGTTCAGGACGCAGAAGGACACTCATAGTGCTGCCTTAAGCTGGCGGAGCAAAATGGAAGAAAAACGTTCCGCAGCCAGCCCGTGTCCCCACACACGACCGACTGCGGAACGAAAACGAATCGTTATGGTTAGGCCGGGGCAGGATTGCCGAAGCTAACCAAGTTGCGGAAAAAGATCATGATCCGATCGAGCACCAGCCCGATCATCCCGATCACAAACACACTGAACGCGATTCGTGCATATGTCAGTTCACTGCCGTTCTGAAACTCGTCCCAAACGAACTTGCCGAGCCCAGGGTTCTGAGCAAGCATGTCAGCGGCGATCAACACCATCCACCCCACGCCGAGGCTGATACGCATCCCTGCGAACATCAGCGGCAAACTGGCGGGCAAGATGATTTTGAACAGACGCTGCGCCCACGAAAGACGGAGCACATCAGCGACATTGATAAAGTCCTTGTCGACACTCGCGACACCGAGAGTCGTATTCACCAAAGTCGGCCACAACGAGCACAGACACACTGTCGTTGCCGAAATCAGGAACGCCTTATTGAAGAATGTTTCACCCGCGGAGTATCCGGCGTAGTACCACATGATGACGATGAACGCCAAAGGCAACCACGCCAACGGACTAACCGGCTTGAATACTTGAATGAACGGAGTCAACGCGGCATTGAACCACGGGCTCATCCCACACAACACGCCGAGGGGCACCGCGACCAGCGTCGCCAACAGGAAACCGAAGAAGACCGTTCCAACACTCGTCCAGATCTGATCGATGAAGGTTGGTGCACTCGACGGCTCGTAATTCACCGCCGACACCGCGCGTTTCTTCAACGACAACGACTTCGCTTCGAGCGCCTCTTTTTTCGCACCGGTGGCCTTCTCGGCGGCTTCCCCATAGGCCTTTGCTTCGGCCATGTAGCGAACCGCCTCGCCAACCTTCTCCTGTTTTGCCAAACGATCAGCTTGCTTTTGCTCGTAGTGCATCGCGATCAATTGAGCGCCTGCGTCCCACGTCGCCTTTGGACTCGGCAACTTAGCACTGTCAGTGACCACCGTATTGGCGGCCATTGCCCAGAACCCAAGGAACAACGCAATCGCAACGATCGGCAACAGGACGTACTTGGCAATCCCGACGAACTGTTCTTTCTTATCCTCGCCCGCAGCCAAGCGAACAAAAGGCTCAAAGATCGGAAGACCAGCGACCTCACAAAACTTCAGTAGACCACCTCGCCAGTTCATAGCTCCTCCTTATTGCCGATCGCGAAACTGTTGATGTATCCGATCGGATCACGCCCGTCGTAGGTGTTGCCGTCGATGAATTCCGAGGTCGGCTCACGATAACCGTCGTAGTCAGGCGCAGGCATCTCACTCGCATCCATCTTGCCCTCGCTGATCAACAACTCAGCAGCCTGGCGATAGATCTCTGGCTTGTAGACTTCTTTCGCAATTTCCTCATACCAATCCGCAGACTTCGGCTCGGTAATCTGCCCCCACCGACGCATCTGCGTCAGGAACCAAATGCAATCGCTGTAGTGCGGGTAGCTCGCGTAGTACTTAAAGAACACGTTGAAATCGGGCATCTCACGAACGTCCGTCTTCTGGAACACAAACGTGCCCGTCATCGAGTTGTCGATCACGTCCTCTTCGGCACCGACATAGTCTTTGCTACTGAGGATCTTCGCGGCCTCTTGTCGGTTAACAAGGGCACCCGAATCGTCTGTCTCATCCAACCACCTACCGGCACGAATCAACGCCTTGATCACAGCCAAGTGAGTACTGGAATTCTCCTCCGCCCAAGCCTTGGTGACACCAAAAACTTTCTCGGGGTTATTTTTCCAAATGTCGTAGTTAGTCGTGACCGGGACCCCAATTCCAGCAATCACAGCCTTCTGGTTCCATGGTTCGCCGACACAGTACCCCTTCACAATGTCTGCTTCGAGGTTTTGCGGCATTTGCGGCGGCGGAACCGTCGACAACTGCACCTCGGCATCCTGAAAACCGTTCAGATCGCTTTCGGTATACATCCCCGGGTGGATACCAGCGGCCGCGAGCCAATAACGGATCTCGTAGTTGTGCGTGCTGACCGGGAACACCATCCCCATCGGAAACGGCTTGCCCTGGTCGGCCAAATAGTCTTTCACGATCGGCTTGAGACTCTCGGCCGAAATCGGATGCTCCGGCGCCGGACTCTTCAGCTTAGGATCATTCTCTTGCATCTGCTCCCAGACTGCATTACTGACCGTGATCCCATTGCCGTTGTAATCAAGACTGTACGCGGTCACGATCGGCGACTTCGTCCCGATACCAATCGTTGCACCGATCGGCTGACCGGCGAGCATGTGCGCCCCGTCGAGCTGCCCATTGATCACATTGTCGAGAAGAATCTTCCAGTTGGACTGCGACTCCAACGTGACATTCAAACCTTCGTCTTCGAAATACCCCTTTTCTTTCGCAATCACGAGCGGGGCACAGTCAGTCAATTTTATAAATCCAAATTTCAGATCCGATTTCTCGAGATCCAACATTGCCGCGGGAGCAGCATCTGACTCGTCAATCTCGAGGTCCGATACATCGACCTTGGCTGCAGCAGCCTCCAAATCCTCGAGAGTGATGTCCCCTGATGAGCATCCCACACAAACTAGCGAGAGCGTCAACAACAGCAGCCAGCCGCTCCCTAGAAAAAAACGAAACCCAACACTGTTTCTCAACACAATAAAAATACCTTTCAACAACGCCTAACTCTCGACGCTTGCCCAAACACATTGCAGGCAGCGAGGCAATCGAGAACGTGTGCGGACTAACGCATCCATCGGACCAATCAGTGAAACCCGCCGCGCATGAAACACACGAAGAGAAAGTTCGCCCCCTTAGACAAAACCAGCAACAATCAGAACCGCGTTAAAATGGGCGAACGCTAATTAATCGCATCCGCGTGTAGATTTCAAACCAGCGTGAAATCGCTGGACTTGCTCAAACCCTATGCATAAATCACGAACAGAAGCGCACAAAACAAGCACAGGTGAGAAGCGAGCTGTCGTACCCTCATACAAGATACTGGGGGGTGCACCGACCGACGCTTTCCTGGAGTAAACCGGTGATCCTAAAGCATCTCGAGATTTGAGGCGCTTGATCCCTACAGTTGGAGTCGCCAACATCGATTTTCCGCCGGATCGGCTAGTGGTGCGTCACGACCAAGAACGAGGGTTCAAGGCCGTAGCAAAAGTCGCCAAGACTTTCGGTGATTCACGAGCTCTCCCGAAACGCTTGGCGAGTTTCGCAACCCGAAAACGAGGCTTTGACGCACCACGAGGGCTGTTGTAGCCAGAGGTCAGAGCAGAGACCGTGGGCGAATATCGCGATTTGGTGTCGGCCTCCGGCCTCTCATGATTGGACGTGCGGTCCGCTTCGCGGGAACGCGGCGATCGACATTACGCGCTCGTGAAATCGGTCCAATGTGAACTGGCCTGGCATTGCAACTCGGCCCGCACAACGCTGTTTGCGGTGACCGTGTTCCTCGATGGTGTTTCGCGAGCTCTGCGTCAGTTCACCTCGCGGAACTCGCCGCCAGTTTGCTCTGAGAGTCTTTTCAAGAACTCTTCGGTTAGCGGATTCACGCCGACTCCGATCGTGTGAAACTTCAGGTGCCGCATTCGGTTGCGTCCCACGATGTCGCGAAGAATTGCATCGGGATGAGTCAACTTCCCAAACGTTGGCTGTCCGTCAGTCAGCACAAACACCACCTCCAGTTGATCGTCAAACTCGAGGGCATCCGACAAGACACCGTGCGTGTTTGTCTTGTCCCCCAGAGCGATCCGCTCGACAAATGCGATCGCCTCGCGTTTGTTCTGTGGGTACGCGGGCAACAACTCTTCCTTCCACGCCTGCACCCGTGTGTCAAACAACATGATCGAAAACTCCGCCTCCGGTGGCAAATCATCAATCACGCGTACCAACTCACGTTTTGCGTTTTGCAAACGCGTATCGTACCGCGTCGGATGCTTCATGCTGCCGGAACGATCGATCACGAACAGCATCCGCCCTGCGTTGAGATTGATCCCGTAGTAGTGACTCTTGCTCAGCTTCAGCCCACCGGTGGACTCCGACGAAACGTCGTGCAAAGTCAACTTTCCAGACATCGCCGCGTCGCCGTTCATCGCAATATTGCCGGCGACGTTACCGTCAACAAAACTCACCGGTCGGACCAGCGAATCCGCAGGGTGCTGCTCGAGATACTGAGCATAGGCCTTGCGATCCCCGTCAAAGTCACGCACATCGACATCCGCGAGGCGATTGGCGATCTCATGACGCAACTGGCCCCGCAACTGTGAGTGCAATTGGTGCATGATTTCGATACTGCGTGGACAATGCAGTTGCGCCAGTGCCCTCACCAACGTGAACCGGTATGCGTACTGGTCCTCAAATTCAGACCGCATGATTTGATCCTGGAGCGACTCCACCGCAGCCTGGATTTCATGGCGGCCGACGAGATCCATTGCGATCATTGAAATCCGTCCATCGGTATGCTCGATCGCGTCGATGACGGTTGACCTCGCGTCTTCATTCGGACTCGCCGCGAATATCGCCAACAACTGATTCACGCTATCAGGAACAGACGATGGTTTCGCCGCTGGCTTTGCGGTCGCGTTGTCGCCACCGTCTTCCCGGTCGCTTTCGAAGGAATCGAGCAACAGCCGCGTCGCGGAAGTAACGACGTCCATGTTTTCGTACAACAGGTTCGGGTTCATGCGAAGCATCGCGACTGTTTTCAACCGCGCCGGTTCACTACGCCCGCTCAAGACGCGTGACATTCGTCGCTGCGCGGCAGTTTCTCCCACGGCGGGTTGCAACGACATCGCTGCGAACGCGACCAAAAAAACTGCGCAGACCTTCCACTTTCCCATCACCAATTCCCCCGTGCTTTGCAGTGCACCGGCCCGTGCTCGACCGATATCAAAGAACGATCTGATTCTAACGAAATAATGTCGCAGGCGAACAGAAAACTTCACTCTGTCGACGATTCATTTCGTGTCTGATGGCCGCGGCGTAATGTCTCATCCGCCCCCGAAAACCCTGCGAAAACAGCGGAAAACGCGGGGTTTTCGACACCCGCGATTCGTCGTGACAGAACATTTACATTCCAGTGACCTGGCGCGAAGACGCCACTTTGGAAGACAGGCATAGACTGACGTTAGAACGCTTCCCAATCGCTGTCGGACGTTCGCTCGTTCTTCCATCTCGCACGGCCCAAACGCAAGGAACATTGCACCATGGCACCCAAGGAAATTGCCCCCACCGCCTCGACGGAACACGCAGACCACGACACAGCACAAAGAAAACCGACCATCATCCAAGGCGGCATGGGGGTTGCCGTTTCAGACTGGCGGTTGGCCCGATCGGTTGCACTCACCGGACAAATGGGCGTCGTGTCGGGCACCGCGATGGACACGGTTCTCGCACGTCGACTGCAAAACGGTGACCTGGACGGAAAGATGCGGCACGCGCTCGCGGAGTTCCCGTATCCGAAGATGGCCCAGAAGATCATCGACCGATACTACATCGAAGGAGGCAAATCCGCGGACGCTCCCTACAAAGCCACACCGGTTGTTTCCCAGGCACCCAAGCAAGACCAACTCGAACTCGTAGTTGCGGCGAACTTTGTGGAGGTATTCCTAGCCAAGGAAGATCACGACGGGCTCGTTGGAGTGAACTTCCTCGAGAAAATCCAAACTCCCACACTCGCGTCGCTGTTCGGTGCGATGCTCGCGGGGGTGGATTACGTGTTGATGGGGGCAGGCATCCCGAGACACATCCCCGGCGTTTTGGACCGTCTCGCCGAGGGCGAAAAAGTCGAATACCCGCTGTACGTGCTCGACGCCCCAGCGGACGAACCGGTGGTCACCACGTTTGACCCGATGGAATTTGGCGAAGGCGACATCCCCTGGATCAACCGGCCGAAGTTCTTAGCCATCGTTAGCTCAGCGACCCTGGCAAGCATGCTCGCCAAAAAGTCCAACGGCCGAGTCGACGGGTTCATTGTCGAAGGCGCCTCAGCAGGCGGACACAACGCGCCGCCACGTGGCAAAATGAAACTGAACGAGCAAGGTGAACCGATCTACGGCAAACGCGATGCAGTCGACCTCGATGCGATCGCGGCGATCGGTTTGCCGTTTTGGCTAGCAGGATCATATGGCACGCCGGAAGCGGTCCAGCAAGCACTCACGACGGGCGCCTCCGGTGTTCAAGTTGGTACTGCGTTCGCCTTCAGCAACGAGTCAGGCTTGCTGCCGGAAATCAAACGCGACGTAATCGAACGATGCCGCAACGGATCGATTGAAGTTCACACCGATCCACTCGCCTCGCCGACCGGGTTCCCGTTCAAGGTCTTGCAGAAGCGCGGCACCGTTTCGGAAGAATCGGTCTACCAACAACGCCGTCGTGTTTGCGACCTCGGTTTCCTGCGACAGGCGTACCGAAAAGAAGACGGATCGACCGGTTGGCGTTGCCCCGGTGAGCCGGTGCAGAGTTTCGTCGCCAAAGGTGGCGAGGAGTCCGCCTGCGAAGGACGTAAATGCATTTGCAACGGATTGGTCGCGAACATCGGTTTGGGACAGACGCGTCGAGACGGAACGACTGAACCAGCGATCGTGACCTGTGGAGACGATGTGCAATCGATTTTGCAGTTCCTCGCCACACCGGAGGCGACCGAGTACTCAGCCCCTCAGGTCGTGCGTCACCTGCTCTCGGCAGTGAGTCCGCGGGAAACGTCGCAGTCGCCCGCGATGGTCGCGGTATGAGAGCGGAGTCCAGCCGTAGCCGGAGTCGTCAAGACTCCGGTCCGGAAGACCTCCAAAAACCCTAGCAAGAACGTCCGTTGTGTCGCTGCCTGAACTCTGGCGAGTCCAACTACGAAGAGTGCCTTCGGACAATCCAAATTGCAGAACAGACAAGCTTAGACAGGCGGTTGATCGCATGGGAAACCCGGAGGCCAACGACAAGGTACTCGCCCGACGCGCAAGCGAGTGATTGTGAGTGATCCCACGCTAGCCGGGCTGTTGATTCATTCATCTAACAGCAATACCGTTCAATTTTCGTTTAACCCGTGCCCGAAGGGTAGGTTGTGTTCCGTCAAGCGTCGCCTACGGCTGCCGGTTAAACGAAAACAGGTTGACTCTTTATAAAATCAACAGCCCGTAGAGCGTTTCTGATAAGGATGTAGCCGATGTCGACAGATTTCGGTGGACTGAATTCAGGCGAATATAGTTACAGGATCAGCCCGTCAGACTTCAAAACGCTATCGCGTGGGCGGATGCCGGCGGGTGACGCTCTCAAGATTCCGACAAACCGAGTGAGATCGTTCGCTGCAGACCGGCGAGGTCACGGATGCGTTTGATGTCGGTGTAATGCCCGGTGGTTTCGGCGATCTGTTTGCACTCGTCGGCAATCATTGGGCTGTATTCAATGATCAGTCGTCCGCCGGGATACATCCAGGCCGGAGCCTGTTCAAAGATACGCTCAATGATTTCTGTCCCCTTATCGCCCGACAACAACGCACCGCGTGGTTCGTGTTCACGCACGGTTGCGGGCAATTCGTCGTACTCACTTTGACTGATGTACGGCGGGTTGCTGCAAATCACATCAAACTTTGCACCTTCTTCGAGTGCATCAAACAGATCGCTCTGCAATAACGTCACCCGATCGGCGAGGCCCAACTTCTCGACGTTCCATCGAGCGATTTCGAGCGCCGCGAGTGAGACATCTACCGCCGTCACCTCGGCGTCAGGCAGGTTCTTGGCGATGGCGATCGCGATCGCGCCGCTACCGGTGCCGATATCGAGAATCCGCAACGGCCGATCTTGGATCGTGGGGGCGAGCAGTTTGGCCCGATCGATCGCTTCGACGACGAGATGCTCCGTTTCCGGTCGCGGAACGAGGACGTTCTCATCAACGCGGATGGGAATCGAGTAGAACTCGCGGAAACCGACGAGCTGCGCGACCGGGGCTCCCTCGCCGCGACGGCGGACGAGTTCGCGAAACGCGATTCGTTCTTCCTCGGAGGGGACTTCGGCGAAGGCGGTGTACAGTTCGATCCGTTCGCAACCACGTGCGTGGGCGAGCAGGATCTCGGCATCCAATCGCGGCGATTCACTGCCACGTGTTTTGAAAAAGTCTGCCGTCCACTGCAACAACCGCAGCACGGTCCATGGTTCGGTGCTGGGGTTAGTCATGGGAGCACATCCGTTGCCGAAAGAAGAGAAATCCCTCGATCCGCCTTAGTCGATCATATCGCCACGGAGTTGATCGCGGTCGTATTCGATAAGGGCTTCAGTAACGGGGGTGAGATCGCCACCGATAATCTGATCGAGCTTGTAGAGAGTCAGGTTGATACGGTGGTCGGTGAGGCGGTTCTGTGGGTAGTTGTACGTACGGATCCGCTGGCTCCGGTCTCCCGATCCGATCAGACCTTTGCGAGCCTCGGCTTGCTTGGCGTTCTCTTCTTCTCGCTTCTTTTCGTAGACGCGGGCCTTGAGAACACGCAGGGCCTTGGCCAAGTTTTTGTGTTGGCTCTTCTCGTCCTGACACTGAACCACGATGCCGGTTTCATAGTGCGTCAAACGGATCGCCGACTCAGTCTTGTTGACGTGCTGACCACCAGGCCCGGACGCGCAGAACTTGTCGACGCGGTAGTCATCCGACTTAATGTCGACTTCAACATCTTCCGGTTCGGGCATCACTGCAACGGTTGCCGCGGAGGTGTGAACACGTCCTTGGGTTTCGGTTTCGGGCACGCGTTGGACGCGGTGACCACCGGATTCGTATTGCAAATCGCGGAAGACGTTTTCGCCTTCGAGCGTCAACGTGATTTCCTTGAACCCGCCCATTTCGGTAGGGCTGGCTTCCATCACCTCGGTTTTCCACCCAACCTGTTCGGCATGCCGCCGGTACATTTCATAGAGGTCGCGGGCGAACAAAGCCGCCTCATCGCCTCCGGTACCGGCGCGGATTTCCATCACGCACCGTGTGCGGTGAGAATCATCACCACCGACGGTGTAAGTGAGCAGGTCTTCCCAGAGAGTCTCTCGCTGCGAACGCAACGATTTCATCTCGGTTTCGGCCATTTCGCGTTCTTCGAAATCGTCAGTCGCCTCTGCCATTTCCTGGCAGTCCTGGATTTCCTCGCTGAGCCGTTTGAACTCGCGATATTTCCCGACGACTTTCGCCAACCCACCATGCTCACGGGCGGTGGCACTCATACGAGCACCATCGCCGAGCACATCCGGGTCGGACATGTCAGTTTCGAGCTGAACGAAACGCGCTAGCTTTTCCTCAAGGTTGTCGCGGATCGATCCGCTCATTTGCCAGCTTTCTTAGCCTTCTTTGGCTTTTGAAGGCTGCCATAAGTACCGGCAGCGAACTTCTTCTGGAACTTATCGATACGTCCGGCGGTGTCGACGTACTTCAGTTTACCGGTGTAGAACGGGTGACATTCGCTGCAGATGTCAATCTTCAGCTCGGGGCGGACGCTTCGCGTCGTGAAGCTGGCGCCGCAACCACACGTAACGGTGGTCTCTTGGTAATTCGGATGGATGCCGTCTTTCATGACTGTATACACAAAAAAATGGGCGGATTGGGGCGCGTTGCTCGGCTGAGAACGCGGATTGTTCGAGAATTCGAATCGCAGATAGTACGCGACAAACGCCATTGAGTTCAAGGGCTGCCGCGTTCAGATCAGCAGTAAAGCCAGTATCAAACGCCGACAAGGGGCCGATCGTAGGGAAGAGGCCACACACCGCGATCCCCCCAACTGGTCACCTACCCGGTCAAGCAAACCAGATCCCCGGTCGAGCAAACCAGACGAGCGTTCGTCCCGTTTTGGCAATGGCCACCGGAAACGGGATTGGATAGGATTCTCGTTTGGATCGAATTTCGCTCGGTGATCCCCCTATCCCACAACCTTCCATCGTATGAAACACATTCGGAACTTTTGCATTATCGCCCACATCGATCATGGAAAGTCGACGCTGGCGGATCGTTTAATCCAAGCCTGCGGCGGAGTCACCCAGCGCGAGTTCCACGATCAGATGCTCGATTCGATGGATATTGAGCGGGAACGCGGGATTACGATCAAGAGCAACACCGTCACCCTGAGCTACACCGCGAAAGATGGCCAGGAATATCAGTTCAACCTGATCGACACCCCCGGCCACGTGGACTTCTCCCATGAAGTTCGCCGGTCGCTGATGGCGTGCGAGGGTGCCCTGATGGTGGTCGATGCCTCGCAGGGCGTGGAGGCTCAAACGGTCGCGAACCTCTATCTGGCTCTCGAATACGACCTCGAACTGCTCCCGGTGATCAACAAGATCGACCTTGCCAGCGGCCGACGTCGAACGGGTACGCGAAGAAATCGACTCCGACCTCGGCCTCGATCCGTTCGCGGCGATCCCGGTCTCGGCCAAAACCGGACAGGGCATCGAAGACGTGCTCGAGGGGATCGCGACGCAGTTGCCGCCGCCCGAAGGCGACCCCAAGGCACCGCTGAAGGCACTGATCTTCGACGCGTTCTTCGACAAATACCGCGGCGTGATTTTGCAGTGCCGCGTGATCGAAGGGACGCTCAAACCCAAAGACACGATCCACTTCATGCACACCGATCGCGATTTCCTGGTCGACGAACTCGGGTACAACCAATTCAAACTCGTCCCCAAGAAGCAGCTCGCCGCGGGCGAAGTCGGCTACATCGTCGCCGGCGTCAAGAGTGTGCAGGATATCGAAATCGGGGACACGATCACCCTGGCCGATCGCCCCGCCGACGAACCGATCCCGGGCTACCTGCCCGCCCGGCAAGTCGTCTTCTCATCGATCTATCCGATGAGCACGGACGAATACCAGGATCTCACCAAGGCCCTCGAGAAGCTGTCGATCAACGACGCCGCGTTGACGTTCGAAAAGGACTCCTCGGCGGCACTCGGATTCGGCTTTCGATGCGGATTCCTCGGCCTGCTGCACCTCGACGTGATCCAGGAGCGACTGCAACGCGAGTTTGACATCGGACTGGTCATCTCGGCCCCGTCGGTCAGCTACAAACTGACGCTCAAAGACGGCTCAACGATCGACGTCGACAACCCGAGCTACTGGCCCGATCCGACCAACATCGACTCCGCCAGCGAACCGTACATCCGGGCTCAAATCCTCACACCGGAAGAATACGTCGGCCCGGTGATGGAATTGTGCCGCGAACATCGCAGCGAAAGCCAAACGATGAACTACCTGGCCGCCGGCCGGGTTGAAGTGGTCAGCGAAATGCCGCTCGGCGAAGTCCTGTTCGACTTCTACGGCAAACTGAAAATGATCACCCGCGGCTACGGGTCGTTCGATTACGTGCCGATCGAATACCGCAAAACGGACATCGTCAAAGTCGACATCCTGGTTAACAAAGAACCAGTCGATGCGTTGGCGTACCTCGTGCACCGCGAAAAGTCTCGCGCCCGCGCGTTGCATTACTGTGAACAACTCGCCGAAGAGATTCCGCGTCACCAGTTCAAGATCCCGATCCAGGGAGCAATCGGCGGCACCGTCATCGCCCGTTCGACGATCCAAGCGGTCCGCAAAGACGTCACGGCCAAATGCTACGGTGGCGACATTTCCCGAAAGAAAAAACTGCTCGAAAAGCAGAAGAAGGGGAAAGCCAAGATGAAGCAGTTCGGCAGCGTCAATATTCCGCAAAAGGCATTCGTCTCGGTGCTGCGGGCGGACAAAAAGTAACCGCGACCCTACCCTGTCAAAAAAGGGCGTCTGAGCTAACCTAGTGGTGCGTCACGATCAAGAATGAGGGTTCAAGGCCATAGCGAATGTCGCCAAGACTTTCGGTGATTCACGAGCCCTCCCGAAACTCTTGGTGAGTTTCGCGACCCGAAAACGAGGCTTGGACGCACCACCAGTACGCCGACGTAGCTTGGTTTTTGCATAGGCCGTAGTGGATCTCGTGAAAGATCCTCATGCAGCAGGATCTTCCACAAGACCCACGATGCGAAAAGAGTGCGAACACAAACGCCAAGTACGCCATCGTCGCCCAAACCCGCTCATCCCCACCCCCGAACGAGTCCCCTGTTTTGATCACGCCTCCGCATCAGAAACGCACTGCTGCGATGGCGTTCATTCTGTTGACGTTGTTCATCGACATCTTGGCGATCGGCATCATCATTCCGGTGCTGCCCGAACTTGTCAAAGAATTCGTCGGCGGGAACGAATCGAAGGCCGGTTGGTATGTCGGGATCATCGCGGCGACGTTTTCACTGATGCAGTTTTTCTTTGCCCCGGTACTCGGTGCTCTGTCGGATCGCTTTGGCCGGCGACCGGTCATCCTCGGCTCGCTCTTCGGACTCGGTGTCGACTTCATCATCACCGGATTGGCGACATCAGTTGGATGGCTGTTTGTGGGACGGTTCATCGCAGGTGTGATGGGCGCGAGTTTCTCGACCAGCAACGCGTACATCGCCGACATCTCCACCAGCGAAAACCGAGCGAGGAACTTTGGCTTGGTCGGCATGATGTTCGGACTCGGTTTCATTATCGGACCGGCACTCGGCGGACTGCTCGGCGGGATTTCACTGCGACTGCCGTTCTTCGCCGCCGCCGGGTTGTCACTGGTCAACTGGCTCTATGGGTTCTTTGTACTGCCTGAGTCTCTGCCGCCGGAGAAACGCAGTTCAACAATCACGCTCCGCAGCATGAACCCGTTCGGCACGATCACCCGCCTGCGTGCTTACCCGATGGTGCTAGGCCTCGCCGCCGCATTTGTGTTCAGTTCCCTGGCCCAACGCGGCCTGGAAAACGTGTGGGTCCTCTCGATGGGCTTCCGATTCGGATGGGAAGAACAAACCAACGGATGGATGCTCGCGTTGGTCGGACTGATGGCGGTTATTGTGCAGGGCGGTTTGGTTCGCCCGACAATTCGACGCCTTGGTGAGCGCCGCACCGTGATGTTTGCCACAACGGTCTCCTGTTTGGCATTTCTCGGCTACGGTTTAGCGACCCAAGGTTGGATGATTCCTTGCATCATCATCTTCGGCTCGCTCGCTGGACTAGCAGGTCCTGCGATCCAAAGCCTGATCACCAACACCGTCGACCCGGCCGAACAGGGCCGCGTGCAAGGCGCGTTGACTTCCCTGTTGAGCCTGACCAACATTCTCGCGCCGTTGATTTTCACCGCCGGACTGTTCCGCTACTTCACCGACGAGAGCACGCCTTTTCGATACAACGGACAACCGTTTGCCGGGGCACCGTTCGTGTTCGGCTCGTTGTTGTTGCTGATCGCCCTAGGTATCCTCTTTCGTGTCTTGAAGCGTTTTCCCGCCAAGGTCGCGACTGAGACACCGGCAGTTGCGGCCACGCAAGAAGTGGCCAACTGAACGAGAAACCTAATCAGCCAACTCAACCGACAACTGAGCGAGCCAACCGAGCCATGCGAATCCTTGTTACCGGCTGCAGCGGTTTCCTCGGCAGCGAGATCGTTCGCCAATTGATTGAACGCGGCAACGACGTGGTTGGACTCTCTCGCCGGGAGACCCCCGACCTCGTTCGGCTCGGCATGCAACATCACCGCGGTGACCTTTCAGACGTCGAATACGTTCACCGCACGGTCAGCGACGTCGACGTGGTGATTCACACCGCGGCGGTCGCGGGAGTCTGGGGGCCGTGGAAACATTTCTACGTCAACAACGTCGTGGCGACACGAAACATCCTCGCGGCCTGCCAATCCTCCGGTGCAACGCAGTGTATCTACACGAGCAGCCCGAGCGTGACGTTCGCCGGCGGACATCAAAGTGGCATCGATGAGTCGGTCGGCTATCCGGAAAAGTGGCTCTGTCACTACCCACGCACCAAAGCAATCGCCGAACGCGAAATCATCGCCGCCGACACTCCCGGTGGCCTACGAACAGTATCCCTGCGTCCACATTTGATTTGGGGCCCCGGCGACCCACACCTCCTGCCGAGGCTTCTCGACCGAGCCCGATCGGGGCGCCTGCGTATCATCGGCGACGGTGAAAACCGAATCGACACCGTGCACGTGACCAACGCTGCGGCGGCTCACGTCAGCGCGATCGATGCACTCGCGAGCAACCCCGACAACGCCGCGGGTCGGTCGTACTTCATCGCGCAAGACGAACCGGTGAAATGCTGGCAATGGATCTCGCAGCTTTGCGAGAAATTCGACGCACCGGCTCCAACCAAGAAGATTTCTTACCAAGCCGCCTACGCGATCGGCGCGGGACTGGAATCGATCTACCGTTCGCTGCGACGCAGTGACGAACCGCCGATGACGCGATTCGTCGCCGCTCAGCTCGCCAAAGATCATTACTTCGACATCACCGCCGCCAAAGAACGGCTGGGCTACCGTCCGACCGTCACGATGACCGACGGGCTCGCAAAACTGACAACCTAGAGCGCATTGATATTTGACGTGCGCAATCCCCATAGCTGGATTCGGCAGGATATCAGAGCACCCCTGCCAGGCGACATCAGCAACATCGTCTTCAAAAACGCTCTATCCCAAACAACTCTTTCGCCGACCCGCGTTGCTCACGGATCGGCTCTCGCATTTTTGAATCGACCTACCGCCGGGCAAACACGCGTTTGAGTTCGTCGATGCCAGTGAGACCTCGGGCGATCGATAGAACCGCCTCCGCTTGAATGCCACGGTGTCCTTCGGATCTCGCGATCGAGAACAACTGACCGGCGTCGCTCGTTTTCACGAGAGCCTGCCGGAACTGCGGCCCAGGACGCAGCAACTCGAACACACCGATCCGTCCGAAGTACCCCCGACCGCCACACACGTGACATGGCGTGATCGGCGCCGGCCGGCCGTTTTCGTCAACTTGTTCTTCGATCGGTGGCGGGATGAACGGTTGATACATCACGGGAACTCGCCCGGCGGGGATACCGAGCTGCGCGAGCAACTGTGGCGGCGGCTCGAAACCGACTTTGCAGTTCTCACACAACCGTCGGATGAGCCGTTGGTGCAAGACCGCGCCGAGCTTTTCCGCGACCAGTTTGCGTGATTCGGGATAGCGACTGAGAAACGCGAGCAACACTTCGATCGCGCTGTTGCCGGCGGCTCGGTGCATCACTTGGCGGTCTTCCTCGAAAACCTTCTCCATGCACAAATGCAGCGACTCGGGCTCGGGAGGGTTGGGGAACATGAGAACATCAGGCTCTCGCAACACCATCCGCTGAACGACCTCCAACTCCGTCTTGCCGGTGTCGCCGCCGAAGAAGTTCGACGTGACGTTAATAATCTCCGGCTCCGGTGATTCGGCTGGTTCAAACGATTGGAAGTCGCGGATCAATCGGTCGGCCGAATTGATCGCAACGTTCCACAGCGTCGTGACGCCTTCACTTTTCTTTGCCGAGATCAACACGACGTTGCCGTGTCCGTTGAGCTGTTCCTTGAACTGCTCGACCATCTTGTCTCGCATCCCCATGTCGGAGAGCGTGCTGAAGGGAACCTTCTCGGCATCGATCCGGCAAATCACACGTTCGCCCGTAGGCACACCTTGCGACTGGACCGTTAACTCAAATTTGTCCTTGTTGACCTTCAACCCCATCGCGCCCTTTTGAGCGCCTCGGCGATCGGCCGGGTTCATCAGGCAGAGTTGCTTCAACGCGTACAACATCGCGTCGCCGGTTTCGCGATCAAGCGGCGGGAGTTGTTCCCAGTTCCCGTCGATTTGATACCGGATCGCGGTCGCGTTTTGCGAATAGTCCAACAACATGTGCGTGGCACGGGACTCAATCGCGTGGCCCAATTGGCCGGCCGCGATGAGATAACCGGGGCCTTGCCGGGTCGAGATCAACAACGCCTGCGCGTCGGTGCGCTCCTCCACGTGAGGAACGAACTCCACCGGAGCCGCGGTTTGCCATAACTGAATTTCGTCAGGTGTTTGTGCCACTTAGATAATCCCTGGAGCTTTAACGTCGATGCCTTTCAGCGTCATCTTCAGCGCGTCCTTGTTCGGAGCGACCGCAAACGCGGTCGGACGATCGATCAGGTCATCGTCAATCAATTGTTTCAAACTCATCGTAAAATCTTGCATCCCGTCTTCGGCACCGATGCGAATCGCGTCGGGCAGTTTGCTGTCGTGGCCTTCGAGAACGAGTTTTCGAATCATCGGGGTGAACGTCATCACCTCGCAGGTCGGCACACGGGAGACGCCGGGGCGAATACTCCTGAGCAGTTTTTGAGCGACGATGCCTTTCATATTCATCGCGATCGCCCCTCGAATCGCACGGTGCATTTCCTCGGGGAACAAATCGAGAATCCGGCCGATGCACGTCGATGCACTCGCCGCGTGAATCGTCCCGAACACAAGGTGACCGGTCTCGGCGGCGTGAATCGCCGTCATGAACGTCTCTTCGTCACGCAGCTCACCGACGAGAATAATGTCGGGGTCTTCCCGCACCGCATGCTTCATCCCAACCGAGAAATCGACCACGTCCTGGCCGATCTCCCGTTGGTTAATCAGCGATTTGTCTTCGGTAAAGATAAACTCGATCGGATCTTCGAGCGTCAGAATGTGTTTGCGATAGATGCTGTTGATGTAGTTCAGCATCGAACCGATCGTCGTACTTTTTCCCGATCCCGTCACACCGGCGAGCAACACCATGCCCTGTTCGTAGTGGCACAAACTCTCGATCGTGTCCGGCAAAAACAGGCCGCGAAAGTCGGGGATGAAGTTACTAATCCGCCGGGCCACCAATCCGATGTTCCCGAGCGACTTGAGCATGTTGATCCGGAATCGCCAGCGTACCCCGTCCACTTCGCATTGATACGAGAAGTCGGCGCCGCCTTCTTCTTCGAAAATGATTAGGTTCCGTTCGTCCATCATCGGCAACAGAAGACGAACCATTTCCTCCGCATCGATCGGGCCACGGTTGAGCGGTTTCAACTCACCGCCGACACGAACCATCGGAGGCTGGCCGACTTTCATGTGCAAGTCAGATCCCTCGAGCTTGACGAGAGCTCGGAAAATCTTGTCGACCTCGAGCTCCTTCTTATCCTGGAGCAATGAGCTCTTCAAACGTGAGGCAACGGCCTCGGCAGACATATCGCGAACCGGGCCGGCAGGGGCCGCTTTGGCAGGTTTGGCGTGTGACATGTTCGGTTGGTGAACCCGTTGAAAAAGAACAGAAGAGAGGACGTGCTAGCTTAGTTGATTGTAGGAGGACTGCGAGGGGAAAGTAGGCGTCGAGCGTCGTGGAATCGCTCCGGAACGAACGGTTATCCGAACGATGCCGCCGGCACCGTTCGCAAAATCGGTACACCCCAACGAGCAATCACCGCCAGCCAGAAATCACGACGCCCAGCCACAACATGCCCCGGGACGCACTGCGATCGAACAGGGCAGGCTGTTCCTCGGTCGCAACGCTCACTTCCTCGGACGAGACACTCCCTCCCTCAGACGAGATGCTCTCTCGCGCCCGACTCCCTCGCATCTGATTTTGCGATGGAGACGGTTTGGCACGTAACGCCCCGGCTCGAAAGACAGCCTCCGGCAAACGCCAGTCTCCCTACTTGCCGCCAATCACCCCATTTTGCTGGCCAAGACGATCAACCGGTAGAAACCGAGCGAAAACCCGATCAACAAGCCGGCGATCGCGAAGTAGGGAGTCGCGTTACCCAACCAATGATCGACCGCGTAGCCGGCTCCGCCAAGTATTAACGAGAAACTCGCCAACTCAAAACCTGCCGACGCCAGATGCATCATCGCTTGGCGTTCGCGAACCGTTGGCGCACGGCCGAGATCGCCTCCCGAGGTTCCGGTGGCGGGTTTCTTAGGTAACCCGGTGTCCCCCCCGTTGCCGGTTCGGCCACCTTTGTTGACACTGACCCCTTTGTGATCTGCGGCCGAGACGCGGCCTGTCGCTGAAACCGCCTGGGCATCGCACTGGGTTGATGTGTCTTCGCTGGAAGAGTTTTTTTCCTTCAGGGTGCCCCCGCCAGGGTGGTTCTGTTCAGGTTCGAACCGATCGTCGTCCGACTGGGTAGTCATTCGGGAAGTTCCTCGCAGAAAAGACTGGCGAACGCGACTAGCGTGTCTAGGTTGAGATTACGGAAAAAATCGGTTCTGGAGCGTAGTTGACTACACTTTTTGGGCTGAAATGTACATTTTAGGCAGGTAGCCCTAGAACCATTGGTGGTCCCTTGCCATAATGCTTTGGCAGCGAATTCCCCCTTTACCGCGACCTTTCGGGGCGATCTCGGTTTTTGTGGTATCAGCCTCAACCGGTGGGTTCCCTGCATGACAACTTTTGCACAACCCGGAGCCCGGCTTCAGGTCGAACTGACGAGGAATCCTTCATGATCACCAACGCAGACCTCAGTTCTCAAACCCGCCGGGAACTCGCCGAGATGGCGAAAAACTACGGAATTGTGGGCTGGCATTCGATGCGGAAGGACGACCTCATCGACGAGATTACCAAAATCCAGCGTCGTCTCCGCCGTCAAGCCGCCGCAGCAAAGAAAAACGAGCCTGCCGCGGAGAGCAAGAGCGGTTCGAAATCCAAACGTCGCGGTGATGTGATCAGCCGCCGCAGCACGTCCGAATCAACGACCAAACGCGTTTCGACGGCATCGGCCTCCAAGACCGAAATTTCTAAGAAGTCGAAGAAAGCCACTGTCAGCACCAGTGCACTATCTGCGTCCTCGACATCGTCGACCACCGCGGCGCGAACCAAATCGACCAAGCCTGCTAAACGCACCAAGGCTCGCAAGACCAACTCTCGCAATGACATCCCACTTCCCGAATTAAGTGAACCCAAAGTGTCGGCCAAAACGCTCCGCATTCGCGCCGAAATGCGTCGACGCCGCGAACTGATCCAAAAACGCAAAGATCTTTCCACCAACACTCTTGTCGCCGGGTCAGCCGTCACCGACGGTGCCGAACGACACCGCACCAACACCCCACACCGCGACCGCATCGTTCTCTTGGTTCGCGATTCGTTCTGGTTGCAGGCGAGTTGGGAAATCACGCAGAGCAGCGTCCAACGTGCCCAATCGGCATTGGCCGAGCGTTGGCACACCGCCGTCCCAACGGTTCGACTGCTCAGCGTTGGTGACGTGTCGAGCAACCGCGCCGAAACGGTTAGCCGCGACATCTCCGTTCACGGTGGCGTCAGTACCTGGTACATCGACGTCCAAGACCCGCCATCGCGTTACCGCGTGGCGATCGGCTATCTCGCCGACAATGGTGAGTTCCACTGCATCTGCCGCAGCAACGTGGTCGAAACTCCCGTCCCCGGCGACTGCGAACGACTCGACGAACATTGGCAAGACATCGCCGAAGATTACGAGCGCATTTACGCACTCAGCGGTGGGCTTGAATCGGGCAGCGGGGAGCTCCGCGACGCGTTCGAGGACCGATTGCAACGCCGCATGCCTCATCCGGCCGATTCGGGGAGCATGACCGGTGACCCGTCGCTGCTCCGCCAATCGAAACTGCGACTCGATGTGGAAGCCGAACTGATCGTGTTCGGTAAAACAGACCCGACCGCTTCGGTCATGGTCTCAGGCCACCCCGTCAAGCTGCAAAAAGACGGCGCGTTCACGGTTCGACTGGACTTCCCCGACAAACGCCAAGTACTGCCCATCACCGCCGAAACCCGTGACGGACTGCGTCAACGCACAACCGTGCTCGCCGTCGAGCGAAACACGAAAGTGATGGACACCGTGGAACTGCAAGAGAACAACTGACCCCTTTCTAGACTTTCCCACAGAGCAACCAATCTTTGCTCGGGCGACAATTTACGTCGCAACTGACGTACAACAGTGCATCCCCACAATGAACCGAAGCCCTTCACGGGGCTTCGGTTTTCTTTTGCCTTTTCGCTACTCATTGCCCGCCCTACTCCGGCAACGAGTTACTTGGCCGTCCGAGTGGCGACAATGCTGACACCGATCCCAGAAACAAGATAGGAAAATCTCATGCATCGCTACCGCGTACTTTCCCTCGTCCTGTTCGCCTCAGTCGCAGTCCTGGCCGCGAGTAGCCCCGTTCTCGCTGACGAAAGCATCGAGGGTTCCGCTTCCGACAGCGCCCCTCTGAATGTTCTGCTGATCACCAGTGGTTGTTGCCATGACTACGACTTTCAATCCAAGTCGTTGCAACTCGCGGCTGAGAAGGCAGGGGTGAAAGTCGTATGGACGGTGGTGTCCGAAGGAGGAAAGGGGACAGACGCTGAAATTGACTACTACGACAATCCCAACTGGGCAGATGGATTCGATGTGGTTGTACACAACGAGTGTTTCGCGTCGACGACCTCACCCGAATACATTCGCAAAATCACATCGGCTCATCATGCTGGGGTTCCCGCCGTTGTGATTCACTGTGCGATGCACACCTACCGCGACGCGAAAATCGATGACTGGCGTGAGTTTCTTGGCGTGACCAGCCGCCGTCATGAGCATCAAGCTCACTACGGGGTCGAGGTCGTCGCCCCGGATCATCCCGTGATGCGAGAGTTCCCCGAACCCTATTCGATGCCGATGGACGAACTGTACATCATCGAAAAAACATGGCCCAACACGAAAGTCCTGGCGAAATCGCAAAGCCAGGTCACCGAGCAGTGGCACCCTGTCGTTTGGACCAACCGGTACGGCGACGCGCGAGTTTTTGGAACGACCTATGGGCACTCACGCGAAACGTTTCAGGACGAAAACTACCTCGCGATGCTCATCCGCGGAATGGTTTGGGCATCGGGTCGCTAGCTCGATTGATCGACGGCGGGTTCGTCGGATAGGCTAGGCGGCTTTCTCGATACCCGGAACCAACGATCATGCCCCGCACTCTTATTCGTAACGCGTCTGTCGTCTTCCCCGGTGATGGACTGCGTTCGGCGTCCGGCGAGGTCCGCACCGCGAACATCCTGATCGGCGACGGCAAGATCCTCGACATCGATGCCTCGGACACTGCCGGTTGCGATGAACTCATCGACGCCGCCGGACGCCACCTGTTGCCTGGTGTGATCGACGACCAGGTTCATTTTCGCGAACCCGGCCTGACTCATAAGGAAGATCTCGCATCGGCGAGCCATGCCTGCGCCGCCGGCGGTGTGACCAGTTTTCTGGAAATGCCCAATACCAAACCGCCCGCAATCACGCTCGAAGGCGTTCGAGCGAAAGAGCAACTCGCCGCCGAGAAGTCCCTCGTCAACTATGGCTTCTACATCGGCGCCACACCCGACAACGTCTCGGAACTTGCGAACGCGGTCGACGTCCCCGGCATCAAGATCTTCATCGGCAGCAGCACGGGAAACCTGCTCGTCGATGAACAGGAAGCACTCGAGCGGATCTTCGCCGAAACCACTCTCCCGATCTGCTCCCACTGCGAAGACGAAACCACCGTCCGAGCGAACACCGAACGGTACCGGGGCACCACCGACATCGCCGACCACTCTCGTATTCGCGACGAGAAAGCCGCGATGATCGCAACCCAACGTGCGACCAACTTGGCACGACGTCACCGCCACCGGTTCCACGTGCTTCACGTATCGACGGCCGCGGAACTGGTTTACCTGCAAGACCCGTCGCCTTATCTCACAGCCGAAGTTTGTCCCCACCACCTTTTCTTCAATGTGGACGACTACCCTCGGCTGGGCAGCCGCATCCAGATGAACCCGTCGATCAAAACCAGTGCCGACAACGAAGGGCTCTGGAAGGCTCTCCAAGACGATGTGATTCAGGTCATCGCCACCGACCACGCACCTCACACGCTCGACGAGAAATCGCAACCGTATCCGAGCAGTCCCTCCGGATTGCCCGCAGTTGAAAACTCACTCGCCTTGATGCTCAACCAAGTCCACGAGGGCAAAGTGAATTTGGTCCAGGTGGCCCACTGGATGAGCGACGCACCCGCACGAGTTTGGGGAATGACCGGCAAGGGCCGAATCGCCGAAGGATACGACGCCGACTTGGTTCTCGTCGACCTGAACGAATCCCGCACAATCCTCGACAAAAAACAACACACCAAAAATCGCTGGAGCCCGTGGCACGGCGAAACGATGACCGGATGGCCCGTCCGAACGATCGTCGGTGGACAAACGGTCTGGTCGGCGGAGAATGGTTTCGACGAATCCGCTCGCGGCGGCAAACCTCGATTCGACCATTCACGAGGCGGTTACTGGGCTACCGCAGGCGGCATCGGCGAGTAACCGAGACGCGCACCAGCGACATGATACCGCAGTCGACACGCTTTCGATTAAATTGACATATCGTGACATGACGATACAATCAGTTTAGCCGTCCGTGATCAGCACGTCGCTGTCGTTAACGAGCACACAGACGCCTGCAATGAACGGCGTCATGCGACGAAACCTCTCGTCGACCGCGCGACGTTTCCCTCAGACGGGACACTTCACGATGATCAACCTCGTCGTTTTTTCGCACAAACACCTCGAATATCCGCGATACAACGACACAACGATCGTTTAACCACTGGCCCTGCGATGAAAATCAGCACACTCCAAACGTGGCTTCGACACAGCATTCGGTTGGTCGCATTCGTCGGTGCGATCGTCGTTTTGGTCGGTACCGTGGCTTGGCTATCGGGAATGATGGGCGAAAAAATCGAACCCGGATGGTCGCCTGCTCAGGGAACTGTGCTCACCGACCAACCGACCGACACGGTTCATGAAGTTGAAAAGTCCTACACCGAGGAAGCCGTCGGCACGCTCAAAGCATCCAGCCGCACCATCGTCAGTTCCAAGCTCCTCGCCATGATCGACGAAATCACCGTCACCGCGGGTGACGAGGTTGAAAAAGGCCAGCTCCTCATACGGCTCGACGACGAAGAATACCAAAGCCGATTGGCACAGGCCCAACGTGCCCTCGAAGCCGCCACGGCAAACCGCGAGCAAGCCGAAAAACAATTCGCTCGCATGCAAACGCTGATGAAACAAAACGCGGCGTCGCGATCCGACTTTGATAACGCGAGTCGCGATCTTCAGGTAACGATCGCCGATGAGGCCAAAGCGAAGCAGGCGATGCGAGAAGCCGAAGTCATGCTTTCTTACACCGTTATCAAAGCATCCAAAAGCGGACGGATCGTTGACCGCAGTGCCGAACCAGGCGACATCGCTCAACCGGGCCAACCCATTCTGACACTCTATGACTCAACGTCTCTGCGGCTCGAAGCCCCCGTGATGGAACACCTCGCCGTCAAGCTTCACGCCGGTGACCAACTGAACGTTCGCGTCGACGCGCTGGACCGAACGTTCCCCGCGATTGTCGATGAAATTGTCCCGCAGGCTGACGCACCGAGCCGTTCGTTTCTGGTCAAAGCGAGCCTTCCCAAATCAGACGACTTGTACGAGGGCATGTTCGGTCGGCTGTTAGTCCCCGCCGGCGAACGGCGACACCTTTGTTTGCCAACGGACGCGATTGTCCGTATCGGTCAACTCGAGTTCGTCGATGTCGTCTTGCCGGATAACAACATCGAACGCCGGTTGATCAAGAGCGGACAACTCGGTGTGCCGGGTCGCCAAGAAGTTCTCAGCGGACTCGACGTCGGCGAACGCGTCGTCCTGCACCCGACAACCTCACCATGACATAAGGAAACCCAAGTCACACAACCTACTAGACAGTGCCGATCTTCATCCTGTTCCAAGAATAACGATCGAATCAAACGCCCCAAACAATACTCGACCTAACAACATCCGACCAACAGCAGTCGGCTCACACTCAACGGCCCCGCCCCCGTCAACCGCGACACCGATGGATCACTCCGACTCCCCGCCGATTCTGACACGCATCGTTGAGGTTTTCCTCCGAGGTGATGTCGCGATCATGTTGATCGTCCTGTCGTTGATGCTCGGCGCAGCGTCTTTGGTGCTGACACCACGCGAGGAAGAACCACAGATCGTGGTGCCGATGGCCGACGTGATGATCAACGCGCCCGGATTGTCGGCGGGCGAAACCGAACGTCAGGTAACCGACCGGATCGAAAAACTGCTCTATCAGATCGATGGCGTCGAATACGTCTACTCGATGTCACGCCCCGGGTCGAGCATCGTGACGGTGCGTTTTTACGTGGGCGAAGACCGTGAAGATTCACTGGTCAAACTTTACAACAAAATCAATTCATCTACCGATCTCATCCCGCCTGCGGTTGACTCATGGGTAATCAAACCGATCGAGGTGGATGACGTCCCGATAGTCATTGCGACGTTATGGTCGAAACAAACGGATCGTTATGGCGATCATGAACTGCGCCGCATCGCTGAGGAACTGCAGCATCAACTCCAAGCGATCCCTAACACCAACCGCGTGGAAGTTCTCGGAGGACGTCCACGCCGGATCAACGTCCGCCTCGACGCGCAGCGGATGGCGGCCCATCAAACATCGCCGTTGCAAATCGCACGTGCGTTGCAACAAGGCAACGTGACGCGACGCAACGGCAACTTTGAACAACAAAACGAATCCTTCAACGTCGAAACCGGAACCTTCTTCCGCGACGTTACCGACCTGGAGAACATTGTCGTCGGCGTCAACGGTGGTCGACCGGTGTATCTCAAGAATGTTGCCGAGGTCATCGACGGCCCTGCAGAAGCAGAAAACTACAGTTGGATCGGCTTCGGCCCTGCCGACGAGACAGCCCAACTAAGCCTCGACGTTCGCGATCACGATAGTGAATCGGCGTCACCACGATCACTCGCCGAAACCTTTCCCGCCGTTCACATTTCCGTCGCCAAACGTAAAGGCACCAACGCCGTCAACGTTGCCCACGCGGTCGATGAGCGGATGCAGCAACTCGCCCGCTCGCACCTTCCTACTGGTGTCGAGTACCGAATCACCCGCGACTACGGCGAAACGGCCAACGACAAAGTCAACGAACTGGTCGAAGGATTGGTCGTCGCGGTGCTCACCGTCATCGGGCTGATCGGATTGACCATGGGATGGCGTCCGGCGTTGGTGATCGCGTTGGCCATTCCGGTCTGCTACAGCCTGACGTTGTTCGTCAATTTGATGGTCGGGTATTCGATCAACCGGGTGACGATGTTCGCGCTGATCCTGTCGCTCGGGTTGTTGGTGGATGATCCGATCACCGACGTTGAGAACATCGCCCGTTACTTCGCGATGAAGATTCTGCCGCCGCGGCAGTCTGTTTTGAATGCCGTCCAGGAAGTCCGCCCCGCGTTGCTGTTGTCCACCCTCGCGATCATCGCGAGTTTTCTACCGCTGGCGTTCATCACCGGCATGATGGGTCCCTACATGGCGCCGATGGCGTTGAACGTTCCGCTGACGGTTTCGATATCAACGTTGGTGGCGTTTGTAATCACGCCCTGGTTGGCGATGGTTTCGCTGAAACAAATCAACAACTCGCACAACAGCGACGACACCTCCCAATCGACCGAAAGCGACCACGCCGACGGATACGACATCACGAAAATGCCGTTGTACCGTATCTCGCGATGGATTCTCACGCCGATTCTGCGTGGTCGTTTGATGGCGTGGGGAGTATTGGCCGGCGTGGGCATTCTTCTCGCCGCGGCGATGCTGCTGCCGTTGATGCGAATGGTCCCTGTCAAAATGTTGCCTTACGACAACAAGAACGAATTTCAAGTTGTCATCGACATGCCTGAAAACGCCACTTTGGAACGAACCGACGCGGTGGCGCGCAGAATTGGTGTTTATCTCGGTGGGCTCTCGGAGGTAAAGGACTACGAGATTTTTGTCGGAATGGGCTCACCCATTGACTTCAATGGATTGGTACGCCACTACTTTCTTCGCAGTGGCTCCAACGTAGCCGACATTCGTGTCAATCTCGTCGACAAAGATCACCGAACGCAGCAATCGCACGAACTGATTCTACGGATCCGAAATGACATCGCCCGTCTCGCCGAGTCGATGGATGCGAACGTCAAACTCGTTGAGGTACCGCCCGGACCTCCCGTGCTCGCATCCATCACGGCGGAAATTTACGGACCGCCCGACGCAAAATACGACGAACAGATACGGGTTGCCCGCCGAGTCCAACAACGAATGGCTCTCGAACCCGGACTCGTGGACCTCGACGTCAGCGCCGAGGACGATCAAACACGATACATCTTCGAGACCGACAAACCCAAAGCCGCGCTCTCGGGGATCTCCACGCAAACGATCGCCGACACCGTTGCAGCCGCTCTGAGCGGGGATCGAACAACGGTGCTGCATCTCCCCGACGAAGTCGAACCGCTCTGGGTGGAGTTGCGGTTGCCGCGACACGAACGATCGGCACTCGATGAATTGGAAGAAATCTACGTTCAGGGAGAAAACGGCCAGATCGTGCAGCTCGGTTCCTTGGGAACGTTTCGCAAAGCCATCGAAGACAAGACGATTTATCACAAGAATCTCCAACGCGTCGTCTATGTGTACGCGGAAGTCTCCGGACGCCCACCGGCCGATGCGATCATGGACATCGAATTCGATCGCCTCATTGCTGCTCGAGCCGATGACAGCGTGCATGCATCGGACGAGACCGCGAACTCACCACGTCCACTCAAGGATCGAACATGGTTGTCGATGGGGGGCAACGTTGCCTGGAGCGTGCCGGAGGGATATTCCGTCGTTTGGTCCGGCGAAGGCGAGTGGGACATCACTCTCGACGTCTTCCGTGACCTTGGAATCGCGTTCGGAGCGGCACTACTCGGAATCTTTGTCATCTTGATGTTTCAAACCGGATCACGGTTGCTGCCGGTGTTGATCATGTTGGCGATCCCATTGACCATGATCGGGATCATGCCTGGTTTTTGGCTGCTCAATGTTTTCACCGACAAACCCATTGGTGGGCATCCCAACCCCGTATTCTTCACCGCGACTGCAATGATCGGGATGATCGCGTTAGCAGGGATCGTTGTCCGCAACTCGGTCGTGCTGATCGACTTCATTCACCTAGCACAGAGCGAAGGGCACGGCCTGCGTGAAAGCATCATTCGATCCGTTGCCGTGCGGACGCGGCCCATTCTATTGACCGCGGGAACGACGTTGCTCGCGAACTGGGTGATCACCCTGGATCCGGTTTTCTCGGGCCTGGCGTGGGCAATCATCTTTGGCATCCTGACTTCGACCGGTTTTACTCTCGTCGTTATCCCAGCAGCCTATTGGCTGCTGTACCACGAACAAACTTCATCAGCGGATAACGCGAACTGAACTATTTTAGCGCGGAGAGATCAGCACCGTGGTTGATATGAAAAACCTCCTTATCAAACACCAATGCAGGTACGGATTGAACGCCAAACGTCTCCGCCTCGGCGACGCGATCTTTTTGTTCTCCGAGGTGAATCACCTCGACGTCGTAACGAGTCGGATCCAAAGCGCCTGCGACAGTTTGTTCCGCGCTGATGCAGACGGGGCATCCGGCGTGATAGAATCGAGCTTGCGTTTTCATATCGGTGTCCTTTTTCAAT
Source organism: Aporhodopirellula sallentina SM41 (assembly GCF_000346505.1). GTDB lineage: Bacteria > Planctomycetota > Planctomycetia > Pirellulales > Pirellulaceae > Rhodopirellula > Rhodopirellula sallentina. Next base: position 32,517 of record NZ_ANOH01000428.1, read on the forward strand.
TGAGTCAATCGCCATCATCGGCGGAAACTGGAATACGCGAACTCTAGACTCATGCGTGACGCTTTCTACCGTGCACCTTTCGGTGCCCTACTTACCAATTGGTAACAATTCGGAGACGAGGAGCAAACTTTTTGAGTAATTCTTCTCAAGACGTCGACGTCGCCACGATTCTTCAGAACGTGTTGGGCTGTAAATGGACGCTTCACATCCTTGCCCAGATCCGTCAAAACGTGAATCGCCCCGGCGAATTGGTCCGATCAGCCGACGGTCTGACAACCAAAGTCCTCAACGAACGCCTTACCAAACTGATCCGCTTCGGCATTCTGCAGAAGACCAGTTATCCGGAGGTCCCACCAAGAGTCGAATACGAACTCACCGAATTCGGAAAACGGTTCTCGAACCTACTCGATGAAGTCGATCGCCTGCAGAACGAATTATGACACTGTCCCCTTTTATCAGCGGTTGTGCATTGCGATAACTCGTTTCCAATAAACGGCAATGACACATCGACCTCGCCCCACTCCCACCCTCGAATGATTTGCATCGCAGTCAATGCGTCTGACGATTCGAATCTCCCCATCCACCCCCTGTCTGAAGAGAGAATATGAACCTCCAACTGACACTGATTCGCCGTTCCTGCCTGATCGCAATTGGGTGCGCCATTTTGGCGTTTCACACATCGTCCACTGGGATGGCACAGGACCGTGCCGCGACGGCTGTTCCGGCGGGGATCAACGATAAATTCAAAGACCCTGAACTGAACGTCGATGAATGGTTGCAACGATTTGAGGTCGAAAGCCGTGAGGTTTACGGCGCACGCAAAGAAGTTTTGCAGGCATGTGAGATCACGCCCGGCGATACCATCGCCGATGTCGGTGCCGGAACGGGCTTCTACAGTCGCCTGTTTGCCAAGCGAACGGGACTGGACGGTTGGGTGTATAGCGTCGACATCTCACCGAACTTTCTACAACACATTGCCGCCCGGGCAACGGCCGATGGGATCGTGAACCTAACCCCGGTTCTCGGCACGGACGTCTCGGTTCGACTGCCCACCGAATCGGTCGATCTAGTCTTCATCTGCGACACCTACCACCACTTCGAAACTCCGTCGGCATCGCTGGCGTCAATCTACCGAGCGTTGAAACCCGGCGGGCGACTGGTCCTGATTGACTTTGAGAGAATCCCCGGTGAATCGCGGGAGTTCATTCTCGGTCATGTACGTGCAGGTAAGGAAGTCTTCCGGAGCGAGATCGAGAACGCAGGATTAGAGTTTGTCGATGAAGTCGACGTGCCTGCGTTTGAAGAGAACTACCTGCTGCGTTTCCGCAAACCTCAGTAGCCAACTCTGACCGCCCAACGATTCCAAAAGGGACAACCATGGACGTCGAGATTCTCAGCCGGCTGCAGTTCGCCGGCACGATCATGTTTCACTACTTGTTCCCTCCGTTATCAATCGGTTTGGGCCTGCAACTCTTTTTATGCGAGCTAGCGTACTTCCGAACCAAGGACCTCGCCTGGGAAGCCGCCGCGAGGTTTTGGACCCGCGTCTTTGCGGTCAACTTTGCGATGGGCGTGGCGACAGGCATCGTGATGGAATTCGAGTTCGGGACCAACTGGGCCGCCTACTCGCGGTTCGTTGGTGACGTGTTCGGATCCGCACTGGCCGCCGAAGGAATCTTCGCCTTCTTCCTCGAGAGTGGATTCCTGGCCGTGCTTGTTTTTGGTTGGGATCGGGTCGGTCCCAAGATGCACCTGTTCAGCACCCTGATGGTTTTTCTCGGGTCGATGTTCAGCGCGGTGTGGATCGTCGTCGCCAATAGTTGGCAACAAACCCCTTCGGGCTACCACATCGTGTGGCACGATGTTCAAGGTGAAATGATGCCGCGTGCGGAAGTCACGGATTTCTGGGCGATGGTATTCAATCCGTCTTCGGTCGATCGCCTGACGCACACGTTGATCGGCGCGTTTGTCCTGGGTGCGTTTTTCGTTGCCTCGGTATGCTCGTTCTATCTACTGAGAAATCGACACCTCGAAATTTCGAAACGATGCCTGTCGATCGCACTCCCTTCGGCTTTGCTCTTCACGCTTCTCGCCGCGGCGACCGGGCACGATTCAGCGCAGAAATTGGTTGAAACTCAACCGGCGAAACTCGCCGCGATGGAAGCTCACTTTCACACGAGCGACGAACCGACCGGGCTGACATTGTTTGGATGGCCGGATACCGAAAACGAAACCGTGCGATTTGGAATCGAGATACCGTACCTGCTGAGTTTGATGGTTTACAACGACCCGACCAAGCCCGTCCCCGCCATGGACCAAATCCCGGAAGACGAACGTCCGCCGGTTTGGTTGCCCTTTCAAACGTTTCACTTGATGGTTGGACTGGGGACGTTGATGATTCTCATTGCCGGATCGTCCTGTTGGTTTTGGTACAGGGGATCGTACAGCACTCGCCGTGGTGTGCTGTGGGCGATGGTTGCGATGCCTGTCGTCGCGATGACCGCCAACCAAGCCGGTTGGATCACCGCGGAGGTCGGGCGGCAACCATGGATCGTTTACCCATCGGTCCAAGACGGCGTGGAGATGATGGGACTACGGACGGCCGATGGGCTCAGCGAGTCGGTGACCGCCGAACAAGTTCTCAGCTCGATCATCTTGTTCGGCGTCATTTATTCGATGCTGTTCGCCGTTTGGATCTTTGTGCTCAACCATAAAATTCAGCACGGCCCCGAGTCGCCTGAAGAACTCGCGGAATACAAGCAAAAACTGCATGCCGAGTCGATGAGCGAAGCGTTCGGTCACCACGGCACGTCTCGAGCCGGCGGGATGATGGAGGACGGCACCCGATGAGTTACGACCTACTGACACTGATTTGGTTTGGACTGTTAGGCGTGCTGCTCTGTGGGTACGCGATCCTGGACGGTTTTGATTTGGGCGTGGGCATTCTTCACCCGTTCATCGCGAAAGACGACACCGAACGACGCCTCGTCATGAATTCGATCGGACCGCTTTGGGATGGCAATGAGGTTTGGTTGGTCACGTTTGGCGGGGCTTTGTTCGCTGCGTTTCCGGTAGCCTACGCGACCGTATTTAGCAGCTTCTACACGGCGTTCTTCTTGCTCTTAACATGCTTGATTGGTCGAGCCGTGAGTTTGGAGTTTCGTTCCAAAGTGGTCAGCACGACGTGGCGACGAGTTTGGGACTGGGCGTTCTTTGGGTCGTCGATTACCGCGGCACTTCTGCTCGGAGTCGCCGGCGGCAATGTGATGGCCGGTATGGAACTCGGCCCCAAATATCACTACGAAGGCAGCTTGCTCAGGCAAGTCTACTGGTACCCGCTGCTCGTCGGTGCGTTGACGGTTTCGCTGTTTTCGCTGCACGGAGCGATCTACCTGTATCTGAAGACCGAGAACGAATTGCAAACACGGGTGCGTGCTGCAATCACACCGTTGTTCTTCGTCTTCGCCGGTCTCTACCTCGTCGTGACGTTCGCAACGTGGTGGCACGTCCCGCACGCAACCGAAAACCTTTCCGCACACCCATGGTTATGGGTTGTCCCCGTTCTGAACGCCTTGGCGGTACTCAACATTCCGAGAGCGATGCATTGGGGAAAACCGGGCTATGCGTTCTTCAGTTCGTCGATGGTGATCTTGGCTCTCGCGACGCTCTTCAGCGTGGAGATCTTTCCCAATTTCATGATGTCGACCATCGATCCTGCCTACAGCATCACGCTCGAAAACGCACGCAGCAGCCGTGACACGCTCGAGATCATGCTGATCATTGCTGGAATCGGTTTCCCGTGCGTGTTGAGCTACACCGTGATCATCTACTGGATCTTCCGCGGGAAGGTCAAACTCGACCCACACAGCTATTGATTCTCACGCTCGACACCGAGTCTATCAGCCCTCGCGTAGTGAACGTTAAAACCGATCTACGCGACGGTCATGGTCTCGACATCGTTCGGTGTTTTCTCGCTCTCGTCGCCACCGAGCTGTCCACCGGAGGAGTCGTCATCGCCGATTCGCCTGACGACCCACCACAATCCAAACATCACCAGTAGGATCGACGCGATGGCCGCGATTCCCTCGCGAAACAGCGAACTGCGGAGTTGACCAACCGGACCGAGCACTTCGGACAATCGATACTGGACGAGCACCAACAAATCAGTCGACCGCTTCGGCGTGAAGGTTGCTTTGGCGTTAGATTCAGTATCGTTGTCGCTGTCGGTCGACGATGAAGATGCCGATGCCTCGGTGTCATTGAGAGCCGCGATTTGGCTCGGTGCTTCCGGCAAGGTAACCGGCTGCATGGCCGCGATCCACTGTCCGGCATAGGACTCGCCTCCGGGAGCGGACGCCATCGGATCGCGGTAGTCGACATCGCCGCCTTCGAGCAACGCATCGACCAGTTCCGACGCGACTTGATAACGCTCCTCGGACAGCGTGGCACCCTGACGTTGTTGTTCGTCCATGAGTGGATGTTGCAGAACCGTCCCACGCAACTTTCCTTGCCGAGCCTCGACGAGCACTGCGACTTGACTGCCCGATCGCCCATTGGGCGCCGCACCGTTCTCACGAAGCAATTCGAAATCACCCAGATTGATCGTGGCAACAAAAACCGCGTCGACTTTCCCCGGTTGCGTCTTCGGATCGAGACGCACCGGCGTGCTGATCGCGATCTTCCACAGGCCTGTCGCGGTGCTGCGGAACGCGGACGAGAGATGAGTCCTTTGCAACGGCGAAACACTCGAAATCGGCAACTCCTCCGGCGAGAAATCACGGTCGCCGTTGAAGTAAGCACGATAGGCATAGTTACGCCCCGCACTGTTTTGTTCTCTCGCAACATGCCGACCGTACGCGATCGAAAAGATCGTCCCGGATGAATCGACCACGAACAATGACGCGAGTCGTTGCCGGTGCGTGGTGAGACCTTGCTCGGACGTGTAGATCTGCAGCCGGCTGTCGAGATAATCATTGAGCCGGTGACGGACCGGCGAATCCAAGATCGCATCGCGAACGTCTGCCTTTTCGAGCGCCGCCGCGGGCGTTTCCGAAGACGCAATCTCTTCCAAGGACGACTTCATCACGGGGTCGTCGAGCGTCTCGCGCAGCAGTTCTTCGAACGCGTCCCGTTTGGACTCTCGTTCGGTGAGTTGGAAGTACCGTTCGATTTCGGTCTCGAGCGTCTGTGCGGCAAACCGAGCGGCGAGCTGGTTACTGCCGAACGCTTCGGTTCGCAGAGCCGTCGTGGCGGACTCGGTCGCGCGGTTGATGCTCCGCATGGCGAAAACGCAAGTCGCCAACAACAGCAAAATAGGGCCAACAATTCCTAACAGCATCAGCGGGCGACGACGCTGTTTGTCTTCGCGGCGTTTCAAATCGCCCAGCACCTGCTGCATGTTCGCGTAGCGCTTCTTGGGCTCGACCGCGAGTGTCTTTTCAAGGATACGACGCAGCGGTCGATCGATCCCTCGACGTGACAACGCATCCACCGCCGAAGGGGCCGCAGCGATCGCTTCGCGGTATCGAGCCAAACGTCCCGGCAAGGACCCTGCCGTATCGAGCTGCGAGAGTAACGATTGGTCGCGGTGAGGCGCGTTGCCGGCCAACATCCGATACAAAAGTGCCCCGGCGGCGTAAACGTCCCAGCGACTGTCGGGGGTGGAATTCAAATCCGCCTGTTCGGGTGCCATGTAGAACAGCGTTCCCATCGCGGGCGTCTGGTCGTGCGACATCCGACTCTGCCCAAAATCAGCCAACTTGGGTTCGTTGTCTGCCGCGAGCAAAATATTGGCCGGTTTGACGTCACAGTGCAGCACCCCTTTGCCGTGACAATGGTTCAGCCCGACGCAGATTTTCTGAAACATCTCGACGGCTTCACTGACCGGCAATCGGCCACGCTGCAGCAGCATCTCTTCGAGCGAGCCACCTTCGACGAGTTCCATGACGTAGTAAGGCGGATCGGCATCCCAACCGACCTCGAGCACCTGAACGACGTGCCGGTTTGCCGACAACTGAACGAGGTTTTTGACCTCCCGAGAGAGCAGCGACCAATTCACTCCGCTGCGGTGCAAATAAAATTTGACCGCGACGCCACGTCCGGTATTCAGGTCGCGACCGATCCAAACCTGGCCAAACGCCCCCGCACCGAGAAAACGTTCGACCCGCACACCGGGGACCTCCGCCGGTGGCATGGTCGCCTGCATCGACAAACGCCGCGCCGCCGCCTGGCCGACCGCACCCTGATCTTCGGTACGATCCGGCTCGGGGCCGGGGGAGGGATTCGGCGGGGAAGGTTCAGTCACCCTGTGGGCACCATGGGGTCGACGAGAATCGGCATGCAACACGAACTACGATGGCTCTGATGATATCATTGGATGATGACCAGTGATGACGCAAGCCCGGCGACGAACCGCGGTGGTTGGGTTAAACTGCTGCGGCGACGGTATTGAAAACGGCCGCCGATTGCGGCCTCCTGTCCGGCATTTTGCTTTCCGTCCGACCTTCTGAACTTCTCTTCCGCCCTGCGAGTCGCAATGTCGATTCAAGTCACCTGCACGCACTGCTACAAACGGTTTCAAGTCAGTGACAAGTTCGCTGGTAAATCGGGTCCATGTCCGGCATGTAAAAAACCGATTAAGGTCCCCGAACTCAGTGAACAGGTCGTCATCCACGCCCCCCGGGATGATTCGCCGAAAGACTCGACCGGACGCAGCGTTCTCAAACCAATCGAGGCCAAAGACCCCGAACTCACCAACCGCCTGCTGTTCATTGCGGCGGGTTGTGTTGCCGGTTTGTTCGCCATCGCACTCGGCTTTCGCTTTACCGGCGGGACACCTTTGTGGGCACAGATTCTCGGTGTGATCCTGCTGGCCCCGCCGCTGACCCGGATCGGATACAGCTTTGTACAGGACCGTGAATTGGCACCTTACACGGGCGTCGAACTTCGCAACCGCGTCCTGATTTGTTCGGCATTGTTCGCCGCGACGTGGATCATCTACGCGTTTGTTCCCGCCTATGTGCTCGAGCTCGATTCCGCCAAAGAGATGTCGTGGACGGTCGCGGGGATCATGTTTTGCGTGATGGTGTTACTCGGCGCGTTTGCCTCGGTGGCGTGTTTTGAATTGGAGTTCCCCAACGGCCTCACCCATTCAGGTTTCTACTTCACCGTCGTGATCATTTTAGCTTTGGTTGCTGGGGTGACCTTGGCCGGTGAAGAACCACCAGATCGGTTTGCCGAGCTAGCGAGTCTCTCCGCGCAAACGCCCACGACAGCCTCGACGGGCATGCCGAGCGTTCACCGGTGAAGGACATGCTACCGGAAATTACGGCACTGCGACGCGGAGTATCCCGTGTTCGCATCCCGCAGTCGCTCGACGTTCCGATGACGCAGCGAGTGCGGCGAATTGTCGACACGGCGCCGATCCGCCATCTGTCGTCGATCAGCCAACTCGGTCTCGTCTCGTTGGTTTATCCCGGCGCGACACACACACGTCTCGAACATTCACTCGGGGTCTACTCGAACGCGCTTCGGTTGTTAGATCACCTAGCGTCGTTCGATTCACCGACGAACGAGATCGTCTCTCAGGCATCCGTTGCCCAGGAGGCGTTTATCGTCGCGGCGCTCGTTCACGATGCAGGACACTGGCCCTTCTGCCACCCAATCGAAGACATGGGAAACCTGTCGTCGCGTCGTGCCGATGGGTCAAACATTCTAGCGATCAAACACGAAGATCGCGTCGACGAAATCCTGCGACAAACAGAAATCGCCTCCTGTCTCGAACAAGATTGGGCGTGCTGTGCCGATGACGTGATGGCGATTTTACGACCGAAGTCGCTCCCCGAACGACCAGGATGCCAACTCTCGGCTGCAGACGTTTCGTTCTACGCGAGTTGCCTGAGCGGGCCGATCGACATCGACAAACTGGACTACCTGCAACGCGACAGTTTGCACGCCGGCGTTCCCTATGGCAGAAACTTCGACGCCGAGCGGATCATAGCATCGTTGTGCATCCATCCCACCGAACCCAAACTCGCGATCACCGAAAAGGGTCGAACGGCAGCCGAGATGATGGTCTTCGGCCGGTACGTGATGTTCAGCGAAGTGTATTGGCATCACACCGTTCGCGCGGCGACCGCGATGCTGCAGCGTGTCCTTTTCTCACTGCTGCACGAATCCTCGCCGGTGCACAAGTCCCCGCCAGTGCACGAAGACGAATCACAGAACGCCGCAACTCAGCAAACGAACTCTTCATCGGACGACTCACTCCAAAACATTGCTTCGTGGTCCCATTTGTCAGAACCCGAATGGATTCACCGTCTACGGACCGCGGCGGCGCAACCTTGCAAACAGAGCGAATCGTCGCCGACGCAACAGGCCCGTGCCGCCCTCGCCGAAGGGCTGTTCGGTCCGACGAGAGGACTTTGGAAACGGGCCGCGGAATTCAACGTCGAATCCGGCGGTGAAGTGCATTCGCTGCTCGCGCGACGACCGTATTGGTGGCTCGTTGCCTGTTCTCGGCGTCTGGCGCAGCGGATCAGTCGTGCGATCAATCGCGACGTCGACCCGGCGATGGTTCTGATCGATGCTCCGCCGGTAAAACTCGAAGTCGACATCAACATCGACGTGGTCGGACGCAGCGTGGCAAAGGCAAACGCTGCCGTGATGACGCTAGGCGACGTTTCGCCGGTCGCCTCTGTGCTCGCGAATCGGCAATTCGACAACCATGTCAAACGCGTACGTGTTTTCGTTCCTGAGGATATTCGCACGGACCTCCGCCGGCATTCGGAGAACCTGCACGCGGCGATGGAAGATTGGCTCACACGAGCCGCGGAAGAAATGGAAAACGAGATCGCGTAAAACTGTCGCGGCCAACGCCGATCGGCAGATGAGTCCTCGGATCGCTCCATCGTGCGTTTCCGCCCGTGAAGTCAATCAACGGGAACTGCCTATCCGATGGCGCCACGATCACCGGTTGTTGCCAGCGTCAGATCGGCCGCATAACAATCGATCAATGTGTTCAGATTGGCACTTCGGTCGATTTCGCGAAACACACGGATCGTCCGATCGAGTCGCCGGGCACAGTCGTGATCGAATTGACCGTGGCGAGCCGAAGCCCGAAGCCGGCTGCGATAATGCTGCACCGCGATCGCACACACATCCCGCAACGCGGCGCGGCGCAGCGGTGCATCTTTCTTGCTGACCTCGTTGAGGTGCTCGTTGATGCACCGGGCAACAATCACCGGATCGGGAACCGGTGTGTCGAGCTGCGAGAGCAGCTTTCCACGAATCTCACCGCTCTGCCCGCTCGCCAACCGCGCGGCCACCTGCATGTCGCCCGCCGCCAATTCGATCGCTTCGTCGAGTTGCTCATCACTGAGCGTCGGTGGCGGTTCCCCTTCGCCGGCGATCGCCTCCAAATGGCGACGCAACAACTCGCGTCCTTCGGCCCCGACCGGACTGCTAAACCGCATCGTTTGACAACGGGAACGGATCGTCGGTAACTGCCGTTGCTCACTCGTTCCGATCAAGATAATGATCGCATCAGAGGGCGGTTCTTCGAGCGTCTTCAGAAGACAGTTCGCGCCTTCTTCGTTGAGGAAATCGGCGTCGTGCAAAATGGCAACCTTCCGCTCGCCTTGCATCGGACGCATATGAACGTCGTGGCAGAACCCTTCTTGCAGCCGCGCCTCCACCGGGCCGATCAACGCCTCGAGCGGGATCAGGCTGCGATCGGCCGGTTTGGCAACTTGAATCAGATCAGGATGCGTCGCCGCGCGGACCTGTGCACAATCGGGACACTGACCGCAGGGGTTCATGTCCGCCGAAGAATTGCGACGACAGAGAATCGTTTGGGCGAGCAGCAGCGCCGCGGAAGTCTTGCCGACTCCGGGCGGTCCGACAAACAGCAAACTGCCGCCGAGCCTCCGTTTTCGGATTGCGATGGCGATCGATTCCCGCAGGCGATGGTGACCGATCAGGTCGTCCCAGCAGCGAGGGAACGGTTGCGGTTCAATGCGATTAGCAGCCAAAGTCGGTCGATGCCTCAGATCAAGACGCGCGAGACGAAACCGATGCGTCCGACGCCGGCGGGCAATCCGCCGACTGTTCGTCGGCGGTGCTGACCGTGGACTCGATCGCACAGATTTTGTCGACGCGGGTACCGTGCCGCCCGGCTTCGAATTCGGTTCGCAACCACATCAGGACGAGATCATCGATCGGACGCTCGCCGATCAAGTCGCCGGGAAGGCAGAGAACATTGACATCATTGTGCCGCCGTGAAATTTCGACCATCACCTCGTCATAACACAGCGCGGCCCGGACACCTGGAAATTTGTTGGCAACAATTGACATACCGATCCCGGTGCCGCAGATCAAAATCCCGCGGTCCAGATCGCCTTCGGAGATGCGTCCAGCAACCTTCATCGCGAAATCCGGGTAGTCGACCGGATCCGCGGTATCGGTGCCTTCATCGCAGACGTCGAACCCCGCAGATGTCAATGTTTGCAGCAATCTCGCCTTGATATGTACCCCGCGATGATCACTCGCTATCCCAACTCTCAAAATAACCCTCCTCAGGAATTGCTCGATTCGTCCTTGCTACCGGGCCCATTATGGCCCTCGAGAGATTCTGTGTCAGATGTTTTTGGGAAAAAATCGTCATCTAATGCGTCGAGCCACTTCTCCAGCTCGTCCCGAATTTGATCCGCACACTGCTCGTAAACGTCCACCGGCATGCCGACAGGGTCACTTACGTCCCCCCCGTCACGACGGAGCGTGAAGACACGGTCCTTGCGATCCGGCCACGCAGCCAGAATCGCATCCCGGTGCCTCCGAGTGAGCGTCAAAACCAGGTCCGCCATCGACATCAGGGGGTCATCGAGCGGCTGGCTGCAGTGGCCCGTGAGATCCAATCCGCGGCGGCCCATGACCTCCACCGACTGCGGGCTCGCCCCGCTGCCTCGTTGAGCGGCCACACCAGCGGAAAGCACCCGAGCGACGTCCTCACGGCCGAATCGGCGGTGCAGGAGGTCTCTCAACAGGGTTTCCGCCATCGGGCTCCGGCAGGTATTGCCGGTGCACACGATGACAATCACTGGTTTCGCAAACTGATTCATAGCGGCTCGCTGGATCACCCCTTCGCGGAGGAGATGCCAAGAATTTCCTGTAACTTGAACAATCGTACCCACACCACCATAACGACTCACGCCGTCATCGAGCAGGACGGGCAGCGGATTGCCTCCCATAACACTGCACAAATGAGCATCGAGTCTCTCCGCCGTCGAGATCGCTTGACCGCCCTCCTGCGAAAACTCAGCCCAGACGAGCGGCGCCGACAAATACCGGTGGATATGGCTGAGCAATCGGTGGTTGGAAACCCGAAACGCGATTGGTAACGACGATCCCGTGGACTCCCCGGAATCGGAATCAGCCGGTGCCGCAAAACGCTGCAGGACGGACAATACCGATTCGGGCAACATGCCCGCCGCCGAAACCGACGGATCGCACTCGGAAATCAGCGTCAGCGGGCCCGGAAAACAGCGTTCGCTCAGCCGCCGGGTCAGTTTCGTCCGCGGGACGAGGTAATCCCCCGCCGCATCGCTGCTGCGAAGACAAAGTGCGAGTTGTCCCGGCACAATCCCGGGGGAGAGTCGATCCGCCGTCGTCGCGGACGAACCGGTTTCCTCATCGGAATCATCGCGTCGGGTCGCGTTGACCATCGCCGCGATCCGTTCAACGGCCTCCGGGCAGAGCGCACTGGCGACGACTCCGTAGACCGTCTCGCTGGGCAGCCCGATGATGTCCCCTTCGACGAGTGTTTGGACGCTGCGGTGGACGATATCTCGCGGGTCGTCGGTTTGCTGCAGGTCGTAAATCATTCGCGGTGAATTTTGGGGAAGAGAAGCACCAAGGATTCTATTTGCAATTCGACTCGATCCGTTCGCCCAAAACTACAGATACGTTCGGATCCGCAGAGAAGCTCTGTTCCGCCGTTCGGCTCGAATTCACATAGGCTCGGGTTTGCTGGGCCGGTCGGTTATCCTATGTCGATGACGAATGCCTATCCAGTACGCGAAGAACGCCCCAACCGTCGAAAATGTTTGGCGACGTGGGCTGCCGCTCTCTCCGTTCCGCTGATCCTTCCCGCAACCGGCTGCGTTTCGACGGGCGGGCCGAGCCCAGTGGATCTCGTCTGGGGCCGCCGGGGACTCAGCGACGGTCGCTTTCTAAAACCTCGCGCGATCACCATCGACCCCGATGACAACCTGTACATCGTCGACACGACCGGTCGCATCCAAGTGTTCGACGTCGACGGCAATCACCTGCGAACCTGGAAAGTTCCCGACACCGCCAACGGACGCCCCACCGGGTTATCGTTCGACAAACGAGGCGGTTCCGGCGAAGCCAACGGGCCCCCCGAACCGCGCTTGCTCGTCGCCGACACACACTACTATCGCATGTTAGTTTTCAGCCCCGATGGTGAACTGCAGGACGATCAACAAATCGGTGGCGTCAGTGGATCGGCCGACGGTGAGTTCGCGTTCGTGACCGATGCGGTCAGTGACCAACAGGGCAACGTCTACATTGGCGAGTACGGTGCCTCGGACCGGATTCAAAAGTTCTCCGCCGACGGCGAATTCATTGCATCGTGGGGCGGAACCGGCGAAGAACCAGGACGTTTCCTACGGCCGCAAAGTTTGGTCATCGACGGCGAGACACTTTGGATCGCCGACGCATGCAATCATCGCATCGTCCGGTATGACCTCAACGACGAAACGCCACAGATGATCGGGATCTGGGGCGACGAAGGAAAATCCCCCGGCAAACTGCATTACCCGTACGACCTCGCGATCGACCGCGACGGAACGGTTTTGATATGCGAATACGGCAATCAACGCATCCAACGATTTACCGCCGAAGGTGAACTCGTCGGCGTATGGGGTTCGCCCGGACACGATCCCGGACAGTTGTATCAACCTTGGGGCGTCGTGATCGACTCCTCCGGTCGGGCCCACGTCCTCGACAGCAACAACCACCGCGTCCAACGAGTCACCGCAATCTAAGGCGGTTTCAAAAACGATGAGCAACCAGTGTCGACAGAGACTCGACTACTGAGCCTGGCCCGCAGGAACCGATGTATTCACACTGGCCCCATTCATGACCGCTTTGCCGGAGTTTTCTTTCGCTGGCAAATCGAAACGTTGTTGAGGCGGAACGACCACACCGCAACTGACAACGAACTGGATCGCTTCATCAATCGTCAAATCCAAATCGATCGCTTCGCTGCGTCGCACCGTAACGGTGAACCCGGTCATCGGCATCGGACTGGTCGGCATCAAGACGCTCAACATTGGTTCGCCGGCCGCCTCGGATATCTCACGCATGCTGTTGCCCGTGACGAATCCCAACGACCAAATCCCTTCGCGTGGATACTGAATCGCCACGACTCGGTTGAATTCGATCTGACGATCATCAAACGCAAAGTCGGTGATCTGTTTGACGCTACCGTAGACCTTGTTGACGATCGGAATCCGCAAGATCGTTGCGTCGAACGTGCTCAAGAACCATCGCCCGATACCGCCGGCAAAAAGACGCCCGAGGAAATACAACAGCGACAGGAACACGATCAAGAAAACAGGGACAACCACCGATCGTGGCATGTACCGCAGTTGAACGTAACGATCCCAGTAGGCGGCGGCTGAATTCGGCGCGACCGCGGTCAACCCGAACTCATCGATCTCGTTGTCGACTTCCTGAACCACGTAACCGGGCAGATAGCGACGCCCGGTTGGGTCCGGTACGTAGTACAGTCCTTGATAGGTGAATCCGCGTCCCTTGCCGCCTTCGGCGATCGCTGACTGAGGGTCTCGCAAAGCCCCTTTGGGGACGCTCTCGCGAATATCGGCGAGACTCAAGACCAGCGTTTTACGGATGCCCGTTTCGACCGGGGCGAGGACATAGTTCTCGATCGCGTTCCACGCCCAAATCAACACCACGATGGTTAACAGCGGCGGCAGGACGACCCCCAGACCTCGCAACACCGCACGACGGGCACCACCCATCGCTGTGGTCGGCGCAGCAACCAAAACAGCCTCTTCCGAAGCAGCGGTCGAATGCGATTCGCCGTGAGCAGGCGGGTCCTGAGGGTTTGTCATGAAGTCAGCCGGATCGGATTGGTCCAGTATCGAAACGTTTCGCTATCGAAAAGAACGCGGTACTAAAACGCGTTTGCGGTCAAACCGGGGTGAAGAAAAGCCCCAGACTACAAAATCCGGCTCACCCCACAATCTGCCCATTTGGAAAACTGTAGCACGTGAACGCGGATGTAAAAGCGATAACGGCGACAAAGTCGGTCGGGTTGAACCGAATATCCGCTTTTTTCTCTACCACGCAACGCCAATCATCTCGGTCAATCGTCTCGCAACGCCATCGCGACGACGGCGAGCGAAACTTTGCCCGCACCGGCCTCCAACAGCACCCCCGCGATCTCATCCGCGGTCGCTCCCGTGGTCATCACGTCATCGACGAGGACGATCTCACGGCCGGCAATCAGCTTCCTCGCCCTCGCCCGAACTCGAAACGCACCGCGCACATTCGCACGCCTTTCCTCGTCATCGAGCAACGCTTGTTTGGAAATGGATCGGCACGCCCTCAACAACGCCGCATACGGCAGCCCCCAGAAACTCGCGGTGTACTCCGCGAGAATCCGAGTACCGCTGCCGCCTCGACGCACCTGACGCAGCCACGGACTCGGAACACTGGTCACCACGGGAACGCCTCGCGGCGGCAGACGGTTTCCACTGAGGACAATCCGCCCGGCCTCTCGGGCGAGCGAGCGCACCATGGATCCAGCCGAGGTCGGCGCGGGGTTCTCGGTTTGTTCCGGATTCTTCCCCGGCGATTCCGGCTTCTCCTCCAATTCCGGCCACCGCGACAAACAACGCGCGGCCAAACGACTCGCCAAATCACGAGCCACGACGGAGTTGTGAGGGTATTTCGCTGCCACCACCGCATCCCGCGCCACGTCGTGATAACGATACAGCGGGGTGATTCGTTGAAACCGATGAGCCCGCTTGGCGTTCTTGCATCGCGCGCAGGGAGCATCATCCGGTGCCGCCTCGAGATCCGGTGAATCCTCGAGTTCGGTTGGCAAACCGAGGTCGCGATCGATGCGGTCGGCCGAGGGCACGCGGGGCGTTCGAGCCGCTCGGGGCCATCCGCATTTCCCGCACGCCGTCTGCATCATCGGTGCCGACTGAATCAATGACGCTTCGCAAACCCGGCAGAACGTTCGGTACTGCCTCGGCGGCACAGCTCGCCCCGCCCCGGTTCCACGCTCTGCCCCTGTCTCGACCATATCGGTCGCGGCTCCACAGAGGACGCAGACCGGTGGGAACACCAACGGGGCAACTGACTCCCACGCCTGCAGAACCGATTGCCGCGACCGATGAGCGAGACGTGCGACAGTGGAGCTTTGGTGATTCAAACGCAGTCTCTCCCCTGCGTCCGTCGGCACCGTACACGAAACCCGCTGGTTGCACGAAACCCGCTAGCGACGGGCGTCAATTCGTCGGCATTACGCGAGGAATTGGCGACATTCAGCGGCGTCGGTATTCGAAAAGTCGCACCATGCCAAAATTTCCCCCGAGCCGCCGATGCGACGTTTTGGCTCCTCATCGAAGCAGAAAACATTGACGAACCCCCCGTGAATTGCTTCGTTTTCGCGAAACGTCATCCGCTCGCTCGAAAACATATTTGAGAATTTTACAAATTTTCCTGCTAGCCGCGCGAACCTTCTGCTGAAATAGTCTTCTAAACCATCGTCTCACCGATGGCCCTTTTGGGGTATTGCCATTCGGGGCAGCGACCTCCTCGGGGGAGACTCGGACATTGATACCGAGGCTCGTGAGATTCATTTCCAATATGTGCTCCAAAACCGCACCATCTCAATAGGTGCCGGGAGGATCCGATGCGAACTCTGATTTCCAAACTGAACGTCATTCGTGCGACCCGCGTCAGCGGCATCTTGTGCAATGGTTTCGTCGGAATGGTGTCGCGCATTACGACCCTCACCGAGAGACTCGCGGATACCAGTTGGCGGGCCTATGCGGCTCATCATGCTGAACGCCCCGAGATGTTTTGGAAGCCTCTTCATGCCAGTGTCGGCAGCATCCCTGCCGTCATAGGACGTGAGAAACATTCAGCGTTCTCACGCGGGACGGACCTAACGTGTCCGTCACAGTCGCGATGTTGGGGTTACCCCCAATCGATGGAATTCAAAGGCCGTTCGGTACTCCGAACACGCATGCCGGCGAATTCGACAGGCACGGGATTCCACGCAGCGGGCTAACGCCCAAACGACGGAAACCGCGTTTTTTGACTCGATCGATTTCATCGGGCTGGCCTCGATAAATCTTGGCCTCGATGGATGTTGCCCCTAGGCGACCTCTCCCGTCGGTCCTGACCGCTGACTCGTTTCAGTCAATTTCGAACGAACTTCGCACCCACGGATAGGCCCTATCCGATTCGGCGCCCCAACACCTGTTCCTTCAGGCCATGTGACTGTTCCGACAGTCGTTTCACCATGAAGGCAGAGAAGAGGCTCCCAATCGCAGATCGGTCCAAACGGCCGAATCAGCCCATCCGTTCGAGTGAAGATCGCCTGACTCAATCGCACTTCCTACATCGAATCTTTGAATCACTTCACTGGCAGTTTGAAAATTGGAACGCCCCTTCGCCTCAGGGGGAGAAACTCATCATGACGATTACGTACAACACTGAAACACAAACTCCGATCTTGCCGATCAACTCTGCCGTCGACCAAGCACCGTTGACGGTGGCACAACTCGTCGTCCAAGCCCAATCGGGTGACCGGGACGCGTTCGGAGAATTGTTCGAACGATACCGGCCCGCGATTGTCGCCTTGGCAATGCAGCGAGTCCGCAACGCCCACGAAGCCGAAGAACTCGCGCAAGACGTTTTCATCCAAGCGATGCAAAAAGTCGACCAACTGCGAGTCCCGGAAGCATTCGGCGGATGGTTGCGGCAAATCGTTCACCGCATGGCGATCAACCGCGTCACCCGCGGTCGTCTTTCGGTGGCCTGCGATCCAGAAACCCTGGAAGCAACCTGCACCGATGATGCATCGCCTCAAACCGCCGCCGAAGCTCAAGAGCGAGACGCAGCGGTTCGGGTCGGCCTGACTCGGCTCGGTGACATGGATCAACAAACCCTGCGGGCGTTCTACCTGCAAGGCCAATCGTTGATCGAAATGAGCGACCGGTTCGACGCGCCCGTCGGAACGATCAAACGACGATTGCACACCGCACGGAAACGTCTCGCCGAAACCATGCGGACGGACTTTCCGGCAACGGTGCCGATGAACCTCCCGGTTCATGAGGTCGCCGTTTGCCAAGCCGTCTAGTGGTGCGTCAAAGCCTAGACTTAGGGTAGCGAAACTCGCCAAGAGTTTCGGATGGGCTCGTGTATCACCGAAAGTCCTGGCGACTTTCGCTACGGCCTTGAACTCTCATTCTTGATCGTGATGCACCACGAGTGCGAGTCTGCGAATGACCAGTTGCCTCGCGCCCGGTTGTCGCTCGGCATGACATCATTGTCAAAACATCGCTGTTAAAACATCGTTGTCAAAATCAAAAACACCCCCTCGATTCGAATGAGCCGAGGGGGTGTTTTGATAGGTGATTGCTGGCAGACGTTGGGGTGCATTGTCCGCCGCGTGGTCATTCTTCGCCGTTGATCAGATCAGAACAGATCACTGATCGCCGCGTCTAGGTTAGCCGCGAGCGAATCATCATCATTGTCCGAACCAGCAGACTCCGCCGCGTTGTCGATCGCAATCAATTCGAGCACGTCCAATTCGCCCTCGATTTCGGCACCTCCGACCACTTTCGCGGTTCCCGAGGAAACCGTCGAAACCGATGCGCTCGTATCGCCATCGACCGAGGCGTGATCTGATGAAGACACCGAGGCGATCGGCTCGCTCGACAGTTGAGCTGTATCCTGCGCGTTCAACATGTTGATAACCTGCAACGCATCGACCTCCGTTACGAAGCCGTCGTCATTGACGTCATAGTAACTATCGTCATCGGCAGGGATCGCACCGATCGGAATACCACCGGCGGACCCACCGAGCCCTTCGTTGAGCAGGTTGATGATCATCAAGGCATCGAGAGCAGTAACGAAACCGTTGCGATTGACGTCCGTCGGTGCAGCCGGGTTCGTACGCTCGTTCACTGTCGTGTTGAACTCGATGATGACATCGCCGCTCTTCACACCGTTGATATCTTCCACCTCGATCGTGACGGTGTCTTCCCCGGTATGCCCAGGGTCCGGCGTGTAAACCAACTGCCCGCTCGCATTGATTTCGGCAAAACCGTTTTGACCGTTGACCTTGATCACCGTCTTCGTCAGATCGAGCGGATCGGCGGAAGCAAACAGATCATCGAGATCGACAACAGCCGTCCCTTGCGTGGTTCCATTGTTGAACGTTCCCGTTCGAATCGGATCCATCGTCGGCGTCGGCACGGTGACAATCTGCACGGTCGCTGGAGGGCTCGGTTGACCTGAAATTGGTCCACCGATGTCACTGAGCGTGTACTCAAAACTGTCCTTGCCTCCGCCCACGGTTAGGAATTCGTCACCCGGCAGATAGGTAACCTCACCGGTGACCGCATCCTGACGGAGTTCACCGTAGAGCGGCTGAATCGTTACCGTGAACGTCAACGGATCGATCGTATCACCGGTATCAATGTCGAAGTCGTTTTCAAAGATCGAGTTTCCGGCCAGCGTCAACGATTTCGCGACAGGTGCTCCCGAAGCGTTTTCCTCGTAATCGAAACCGATCACGTCATCGATAACCGTTGGAGCATCGTTGGTTCCGGAAATCGTCAAACGAACCGTTGCGAAATTGCTCAGTTCGCCCGCGATGTCACTGACCTGATACTGGAACGAGTCCACAATCGTCGTGCCCGGACGCAGCTCTTGAATCGCGGACGTCTCGAGCGGATTGTAGGTGATTGTCTCCGTTGTCGGATTGATCGTGATCAACGCACCGAGTGTTGTCGAAAGTGTCCCCGTCTGCACCAATGTCAACTCATCACCGACATCAATGTCCGTATCGTTGCCGAGCAGGTCATTGATCGTGAACGTCAGAACGTTGTCTTCCGTCGTGATGAAGTCATTGTCATTGGCGACCGGAGCGTCGTTCACCGGAGTGATGCTGATCGTCAGCTGAACTTCCGCGGTGGTCAGCGCCGGTAAGCCATCGCTCGTCAACAACTGCCCATCGTCTGGGTCCGCATCGTCGGTCAGCGAGACACCGATCACGGTGCTTCCGTTGGCCTCTTCCTTGAACTGGAACGTCAACTCACCGGTCGCATCGATCGATGGCAAAACCTCGAACAGGTCCTCATCACCGGCCGGGACGTTCACGATAAAGCGAGCCGATTGTCCGGTATCCCCCGCCGAAACATTGTCCGCCCAATTTTCGACATACAGCGGGTCTCCCTCGGTGACGCTGATCGGATTGTCTCCGACGACATCGAACGACGGCGGATCATTCGAGGAATCAATCGTAATCGTCAGAACAGCCGACGCGGTCGCAACATTCGGTGCGTTATCGTCACCATCATCGGTCACGATCACCTCGAAGGTTGCCGCTCCCGATGCACCAGGTGTGACATCAAACACGAGATCGTCGCCATCCCGTCGCACGACGGAATCGAGATCACCGGCTGTAAATTCGAACAGATCTTCGTAGCGATCATCGGTCGCGACAGGTCGAATCGTGATCGAGGCAAACGACTGAGCAGGGATCGCACCGAGACCATCGATCTCATCGCTCGCACGACCTCCACCGAGTGAATCCCCGGCCGGTCCGACTGTGACATCCGCGAACCAATCATCGACCCGCACCGAGCCGACGTCTTCGGGCAACCCGAGCATCAGATCCAACGAACCGAGGTCCGGTGCGTCGTTGACCGGGGTCACGTTGATCAACCAAGTCCCGAAGATGTTCGGCGAATCCGGCGTTGCGGTATCGCTGATTTGATAGATCACTGCATCCTGGCCGGCGAAGTTCATCGCCGGTGTGTAGGTAAACGTCGAACCGATTCGCGTGATCGTTCCGCCACCGGTCGTCGTCACCGCAGGTCCACCATCGGTAGGTAATCCCGAGAAGATGATGAGTCCTTGGGTCGACTCGTCGATCGCACCACTACCCGCCGGTGCCGTTGGTCCACCTTGGAATTCCGCTAACAACTCCGCTTCGGTGATGGTGGTCGAACCTTCCTCGGCGATCGTCGCCGAAACGACACCGTCTTCACCCTGTTTCACTTCAGGCGGATCGTTCACCGGCGTGATCGAGATCGTAAACGGAACCAATGCTGAGGTATTGATATCTCCCCGTCCGGTCGGATCATTCGCACCGCTGTCGACGGCCATGATATTGAAGACGAAGTCTCCGGAGATGTCCGTACCGGCCGCGAACGTCAAACGTCCGAGCGAATCGACCGCCGGTGGTGTCGTGAAGGCACCGGGATACGCGACCGCAGGATCCGGAGTGATCACATAACTCAAACTCTGACCGTTTACCGGATCGTTCTCATCCGTCGCCCCAACAGGCCCAGCCGCCCGATCGGCGATCAGGTTAAACGTCACCCCAGCAGGAGCCCCCTCGGTCACCGTCACAACAACGTCACCGCCACTCACACGAGCAGGATCCACCTCAAACAACGGAGCATCATTGACCGGATTGAGGAGAATCCTCACACGCCCAGTCGACGTCATCGGATCACTGCGAAGGATCCCCAACTCAAAACTAGTCAGCCCGAGATTGTAGGTCTGCCCGTCATCTTGCACCGTGTACAAGAATCCGTCGGACCCAACCGTGTCCAAGTTCTGATCCATCCGCGGCGTGTAGTCCAGGTATTCTCGACCATCGACTCCAGGCTCAGTACCACGCACGAGCGTGCCACCTTGTGTTGTCGTTGACGGGAACCCGGTCAGTGCCAACGTTTGTGCATCCAACGTTGTCGTTGGAAGCCCCACGACGGTCTGGCCACCATTGATTTCGTCGAGCGGGCCTGCCGTAAACAAATCCAACAGACCAGGACGTTCCGATGCGTCTTCTCTTTCGAGGTAGATCCGATACGTTCCACCACCGTTGATTTGGTTGTCTTCGGTCATGGTGATCACCAAGGTACCGTCCGACTCAATTTGATAGCGGTCGTCCACACTCGCGTTCGTGTCCACCGGAGTCGGCACAACCGACGTATCCAAGCGAGGTGCGTCATTGACCGGTTGCACATGAACCGTTGTCGTTACCTGAACAAACTTCGAAACGAAACCGGGGTCGTTGGCAAGCGAGTAGTCAACGACGTTGAAGACCAATTCCGCGGTACCAACTGCATCGACGGATGTCGTCAAATGCATCGTTCCATCTTCCGTAACAGTTGGCGGAACCGCGAACAATCCGACCGGGATCGATGACAATGCGGCCTGTAGTTCAAAACGCACACCTTGGGTAGCCAATTCGTCCAACGCGGTCGACTCACTCGGCAAGATATTGCTCGCCCAGTCGGTAATATTCCGCTGGCCAAGGTCATCTCGCTCGAGAACAAACACCCCTTCGTTGAAATCAAATCGAGGGGCGTCGTTGACCGCACGGGTCGTCAACGTCATCTGCTTCGGTGCGGACCGGTTGTTGGTGTTCGTGTAATCAATCGAACCGACCGCGTCAGGATCAGGGATTTCCGAACCTGGGATGCGGGTTGGGCCGAAGTCTTCGACCACGTAACTGAACACTTCCGTCGGATCGAACGGTGTCTGTTCGTTGTAGTCCACGTTCGGCAAGTACT